>NZ_VLNR01000037.1 GCF_007489275.1 Aquimarina algiphila
CTTTTTCAACTTGGGCAACTATTGCCAATTTAAAGCCTAAATTGTAATCTCGTTGTGTACGCTTCTTCCTTGGTTGTTCTGAATGTTTCATAAATAAGTCAATTTTGTGTCAACTTATTTTAGGACAAGACAAACATATATAAAAAGGCTACTCGTAATGAGTAGCCTTTTTATATACACTACTGCTCCATTTTTAAATAATAATCTACAGAATGTTTACCGGATCCATAGAACAGAAAAAATACACATAACAGTAAAATTGTACTGGCAATAATTAAATTTGCTGTATTCATTTCTCCTATGAAATTAATAATAACGGCTCCAAAAAGTAAAGGAAGTTGAGCCATTACCGACCACCTAGTGAGTAAACCGAATGCGATAAGTATCCCTCCTATTAAATGAGCGGGAGCAACATAATGAATAATAATCATAGAACCTGCAAGATTCTGAACAGGTTTGATAAGGTCAACAAGAATTTGGCTATTGCTAATAAAATTTATTCCTTTTATGAATAAAAATACCCCAAGAGCAACTCTTAATAAATCTAATGGGTAATACGTATGTGCATTAGCCCATTTATTTAATGATTTTATTGTTGGCATAATAATACATATATTGATTACACCTCTATAAGATACTGATTTATAACCTAATAAAAAAAAGTAATAAAATCAAACAACACTAACGCCTCGCATATCGAATACTTCTGTAAAGACGAATAATATCATTTTTAAGTAAAAGAAGTATTTCTGGTAGAGACATTATTACTTTTTTGGTAATTAAATCTACTATATAATGCAAACGAAGCTTTAATTGTTCTTCATATTTATAATAATACAAAACCAATGCGCAAATACCAAAAACAAATAATAATACACCTATAAAAGCCTGTAGTGGAGTTAATGTGCGGTAAAAGAAACTGTTAAGCCCTAACCCAAACCAGCTTCCATAAAGCACAAAAAAGTGAATAATATAGATAGAGAGTGTTCTACCTCCTATTTTGGTCATTATTTTACCTGTAAAATAATTTCTCATAAGAATAAATACAGAGAAAAGCATACACACATTACCCAATCTAATAAATAAAAAATTATTATATGCGACAGATTTAAATACAGTAATACCACTCAAGTCATAAAACAACATTAATATGCTTGAAGAATAAAAAACTAATATTGCTCCTAAAGAAAAAAGTAACGTAATGGCAAATGGATAAAATACTTTATGCTTTCCATACTTAAGAAAAAGACTAGCTATAAAACTACCAAAACATACATAACCAAACCATGGGAACAATGTAAAAACTGATCCATTTTTACTCGTAAAATAATTTGCTACAGTTTTTGGTAAAAATTCTAAAATACAACTTCCATATATTGGTTGCAATAGAAAGATAATGATTCCCATACCTAATACAGTATTTTGAAACCAAGCAGTATTTGTTCGATATAATAAAAGATACATTCCTATCAACAGCAACAAAGACGTTCCCATACACTGCAATACATCAACAAAGAAAAATGAAGGGTTTACCGTTCCTTTAAAGATCGCATAAAAACTCAGGCGTAATAAATATCCCCAAAAAATCACTTTAATTGCCCGTTTTATTCCTTTTAACACCCTAGGGTTTTCTAATCCGGTTAAGTTTTGTTTGAGTAATAAATACGTAAAAATAAAACCTGTAATGGTAAAGAATGTAGGAGCGGTCATTCCTCTAAAGTATTCCCAAATTGAATATATTAAATTGTTTCTATCTCGATATGTATCTCCTAAAAGAGTATGTACAAAATGCCCTTGAAGCATCATAATAATAGCGAATGCTCGTATTGCATCAAGAAAATGCAACCGACTACTTTGTTTAGTCATGATTGAAATGTTTGGTTAGTTTGTTTCCCTCAAAACGGGTTTTGAATGTTAATATTACTTAAAAAAAGAAGTAAACCATTTAATTTATAGTCTATTTCTGCTATTTTATGTACCAAATCATACAAATCTAACAGGATTAAAAAATTTGAATATCCTAAAAAATTGAATTTCAAAGAATTCGGATATACTTCAAAAACTTATTGATGTATATTATATTAAAAACATTCTGACAAGGAAGAATTTTCAGAATTATTAATTGATAATGTCACGCTATACTGATAGGGTTCTCAAAATCAAATATCAACATTTGAAGAATAATAACTAATTAATAAAATCAAACCTAATATGTTTTTCTATTTTGGCATCTTTATTGGTGCATTTTTATAAATAAAAACAACATAGTATGAAAACTGATTCTTATACAAAATTTATAATGAGTATAATTGCTATTTGCCTAGTTATTATAGTAGTTAGAGATATGGATATCATTCCAAAAGCTCATGCCAATAATAGCTCTGAGTCAAAATATGGTATTTTACCAATTAATGACGACGGCACTATCACTGTTCGTTTAAGTAATACAGATGAAATTGATGTAAACATCAAAAGCATTGACACTTATGATAAACTCAAAGTAGATTTGACAGATATCAATACGGACAAGGAACTAAATATTAATATTGATGAAATAGGGGGTAGTTATGTATCTAGTGGAGGACCTATCAAAGTGAAGATTCAAAATTAATCCTCTTGAAAAAGCTAAAATATTAGCTTTTTCAAGAGGATACTTAAAACCTGATAATAACATCAGTAAAATATAGGCTAACTCAACTAAATTGTTATTATCTTATACTACAAAGCCGCAGCTCCTTTTGAAATATTATCCAAAGCTTTCGTAATTGTTTGTAATATATTTTCATTTCCATTAATATCGTGACGAAGCCTTAAAAACTCCGGATCATTATAAGAGACCTTTACAACTCCTTCATCATCTTGCCATACCAGTACTTTTTGTGGAAGGTCCAACCCTGTGATTTGCGAGTTTTGCATCAATGGAGTACCTAACTTAGGGTTACCAAACATAATCACTCGCGTAGGGTTTAACTCTAAACCAACAGATGCTGCATTTGCTTGATGATCCAATTGAGCTACAATCTTAAGGTTTGGATTATTAGTAATAATTTCTACTAATGTATTATATGTATCTTCAAAATTTTGAGAGCTTACTTTTGTAATTACACCTTGCGCTTTATCTATTTCCATTTCTTGTTTAGGATTCTGTTCTTTGTCCTTAGACGTATCATTTTGACTTTGATTACAAGAAGTAATTGTTAATACTATCAAAAGAAATCCAAATATTTTATAAATGGTCATGGTGGTTTGTTTTTTTATTGGTCGTAATAACCTATACGATAATTACAAATTATATTTTATACTTAATATCCAGTATCTAGGTTGAACAACATAGCTAGAGGTACTATTATACAATTCGTTAAAACTATCCCTATTAATACTTTTTGTACCTAATGCATTAGTTACAGAAAATTTATATTCCCATTTACTATCGGATTGCTGATACAACATATCAATATCCCAAAAACTATATTCATTAAGTGTAGTTTGGGTATCCTTATAATTATAATAATTATATGAAGATTTTATCAAAAAACTTTTGGCAAATGACCAGTCTAAACGAACAAAGGGTTGATTGGTATAAAATGTCGTTTCTGCTCCATTATTATCATAGTCGTTTATTGTAAGACTATACCCTATATCAAAATTTGGTCCTTTCTTAAAATTAGTTGACCATTCTGTCCTATACATTTGGGTAAGACTTATACTTTCGCTAGGTTGGGTGTTTATAATATTATTAAAGCTAGACCAGTTTATATTTTACATCTAATTCCCCTTTCATTTTACCAAATGTTCTACTAAACCTTCCATTAGCAGAAAATACCTGATCAGCCAAATTAGAATTCGCAGAAGTATTCACTCTATTAATTCCATTAATAACACTTGTGTTTTTAATTGGATTACGTCGGTTAGTATAACTGATTCTAGCAAAAACATTGGTATAATTAAACATATTGAAGCTAAAATAATTTAGAGAAAAATTATCATACAAAGCATTTTCTAAATTACGGTTTCCTTGTATTAAGGAGTTATAATTATTAAATATATATCCCCTTGCCAATCTATTGACATCTGTATATTCTGCTGTTATCGAATAATTCAACCTAAAACTTTCACTACTTTTTAACTGAGCCAAAACAAAGAAATCTGGTAGTATCTTCCACTCATTTTGGTGAATAACAGCTCCTAATTGTCGGTCTCTTAAGTCATAATTATGAAGACTGACACCAGGGTTAATTGTAAAAATACCGGTAATAAATTTATAATGCATACTTGCAAAAACATCACTAAAATTATACTTCACTCGATTACCAAATTCTTCGGTTTCAAAATCATTACGTCTATCATTATTAAGAGTTTGAAAAATATTAGAATTAAAGTTTTGTGCACTCTGTATAGTTCCTAAGGTAAAATTGAGATTACTCTTTTTATTCAACACATAATAATAGTCCAGTTTTGCATCTAATTTGCTGGTTTTCGTGTTTTTTTCCTGATTGATATTATACTGATCTGATTCTTCTAAAGGATCAAAGATATCCGAGGCAGGATCTAAGGGATCATTAATTTGAGTAAAAATACCTCTAAACGGAATTTCTGTTCGAATCGCATTATAAAAGGGATCCTCTTCTTGAAAAAGATGCTGTGCTTCAAGAGAAAATATATTTTTAGCGTTAAGCGTATAATATGCATTTGTATTCTGTTGTATAGAAAATGGAGTATTTTCGAGCCTTTCATTTATATCTTCAGAAATGGTTGATCTTCTAGAAAGGAAAATATCATTTTCTTGTTGCCTGGAACCTTTTCCAAGAATATCATAATCTAATCTAAAATTGGTATTGGGCCTATAACTCGCGCTTAATTTTAGTAATCCTAAAGTGCTTTTTTGCTGTGTATTTTCTGAAGTTTCTTCAACAGTATTATCTGAAGCGTCTGGAGTATCATCAATATAAACTCTGCGTGTATTCGTAATTAAATCTGTTTCGGTATTACTTACAATACCATAACCGCTAAGGTCTAATTTTTTGTTGGCAACAACACTAAAATTAGCAGCTCCAAATTTGGTATCTATTTCATTTGCACGATTATTCTGTAGTGTTGCAAAAGCAAGATCATCTGTAGAAATTGTGAATGACGTTCCTCCTCTTCCCAAATTTCTAAATCCTCCTGTAAAATTAAAATAATCTCTTCTTGTAAACGGAACTTCACCGATATCATTCAAATCAGTAATAATATTTAAACTATATGACGGGCTATAATAAAACAGTTTGGGTTTAATGATATAACGTTCTGTTTCTCCAACTCCGGATCCTGCAGTAATGTCACCAAACCAGAAATTCTTTTTTCCTTCCTTAAGCTTAATATTAATTGCTATCTGATCTTGTGAATTGCGAAGACCTCTCATCTGTCCTACATCTTCATAATTACGAAGCACTTCTACCTTATCCAATGCATCAGCAGGAATGTTCTTGGTTGCCAATTTTGAATCTCCATCAAAAAAATCTTTTCCTTCTACCATCACTTTTGAGACCCTTTTTCCTTCTATTTCAATTTCACCATTTTCATTCACATCGACACCTGGAAGTTTTTCTAAAACATCACCCAACTTTTTTTCTGTTCCATTTACAAAAGAATCTGTATTATAAACCAATGTATCTCCTTTAACAACCACAGGTATTTCATATACAATCTCTACTTCATCCAAATTATTTTCCTGAGATTTCATCTCAAAATCCACAGTAACATTATTAGCGTTTACCTCAATTGACTTCACTTCTGTAGAAAGCCCAATAAAACTAACCTTAAGAAGGTAAACATTATTTTGCGGTACCGAAATTTTATACTTTCCTTCTGCGTTAGTAATCCCATATCCAACCATTGTATTATCAGATTTTTTATATGCAATTACATTTGCCATTTCTATTGAATTGCCAATTGAATCTTTTACAAATCCTATAATCTGACTTTTTTGGGCATTAACTACCTGTGCTATTCCGAAAAGGAATACCAGTACTTGTATTTTTTTACTCATTCTATGATTGATTTTATCCGTTTCTATGTGCAGAAATCATAGTCGTGACATTGTGAGTTCCTATTGTAAAACAATAATCTAATGTATATGCTCATCAGATTATTGCTTTACCTAAAATTCTTATCCTCCAATTCGAATTCTCAAACCGTCTCCATCACCTCTTCTTGACATACGATCCCTCATTTCTTCCATTTTTTTCTCCATAATTTCTTCAAATTCTTGTTCAGAAACTACTTTGCCTTTGACCGGTGCATTGATTTCTATTTTCTTTTTGGGATTGAGAACAATTTTAGAGCATAATATATTTTCATCACCATCACCAACTTCTAATATCAAACCTGGCAATCCCCAATAATTTCCTGGACCATTAGATACAGGGATTTCTGGAGTATACCATGCAGTAATTGTAATCTCTTCTTCTTCGGATTCATCAGTATTCTCCTCATTATTATCAGTAGCAATTCTTATATTTCTCAAACGTTGCCCCATACGTTTTGCAGTTGCTTTATAACAGGTATAAGCTCCGATAGTTTTGGTTTCATCTTCTAATATCCAATCTAGCTCTTCTAGATTATCTTTTATCAGAAATAATTTACCCATCATATCTTGTTTACTTACATATCTTCCTTCTTTACTATTTTTATATAAAACATTAGAAGGCCCAGATCCCGCTATCATAACTCGTACACCGCTAGCAGGTTTTGGCCCCTCTAAGCTTTGAAGTTCTTTGTAGACAGATTCTGTACCATTAAAGTTTAAAGTATATTCTCTCTGAAATTGTTTTTTGAGCATTTCCTGAAGTTGTTTTTGCATATCTGCATTCATTCTGGAATCATCCATATTAAGATCTACCTTGCGATTTGTCTTATACGTTGCTATACCTTGAAAATCCTGAGCAAACAAACTTTCAAATACAAAAAGGAATATCAATATTAAAATTCGTACCATAACTATTGTTTTTGATTATTACTGTACAAATATGTAAACCAAACATTAATAGAACAGTTAACCAGTGTTAACGTGTGTTAACCGATTCGTTTTATATAAGATAAGAGTCTTACTTTTGAATTATGCGAAGAAAAAGTTATAAGAATATACTATATCTTATCATTGCTGTAATTGTTATTACACTTGATATTCAGATATACTGGAATTTAAAAAACTATGAATCTGGAAAACAACAACTGATTAATGAAGTACAAATCAGTTTGGACAATGCAGTAAACCAATATTACACTGAACTCGCAGAAGAAAACACAATACGCTTTGCTTCAGACTCTGCTAATCTTAGAAAATTTTTAAGAAAAGAGAATTTTAGAAATCTTATGCGAGATATGGACTCTGATTGTATTGATTTTAAAACTTATAATTTTTCTGATAGTATTGATACGGCTGATATATCAATAATTAGAAGTTTATCAAAAGAAAATATATCCAACCCTCCTAAGCGCTTATTTATTACAGCAAATAATAATTCATCTGACAGAGCAAAATTGACTCTATTACGAAAACACGACAGTATACACCAAAAAGAGATATTCGAACAATTAACATCTAAAATTGTGATTTCAATTACTCAGGATTCTCTTAGACTTCCAAAAATAGATACTTTAATACAACAAGAATTTCTTAGAAAAAACATTACTGTAGATTACGGTTTAAAATATATTGACCCATTTGGTAAGGAAACAAAAACTAAAAATAAAATTGTAGATACTGCTGTCTTAAGCACTTCTTCAGAATCCATATATCTCCCTAAAGTAAGCTCTCTAGAATTATTCTTCACTAATGAAAAACTAACTATTTTTAAAAAAAATCTGTTAGGTATTCTTTTATCTTTTTTATTAATGGGTATTGTAGTTGGATGCCTGCTTTTTTTACTAAGAATCATTAATCACCAAAAGCAATTAGCAGAACTAAAAAATGATCTAATTAGTAATATCACACACGAATTTAAGACACCCATTGCTACCATAAGCGCTGCAATTGAAGGCATTCAAAACTTTAATCAGGAAAACGATCCAGAAAAGACTAAAAAATATGCAACGATATCCTCAAATCAATTGAGCAAGCTTAATATAATGGTAGAAAAAATCCTTGAAACTGCCACTTTAGACAGTGATAAACTACAATTAAACACAGAAGAAATATATCTCACAGATTATATCCAAACGATTACAGATAAACATCAGGTAAATTCACCAGAAAAAAAAATCATCTTCAACAGTACACAAAAAGATATACGATTAAAAATTGATGTATTTCATTTTGAGAATGCTATTAATAATGTAATTGACAACGCCATCAAATATGGAGGGAATTTGATTAAGGTAAATATTAACGCAATAGTTTCTTCTATTTTGATAGAAATTGAAGACAATGGAAAAGGACTTACTAAGGCACATAAAGAGAAAATATTTGAAAAGTTTTATCGTGTACCTAAAGGAAACACTCATGATGTTAAGGGTTTTGGAATTGGATTATTCTATACCAAAACCATTATCGAAAAACATGGCGGAACCATACAGTTATCTTTAGATAAAGGAGTAACAAATTTCAAAATCATATTACCTAATGGCTGAGATCATCAAAATATTAATTGCAGAAGATGAACCTTCTTTAGGTCAAATCATCAAAGAGAGTCTAGAAACTAGAAATTTCAAAGTATATCTTGCCCAAAATGGCGAAGAAGCATACACTCTCTACAAAACAAAAGCTCCTAAACTATTGGTATTGGATGTGATGATGCCCAAAAAAGATGGCTTTACACTAGCCAAAGAAATTAGACAAGAGGATAATGCAATTCCTATTATATTTCTAACAGCCAAGTCACAAACTCAGGATGTAGTTGAAGGATTTACTATTGGCGGAAACGATTATCTTAAAAAACCATTCAGTATGGAAGAATTGATCGTGAGAATCAATAATTTATTACACCGTATCACTCTACAGAAAAGTGCAGAGATAATTACTATTGGGGCCTATATATTTGATTTCCCAAAACAAACACTCACTTATCAAGAACTAAATCAACAACTTACTCATAGAGAAGCACATCTGTTATTTCATTTGGTAAAAAACAAAAATCAGGTACTGGATAGATCCATGATACTCAAAAAATTATGGGGTGATGATGATTTTTTTAATGGACGAAGTATGGATGTCTTTATAACAAAACTTCGCAAAAAATTAAAAAACGACGATTCTATACAGATTATTAATGTAAGAGGGTATGGATATAAACTCGTCTGTTAGTGCTAATTCTCTTAGATTCTATATCCACAATTAGGTAATTAACTAGGTTTCAAAACATAAATCTTATTGAAATTCTTTTCCATCCTTTTTATGTTCCTCATAAATTCTATTATATTTACGCCCAAACTTGAACCAACGTTTTTTACAAGAACACCCCGAGAAAAATAATCGAATATGCATATAGCTATAGCTGGAAATATCGGTGCCGGAAAGACTACATTGACCCGATTACTTGCTAAACATTATAAATGGGAAGCCCATTTTGAAGATGTATTAGAAAATCCTTACTTAGAAGATTTCTATAACAAAATGGAACGTTGGTCTTTTAATCTTCAGATTTATTTCCTGAATAGTCGTTTTAGACAAATACTCGATATTCGCGAAAGCGGAAAAGATATTATACAGGATAGAACTATATACGAAGATGCCTATATCTTTGCTCCTAACTTACATGCAATGGGATTGATGACCAATCGTGATTTTGAAAATTACAGGTCACTTTTTGATCTTATGGAAAATGTTGTTGAAGGTCCGGATCTTCTTATTTATTTGAGAAGTAGTATTCCTAATCTCGTAAACCAAATTCATAAACGTGGTCGAGAATATGAAAATACAATTAGTATTGATTATCTAAGTAGACTTAACGAGAGGTATGAAGCCTGGGCGCATGATTATGATAAAGGAAACCTTTTAATCGTTGATGTAGACCATATCAATTTTGTAGATAACCCTGAAGATTTAGGAAGTATTATTAATCGTATCGACGCAGAGTTAAACGGATTATTTTAATCTTGTGAGTAGCGATATGGATTTTAATTTGCTCTTTCAATTCCTTGAAGATTTACAAAACAACAATCATAAAGAATGGATGGATGCTAATAGAAAACAGTATCAAACCATTCGAAATTCATTTGTTCAATGGTTAGATGATCTGGATTCGAAATTAGCAGGTATTGACCCTAACTACTTTCCAACTCCAGGAAAAAAAGGGATTAATCGCATCAATAACAACTTACTTTTTCACCCAAACAAGCCTGTGTATAAGGATCATTTTGGGGCAGGACTCGATCAGCGTACCAAACAAGGAGATTTTTATGTTCATATCGGAATCTCAGAGTGTTTATTAGCTGGTGGGTACTGGAAACCTGATAATAAGATTTTAAATAGTATTCGAGAAGCCATTGATTATAATGGAGAAGAATTAGTGAAAATCATAAATAAAAAAAGTTTCAAGCGTACTTTTGGCGGAATGCTTCCTGATGAAGATAAACTAAAAAAAGCTCCAAAAGGTTATACTGTAGATCATGAGCATATTGATTTACTTCGTCATCGAACTTTTGCAGTTATTCATCCCTTAACCAAAAAAGATATTCTTAGCGATGATTTTATGGATAAAGTCATAGAAGTTTATAAAGAAATGCTTCCTTTTCGACGATATTTTAATGAGGCGGTAACTGTATAACGTAGCCCCATTAAAAAGCAACAATTCTTAAAAATCTAATCTATTTTCTTAGATAAATATTCGACAATTATATTTGTCGCTCCTGTATTGCTATTAATAAAGTGTCCAGAAATCATTCCTGTCTTCTCTCTAAACTTTTTATCTTCTGCAAGTTTCTGAATCACATTGGTAAATTCGACAGCATTAGTAATGGAGAATAGTCCGGCTAGTTTTTGTAATTGTTTTGCTTCTCTAAACTTTTCGAAGTTTTTACCAATTATGATAGGAATTCCAAAAGTAGCTGGTTCTAGAATATTATGCAATCCTCCAGTTCCCATAGCGCCTCCTACATATGCAATATCTCCATAACTATATACTCTTGATAAATACCCTATTGTATTCATAATAAAAACCTGTTGATTTTTTAGATCTATACCTTCTTTTTCTGAATATACAACAGTTTTCTTTTTGATTTTCCCTCTCAATCCATTCACACTACTGTCTTTAATTTCGTGAGGAGCGATAATAAAACAAATTTTATCTGATGCTTCATTTACGAAATCTATAAACACCTCTTCATCTTGAGGCCAGGAACTCCCCATTACAATACAGAGTCGATCATTAATAAATTCTGAAATAAAATCTACATGATTATCCATCTCTATCTGATGTGATACTCTATCAAAACGTGTATCTCCACTTAATGTAACATTATTAAAACCAAGCCCTTCGATCAAATTTTTGGACTCTGTATCCTGAACAAAAAAATGATCCACCATCAATAGTGTTTTACGCATAAAACCACCGTACCACTTAAAGAAAGAGTGATCTTCTCTAAATGTTGTTGATATAAATACCACAGGAATATTTTTTGTTTGTAGCATTTTAAGGTAATTAGGCCAAAATTCATACTTTACAAAAATTGCTAATTCTGGTTGTACCTTTTCTATAAATTTCTGAGCATTGCGCTTGGTATCTATCGGAAGGTATACTATGAGATCAGCTAGCGTACTATTTTTCTTAGCTTCATATCCTGAAGGGGAAAAAAAAGTAACCAATAACTTATGATTTGGATATTCTTTTTTTAACTCTTCCATCACAGGCACTCCTTGTTCATATTCACCTAAAGATGCACAATGAAACCAGAGGACACGATCCTCGGCGAATATTTTTTCATCTACTATTTGAAAAACGTTTTTCCTTCCTTCTACAAACAATTTTAGTTTAGGACTAAACATTCCTATAATCGGAAGTATATTTTCAAATATCGCAATAAAGAAGTTGTATAAAACGCTCAAGAATGATGATTTTTTTATGAATTGCTAAAATACAGCTCTTTGTTGTAAAACAACATGGAAAATTTCAAAAGAAGCTTCTTGATTATTTTAAAGAATCAACAATTTAAACCCAAATATTATACGTATAATCTATTATTTGTCTTAAAAATTAAATAACTTGATATCAATATTCACACAAACTCAATATTTATGAAATTAAAAACTACTTTAATTGCGCTATTCTCATGTGCTATATTATGCTCTCAAAGCTTCCGCGAGGTACAACTTCCTAAACCTGAAAACCTAAGCTCTTTTTTTATTGGCCCTCTACTTAAGTCCACAATTCATTATGGAGTTACACCTCCAAATTTTAATGGTAAAGTAATTCTATTTAATCATGGATATATTGATCTCAACCAATCCCAATTCTTATTTGACAATTCTTTTTATCAAGAAACTTACAATGAAGGGTACCAAGCTGTTTTTGTAGCGACTACGCGAGGAGAAGGAATTTGGATTAATGGAAAATTATTAGCCGAGTCTATTGATATTGTTACTCAAAAATTCGATGTAGACCAATTATATTTAATAGCGCATAGCAATGGCGGAAAAGCTTCAGAAGCCGCAATGTTTCATTATGGAAAAAAGAACAAAGTAGCGCAAGCATTTGCTCTTGGCACTCCTTTTTGGGGTACATATCTAGCAGATATTTCACAGATGCCCTGGTTAAATTGGGCTTGGAAACTTACTGGGTTAAATGAAGGCGCCAGAACCTCAACAACATACTATTGTAGAGATGTTATAAGACCTTTTTTAGATAATCATCCCAATAATGAACCAGAAAAGTTTGTTGTACTAGGAGCGTCAGGTTATTATAAAGGGTCTACTATTGCAGCTCCTGCTTTTTTACTTACAGGAGGGATTTTGCTTCCAGTCCAGGGAATAAATGATGGTGTGGCTCCTTACAGGAGTACACTTAGACCTGGTGCCGAGTATGTATTTAGAAAAAATGATTCGAGAGCTATTTTTGATCACCTTGATGTTAGTCTGGGACAGTTTAGTTGGTCATATATAAAATCATATATCGAAAATCGTGCTCCAAAAAACACCATCACTCCTGATACCAACCATAATAATTTTAAGATAGAAAGTAATTATTATATTATCCAATCTGAAAATGAATATGATCGCATCGTATTAGATAAAAACTCTAGTTATGCAGTAACCGAAGTTATTCATGAAAATCCAACTGCAGAATTTAAGGTTTTTGATAAAAATCATAAAAAATTAAATCTATCAAAAAGCTTTAGTACAGAAAGTCATAAAACTACTATTCCGGTTTCACAACATGACTTAACATTAAAAAGTGACTCTCGATTCGCAGCTTTTGTAAAACAAAATAGCGGAGTAAAAATGTCTTTAGAACATATTATAGAAAAGAATCATCAAATATTAAAAGTTAAGATTTATTCTGATAAAAAAGATTTTTTGTCGCTTCTAAATACTGAAGTACGAGCTGTGATAACCAAAACTTCAAAAATTGATGGAACACCTTTACAAAATGATTCTAAAGTAATCATATTTGAGAAAGATAAAGATGGTTTTTATTTCGACACCAGGAATCTGGAAGAAGGTGTATATAGTTTATTTCTAAATTCAGAAAATAAAGGAAATTTTAGAAGAAGTATTATTTCGGGATTCGTTGTGGGAGATATCAAAAACAATTTAACTACTATAGAAAATGAAAATACTTTAGAAAAACCAGAGAAATCAATTCAGATTACACCAAACTCGGTTAAAGACCAAGCCGTTTTATTTATAAAAGGATACACTACTCTAAATAATTGGCTAAACGTAAAGATATATGATATCACAGGAAAAGATATTAAAAGCTTTACAATCAGAACAAATCAGAGTCTAAAATATAATATCTCTGAACAATTACAAACATTAAGTAGTGGCATTTATCTTCTTAACGTTGATGATTTTAAAACTATAAAATTTAATAAAGAATAAGTGAGTTGATATATATGTAAAGTGAAATGTATGTCTAGATACATTTCACTTTATTATTTGCAGTTAATAAAAAATATATCAAAACTATAGTTCACATTGGCAATCGTATCAATATTTTGTACTTTCGTGAGGTTACAATAAACACATTCATGAAGAAAATACAAATGGTTGATCTTAAGGGTCAATATGAGCAAATTCAAGAACAAGTAGATTCATCTGTACTTAACGTTATACATTCCACAGCTTTTATTAATGGACCCGAGGTTCATAGTTTTCAAAAAGAACTAGAGGATTATCTAAATGTAAAACATGTAATTCCTTGTGCAAATGGGACAGATGCATTGCAGATTGCCATGATGGGACTTGGTCTTCAACCAGGAGATGAAGTGATTACAGCAGATTTTACATTTGCCGCAACTGTAGAAGTAATCGCATTGCTTCAACTTACTCCAGTATTAGTAGATGTAGAGCCTGATTCCTTTAATATTGATCCAGAAGCCATAAAAAAAGCAATTACACCAAAGACCAAAGCTATTGTGCCTGTGCATCTGTTTGGTCAAGCAGCCAATATGGATGCAATAATGGCAATTGCAGAAGACTATAATTTATACGTAATCGAAGATAATGCTCAGGGTATTGGCGGAAGTTATACATTTGAAGATGGGAAATCTGTAAAAACAGGGACTATTGGCCATGTAGCGTCAACTTCTTTTTTTCCTTCTAAAAACTTAGGATGCTATGGTGATGGAGGTGCGATCTTTACTAATGATGATGAGCTAGCACATATTATTCGAGGAGTAGTAAATCATGGAATGTACAAGCGATATCATCATGATGTTGTTGGTGTAAATTCTCGTTTAGACTCTATACAGGCAGCAGTTTTAAGAGCAAAATTACCTAATTTGGATCGCTACAATGATGCAAGAAGAACAGCCGCAAGAAAATATAATAAAGCGTTTGAAGGAATTAAAAATATCATAACCCCATCAGCAAAAGGAAATACTTGTGATGTGTCCCAAGGTAAAATTTGCAATACTTGTAATTGTCATGTATTTCATCAATATACCCTTAGAGTAATTAATACTGATCGTGATGCTTTAGTCAAACATCTTAATGATAATGCAATTCCTTGTGGGGTCTACTACCCTATCCCATTACACAGTCAAAAGGCATATCAAGACTCACGATATAATGAAGCTGATTTTCCTGTTACGAATCAGCTGGTTACAGAAGTTATTTCCTTACCTATGCATACAGAACTAGATAATGAACAAATAGATTTTATTACTAAAACTGTTATTGATTTTGTAACAAAATAAATCATACTCATAATATATACTATATGTTATGGTTTAGATAATATTATCTAGACCATAACATTATAAATTAACTGAATTTCTCCCCTAACCTGCTCAAAAAATGGATTCTTTTTGCATCTGTTACAACCTTGTTTCTTATCCCAATATTGAACTCCCTCCTCTGCCAGAGGCATATATAGTAGCCATAAAAGAAAACCATTTAGGCTATATAGAAAAACAGGCGATTCCAAGTACCTTAGAAAGCTTTAATATCAGCTATTATGAATCACCTCATGAACAAATACTAGGTATATGTAATCTTTTAAAACCTATAAATCTAGAGCAAAGATTTCAACCTAAAAAAAGTAGAAAAAAATTAAAGCTATCAGAATTAGTAAAGGATAAAAAAACTAAAGAAATTATAGTTGCTTTCATCAATAGAAAATTAGCTTTGTTTTATAATCTGGTTTATGAAAATCAATACCCCCTTTGTTTTCGAGCAGATAGAAAAGATCCTGTTTCAGTATCTCAAATTCATTTTTCAAATACTGCGTTAGATCCATTATTAACCTTTAAAAAAACTAATGATGGTATCGAATATTCTTTCTCTCTCAGTGATCACGAGAAAGAATATATTCCTTCGCAAAATGATATAACCATACTGTTAAATGATCCGGCATGGATTGTTTTAAACAAAAAAGTATATCAAATTAATAATATTAATGCGAATAAGCTAAAACCTTTCTTTACCAAAGAAGTAATTACCATTGCTCAAAAACATATTAAAACGTATGTAGAAAAAATCATTATTCCGGTGATCAAAAATATAGATATCTCTGCTGTTGGTTTTGATATCCAGATAAAAAATAGCATTACCGGTTATACTATTGAAATTATTGAAGATTTTATCAAAGGAAATTATGTAGCTAAAGTTATTTTTGAGTATGATACTGATATTTTTGATCATTATAGCCAAAAGAGCACTGCTTCTCATGTACATTTTGGTAAAGAAGAGGAGTTACAGATTATTCAGACTAGAAGAGATACTGGTGCAGAAAATAAGATTATTGATTTACTTACAAGTAAAGGATTGTCTTTAAATGATAATTTACTGTTAGAAACAGCAACAGAAGATTCTTTTTCTATATTTCAATGGTACACAAATCATGAGTCACAACTTTCTGAAGAAGGTTTTAAATCTATAATTCCTAAAATTGATAATAAAAATATTCTTTTAGCTCCTCATGCCATTCAGTTTGATAATCAACAACAAAGTGATTGGTTTGACATAAAAGGAGTGATCACTATTGGAGGTTTACAAATTCCGTTTTCAAAATTTGTAAATCATATCAAAGAGAATAATCGTTTTTTTTCTGTTGATGACGATACTATTTTTCTAATTCCAGATTCTTGGATGACCCGATATAGAAAGTTAGCTAGTTTTGGAAAAGTAGAAGAAGAAAAAATCATTATTAACAAGAGTAATTATACGATACTACAGGAGGTATTAACTCCAGAAGAAATTGACATACAAAATCCAACAGAAACTTCATATACCCAATCACCATTACTTAAAGCTACATTACGCCCGTATCAGGAAAAAGGGGTACAATGGCTGGTACAACATAACAGCAATAACTTAGGGGCTTGTCTGGCAGATGATATGGGGTTAGGGAAGACATTACAAACTATTGCTACTTTAGCTTTCACCAAAGACCAACTTACTCCACAGGAAAATGAAGTAGAAAAGATAAAGCTAGATTTATTTAGTAATCCGTTAGAAATAAAAACCTTTCTTAAAGCTTTAATTATATTGCCTTCTTCTTTAATTTTTAACTGGGCACAAGAGATTCTAAAATTTGCACCACATTTCAGTATTATAAAGTATACCGGTTCTGATAGAAAAAAAATAGCTCCTTATTTAGAAAGTTATGATGTTATTCTTACCACGTATACTACCGCAACCAAAGATATAAGTGTCTTAGAAAAAATTAATTTCAACTACCTCATTTTAGATGAAAGTCAACAAATCAAAAACAAAGATTCTAAATTATTCTCGGCTATAAACAAAATTAATTCGGCACATAAAATATCCTTAAGTGGTACTCCAATAGAGAATTCATTATCTGATCTATGGTCGCAAATGCAATTTATAAACCCTGGTATATTAGGTAGCTTTCCTTTTTTCAAAGAATATTTTAAAATTCCAATTGAAAAACATAGAAACCAGGAAAGAATAGAAGAGCTCAAAACACTTATTGATCCCTTTATTCTTAGACGTACCAAAGAACAAGTTGCCAAAGACTTACCTGAACTTACAGAACAGATTATATATACAGAAATGCACTCTAGTCAGGAAAAACAATATGTATCTGAAAAATCTGCAGCACGAAATCTATTGTTAGGAATTGATAGTCAAACCAGTAATAAAATTCATATCCTTAACACGCTTAACAAATTAAGACAATTAGCAAACCATCCTAAGTTAATCAACTCAGATACTGATAGCTCATCAGGAAAATTCGAAGATGTAACCAATTATATCACAACATTGGTTAAAGCAGATAAAAAAGTATTGATCTTCAGTTCTTTTGTATCTCATTTACAATTATATACAAAATGGTGTGATACTCAAAATATTACATACATTACTTTAACCGGGCAAACAAAAGGGGATGAACGAGAACAAGTTGTTAATCAGTTTCAGGAAAACGAATCGACATCTGTCTTTTTTATATCTCTAAAAGCTGGTGGAGTTGGTCTTAATCTTACAAAAGCTTCTTATGTAATTTTATTAGACCCATGGTGGAATCCGTTTATAGAAAAACAAGCCATTGCGAGATCACATAGAATCGGACAAACCAGTAATGTTATGGTTACTCGATTTATTACTAAAAATACCATCGAAGAGAAGATATTACAATTACAAGAAAAGAAAAAAGACTTATCTGATGAAATTATTGATGTAAATGTCATCCCACAGTATGTAGAACAGGATTTGGAAGAATTATTAACATAATGTCTTCTAATTTTTCAAGTATTCGAGAAGGTTTATTCACTATGTATTTTTATCATTGTTTTTATACAAAAGTAATTATTATAAAAGCTTTTGTTTTTTTAGTGTTAATCTCACTATAGAGATATGACTATTTGAAAGAGAAAATTCCTTGTCTTCAATATAATTTTCGATAGAAAACCGATCAGACTAACATAAATTCTCTTGGATAAAATTCGCATTTTTAATCTTCAGAAAAGAAGGTGCTCTTTTCAGGCACCTTCTTTATATCAATCTATTTTTATTTTATGGGTAATTATATCACGTTAAATCGTTTAATTTTTGTGGCCTGATCAGAAATAATATAAATTAAATAAGAACCTTTTCCCAAATCAGAAGCATCCAACTGAAAATTACTACCTCCTATATTTAATTTCCCCAAATCTATTTCCTTGATCATTCTTCCTTGAATATCAAAAATCCTCACGTCAATTTGAGAGGTTTTATTTGATTCAACACTTAAGTTGAGAACATTATTGCTCAATGGGTTTGGATAAATACGTACATTCATATTTTTGCTTGCTTGACTGGCAGTATTCAAACGAGTAGCTTTGCTACAACTAGCAGATGTAGGTTCCCAGAACCAATGACTAATTACAGGATCATAACCTGGATTATCATGTTCACAGATATAGTTAGACCCACCATAGGATACAATATCACCTGTATAATATTGAGTGCCGGCAGTCCAAGGTGCGCAGGCTCCACCATCACCTCCAGAACCGCCATCACAATTTTGAGAAGAAGGATCCCAGAACCAATGACTAATTACAGGATCATAACCTGGATTGTCGTTTACACAGATATAATTACTACCTTGATATGTTACGATATCACCTACATAATATTGCGTACCAGCTGACCATTGCGTACAAGAACCACCTCCACCAGGTCCACCAGGGCCACTTCCCCCGTCTAATTTGGCATCAATTGTATTAAGCAAAGAATAGGAAGGATTAGCGTGATCTTGATCAACGGCCCAGATCATAACGCCTCCAATATTCTCATTTAAAGTCAATTGTACTTTGTCCTCAATCAACTTCTTTGCATTGTAGCCATAACCGTTTGATTGATCACAAGTATTATTGTTCGGATAGACTTTGTTTGGAGCACTGCTATCTGCAGCTACAATATCTTTGTATGCCATTGATGCTCCGCTAGAGTTCCAGCCATAAAAAGGAAGACCTAATTGTAGTTTAGAGTTAGTGACTCCACGACTTTGCCAATAATCAATACCTCCAGCAGCAAAAGTATACGTCGAATGATTTATTCGAGGACTATTATCATAAGCCATAATATGAATACCATCAAGATATTGAAAAGCAGCGGATGAAAAATGTTGACCACGAAATGCTGACGCAGGAACAGCTGTAGAAAGTTCTAATTGTTTTGTTGGGTGTGTATTCATCTTAGCTCTAAGTGCCGCCAGTAGTTCAACATACAGTCCTTGACTACTGGCACTAGGGTATTCCCAATCCACATCAATGCCATCCATGTTGTATTGCACAACCATATTGTAAAGGTTGTTTACAAAATTTGTTTTTGAGTTCCCTTGAGCGACCGAATTGAATGCTTCTGGATTGGCATCAGCAGCACAGGGACCAGACTGATTCGCATAGCTACAAGGAAACCAACCTCCTACTGCAAGAATAGCTTTAGCACCTTGAGCATGAGCTATTGATGTCATGGTACTAAGGTAAGCACCATCTATAGCATTTAACTTACCATCTAAATCAGGGTGAATAGTCGCAAAAGAATAAATAACATGTGTTAATTTCGAAGCTTGATCAGCAGTGATTTGAGCTTTCCAACTCTGCATGTAACCAACTCTTTTCTGTGCATAGATTGGCTGGACAAACATCCACGTCATCAAAAAGATTAGCGGGAAACGATAATAAATTTTTTTCATAATAATATGGTTTTTAGAGTTAATATTAATTAGGAAAAAGAATAACAAACCTCAATTAATGGGATCTAATATCCCCTCATTAGTGGGCTCAAACAAAAACAACCTATAGTAAGTTTGTTATATTTAAATTCATATTGGTCATCATATAATTGCTTACTGGTACAAATCACATAAAGGTAATATGCAAGACTCACTATAACCTTTTTTTTAGCTAAACGGCTAAAATTTGTAGCTTAACGACAAAATTTAGAAGTACTAGTTTAAGAATTCTTTTAAATATCGATCTTGACTTTTGAATTCTAAATAAACATAACTACCATCCCTGATTTCATTAATGAGGAATTATGAGAATCGCTGAAACAATTCTGAATTACAGTATTTTCATCGTTTAGATTCTAAAAAAAATCTTAATACAATTAATGGATACAAGTAATTATACTAAATTGATCCCATTAAGTAACTCATACAATCTTTTAATACAGCTCACTCATGAAATATTTTTATACTTTGTTTATTACATTAATATGTTTAACCATCTCTGCTCAAGACACCTATATTCAATGTGGTAAACTTATAGATACCAAAACAGGTAAAATACTGACTGAAAAAACTATTGTTGTTTCTGGAAATAAAATTCTAAAAATTGAAAATGGTTATGTTGCTGGTAAAAAAAATGACACCACTATTGATCTGAAAGATAAAACGGTAATGCCTGGATTGATTGATATGCATGTTCATATCGAAAGTGAGTCAAACCCAAAAGCTTACCTTGAGCGATATACAGATAATGAAGCCGATGTTGCATATAATTCTGTTGGACTTGCAAAAAAAACACTTATGGCTGGATTCACTACAGTCAGAGATCTTGGTGGTAGTGGTGTAAATATTGCTTTAAAAAAAGCGATTGCACAAAATAAAATTGATGGCCCAAGAGTTTTTACTGCTGGAAAAATAATATCAAGCACTGGTGGTCATGGTGATCCAACTAATGGCAGCAAAAAAGCTTTGGTAGGCGACCCTGGACCAAAGGAAGGAGTTGTTAACGGTATAGAAGATGCCAAAAAAGCCGTACGTCAACGCTATAAAAATGGTGCTGACCTTATTAAAATTACTGCTACGGGAGGAGTACTTAGTGTAGCAAAAAGCAGTTCAAATCCACAATTTACTGTAGAAGAGATTAAAGCTATATGTGAAACAGCAAAAGATTATGGTTTTCATGTAGCGGCTCATGCACATGGAGATGAAGGAATGCGACGCGCAGTTCTTGGCGGTGTAAAAACTATTGAACATGGAACATTAATGAGTGAAAAAACTATGGATCTCATGAAACAACATGATGCATATCTCGTGCCTACAATAACTGCCGGAAAAGAAGTAACAGAAAAAGCAGCTATAGAAGGATTTTATCCTGAAATTATAGTCCCTAAGGCATTAGAAATCGGACCAAAAATTCAAAATACGTTTAAAAAAGCGTATGATCGTGGTGTTGGTATTGCATTTGGTACAGATGCCGGAGTGTATAAGCACGGACAAAATTCAAGAGAATTTGGCTATATGGTCGAAGCGGGAATGCCAGCTATAGAAGTTATACAAAGTGCAACCACTACCAATGCTAAAATTTTGAATATGGATGATCAACTTGGACAAATTGCTCCAGGTTTTTTGGCTGATATTGTAGCCGTAAATGATGATCCTACTCAAAAAATAAAGACTATGGAAAATATAGTTTTTGTAATGAAAGACGGGAAAGTATATAAGAAATAAGGAATATATAAGGTAATAAAACTTAAAAATAACACTAACTTTAATCCTCAATCAATAGTGGTACTCTTTATAGTTTACCAAAACATTCAATCAATTGAAAAAAAGAGATCAAGATGTTATGTATTACGAAGATAATTCTATACGAATTACTCGTAAAAATTACGTGAAATTCGAAAATAACATGCTTCCACATGATCACGATTTCCTATCTGTAAGTCTAATGTTGTCTGGTAGTTTAATAGAACATACAGAAAAAGGGACAAGAATCGTAAAACCAGGGAGTATTTTGATCAAACCTGCTCTACTCGAACATAGTAATATTTTCACAGAGTGTTGCACCATTTTATCACTAAATATATATGATTGGGAGTATTATAAATTTGATTATAAAAACTGGAATATCATTCAACAGCATATGTTGTTGAAATATTTCTTAAGAATTATTCAGGATAAAGATAAAAAACAAAGCCTGAGTGCATTAAAATCTAACCTATCACCTATCGCGGATACAAAACATATACAAGAAAGCATTCCCGAATGGGTTAAACATATTCGAACCATTATTGATACTCAATTTTTAGAGCCTCTCAAAATTTCGGAGCTAGCCAAAGAAGTCAATGTACACCCTGTACATTTAGGAAGAACATTTAAAAACTATTACAAAGTAGATATTAAAGCATATCAAAAGCAATTACGCATGCATTTTGCTGTTTCTCAAATGATTTCCCAAAATAACAATCTCACCCAAATAGCACATTCGACGGGATATGCAGATCAAAGTCATTTCTCAAGAGAGTTTAAAAAATCAACCGATTTTTCTCCAAAAAAAATTGCTTCCTTATTGAATGTTTAATTTGTTCTATTTTTTAACATTTACAGCATATAGTTTTGTTTGAAATGTAAATTCTATATCAATGAAGAAAGAGATCTTTTCAATTAGCCTATTAACGCTATCACTATTTTTTTTATCCTGTAGTACTACACCCAAAAAACCTGATTATTCTGAGTTCAATACTTCATACTCAGAATTCCTGGAATCAGCAGTAAAAGAATTAGGAACAAAGCATGGATTATCTCTTGCTGTAGTCAAAGATGACCAGGTTATTTTTGAACACTATCATGGGCTTGCAAACATAGATAAAGGCATAAAAGTAGATGAGAATACCTTATTTTACATTGCTTCTGCTACCAAATCATTTACAGCCTTATCTGCATTGATTCTTGAAAACAAAGGTAAGCTAGATTTAGATAAATCTTTATCGGCATACTTCCCCGAAGTGAATTTTGCTCCAGAACTCAAAGCAGATCATATTACCGGACACGATTTACTTTTACATACTTCAGGTATAAAAAACTGGCCAATCATAAATTCAACAGCATACACAGGAATTCATGATCAAAATCAACTATTAGAACAATTATCTCAACTTACAAAAGTTAACCAAAAAGCACCTCACGGAAAATTTCAATACTCAAATCTTGGGTATAATATTTTAAGTATGATTATGGAACGAGAACTGGATACGGATTGGCAATCTGTACTTGAAGAAGAAATTTTTAATCCTTTACAAATGAACCGTACAACTGCACGAATGTCGACCGCAGATCAGAATGGATGGGAAGTTGCAAAGCCTCACAGTCAGTTAAATGATCAGAATACGTTAGAGCGACTTTTATTAGAAAAAAAAGATAATACAATGCACGCTGCCGGAGGTATGATTACAACCTCTCGCGATATGGCTCGATGGTTGATTATGGAGCTTAACAACGGAAAAATAGGTAATAAGCAAATCTTTGATACCGATTTAATAAAAAAAAGTGTGTTATCTCATGTCCGTCAAGATAGAAAATATATGGAGCTAAAACGATTTGGATATGGATACGGATGGAATCAAGGGACCACTAATCATGGAGATACCTTAGTTCATCATTTTGGGGGATATGTAGGTTTCCATTCTGAAGTTTCATTTATGCCATCCAAAAAAGTTGGAGTTGTAGTCATGGCAAACGAATCTGACACAGGTAGATATCTCAGTTTCTTACTTACATCTTATGCTATTGATTATTTTTCGGGACGAAAAGATATTGATGTTTATTATCAAAATAAATTAAAAGAATATAGCAAGACTATAGCTACATTCAAAGAGAACGTTAAAGAACACTATATAAAACTAGTAGAAAGACAATGGCAATTAGAATTACCTTTTTCTTCTTATGCAGGAAAGTATACCAGTGATTTATTTGGAACATTAATAATCGAACATCTTGGGGGAAATCGATTAATTGCCAGTTCTGGAAATTTAAAATCTGTTGATGCTACACCCTATAAAAATGCGAATTCGATAAGAGTAGAGATGGTTCCAGGGTCTGGTTCTGGCATCCAATTTATTGTCAATGAAGGAAAAGTAGAACAGGCTATTTGGGAAGATCAAATATATACTAGAGTAATAAACTAATACTTCATAGTCATTCCATTAAAATCATTATGGTATAAAGAAGAAAGAAAAGTTTTTCTTTATACCGTGATGATTACAATTATATCTCAAAAACAAATACAACCTTAATCGTTAAAGCTATCCTAACATTCATGTTTATTTAGTATTTTTATCATCTGATTATTCGTTTTTACATATCATTTAAGTCTTTCCAAAAGACTCCCTCTTTTTTGGGGTAGATATTGTATTAGACTATGCTAAGTTTAATGTAATGGCATAGTTGTGTCCACTCCGATCTAAATTCAAATTTTTTTAATCATTCAAAATGGGATTGAATATGACGTCAATCCGAACATTGATATGCACGATATGTATAAAATATCATGCAATTAAAAACTAAAAAAACATAAAAAATGGATAGTAGAATAGAACCATTTAATTCAAATACAACAGTAGTATTAGATTTTTATAACAAAGTACTTGGTCTAGGCGATACAAGTCTAATAGATGATATACTTACAAACGAATATATACAACATAGTCCAACGGTAAAAACAGGAAAGGATGGCTTTATAGAGTTTATGTCTTTTCTAAAACAGTTACCTCAACCCAAAAACCCTGTTAAACCTTTTATGCGGTTGATTAGTGATGAAAATTTCGTTGCTGTTCATTTAAGTATCAAATTTATGGGGCAACAAAAAGCTGTATTAGATTTGTATAGGCTAAAAGATGGCCTTCTTGCAGAACATTGGGATGCTTCAGAAGATATAACTGGATTCAGTGCAAACCCTAATCCTGTTGTTGAGGGAACAACAACTATTGAGAACATAAATTCAACTGAGGAGAACAAGAACATCATTCATAAGTATACAAAACATGTACTACTGGATAAGTCCTCAGACTTGTGGGTGGATTATATATCAACAAATTTGATTCAACATAATCCAAAAATCGAGAATGGTCGCGAAGCATTGATTCAATATTATAAAAAAATTGATGTCAAAAAAGTTTATCGAATATTAGGGGAAGGAAATTTTGTTGTTACTCAATCCGAAGTCTTCTTTGAAACTGTTCCTTTTGTAGTATACGATATTTATAGGTTAAAAGATAAAATAATAACCGAGCATTGGTCTGTATCTCAAAAAATTCCTAAAGAGATGGCACATCTCAATGGAATGTTTTGATTTTTTAGCTTAATAAAAGCATATTACAAAATATTAAAGGGTGTGTTTCGCACCCTTTATGTTTACCTTTACAAATCAGTAAATGTGACTTTATATCATTCATACAAAAAGAGAATATGAATAAGAACAGAGAAATACATCCTGATTTTCTTTACTTCTTAGCATTAAAAGAACCTGATTTAATTGACCTCTTTAAAGATGTAAGAAACTATATCTTGTCGATATATCCAGATAGTAACGAACTACTTTACCACACACATGCTTTAACCACTGTATATTCAATTTCAGAGAAATTATCTGATGCTTTTTGTATGATTCCTATATACACAAACCATCTTAATCTTGGTTTTAATAAAGGGGTTTTAATCGATGACCCTCATGCATTACTTACCGGAACAGGGAAATTAATACGGCATATACCTATTACAGAAAAAGGAGATTATCAAAACGACGATGTAGAAAACTTAGTGAAATCAGCAATAAATTTTGCTATCAATGATATGAACAAGCCTTCTAAATCTAGTGGAAAAACAATTTCAAAAATAAAAAAACAACTACCAAGGAATGACTAATGACGCTATAAAAATTACCAAAACCGAAGTATTATCAGATAACTGGTATACCCTCAATAAAGTTACCTATGAGTATCAAAACAAAAATGGTGAATGGGAAACACATTCGAGAGAGGCATATGATAGAGGAAATGGAGCTGTTATTTTGCTTTACAATGCTAATACCCGAAAAGTTATTCTTACCAAACAGTTTAGATTACCAACCTATGTAAACGGAAACAAAAATGGTATGATGATAGAAGCTTGTGCCGGATTACTGGATCAGGACAATGCAGAGGACTGCATCCGTAAAGAAACTGAAGAAGAAACAGGTTATAAAATTTCTAAAGTTAAAAAGATATTCGAATCTTATATGTCTCCTGGATCAGTTACAGAAATATTATATTTTTTCATTGCAGAATATACTAAAGAAATGAAAGTAAGTGATGGAGGTGGATTATCAGAAGAACAGGAAAATATAGAAGTACTAGAATTAGACTTTGACACAGCATATAAGATGATTTACTCAGGAGAAATAAAAGATGGTAAAACCATTATGTTATTACAACATGCAAAAATTCATAATATCATATAAATAGTGTTTAATTAAGTGTTTGAGGAGTCTGTATATCTAAAGATCGTGTTAATTTGATTTTCAGCATTAAAAAAAATAATACTTTTAAGCAGTTAATTTATAAAACTAGTATATGATACCCTTACATGAACTATTAGTATTTGCTTTAGCCTCGCTTATTATGGTATTATCTCCTGGACCAAATATGATTTATTTGATATCAAGATCTTTATCACAAGGTAAACAAGCAGGAATTATTTCTTTATTTGGTGTGATTTGTGGATTTCTATTTCATATTCTCATGGTTTCATTTGGATTAACTGCTATATTCTTTGCTGTACCTTATGCGTTTATAGTTGTGAAATTTTTGGGTGTGGGCTATCTTCTGTATTTAGCATACAACACAGTTAAGTCTGATGGTAATAAAATATTTGACACAAAAAATCACAACCTAAAAAAAGACAATCCTTTTAAACTATTTAATATTGGATTCCTAACCAATATTCTCAATCCAAAAATGGCTCTATTTTATTTATCCTTTTTTCCTCAGTTTATTAAACCAGAATACGGCTCAATCCTTTCGCAAAGTTTTCAATTAGGAATCGTTCAAATCATTATAAGTTTTTGTATTAATTTTCTCATTGTTATTTCTGCAGCAAAAATGGCTTCCTGGTTTGCCAAAAATCCAATCTGGGTTAGAGTTCAAAAGTGGTTCATGGCTTCTGTATTAAGTGGCTTGGCAGTAAAAATTGCTTTCGCAAAAGCAAAATAAAAAATGAGTTGCCCGGATAAAAACTAGATAATAGTGTATGACATATCTAAAACTTAACTCATCAGATTATAGACTTCTAGGGTTCTACTTTTTGTTAGCAAGTGTCTGGGATGCTGCTCAGTTTTATATTTTAGAAAAACCTATACTAAAATACACCGTGGACATACCACTATTTTGGATAAAAACGATACTACTCCTTATTGTTTTTAGGTATTTAATTATAGAATTATTGATTAAAAACAAAAAATACTACTTGTTTTTTATTACTGCTTTGGGATGTGTTATTATCATAGGATTTGGCTCACTTCTTCTTCAATTTTGGTCGTCTGGCAACCCATTAAAGATATCAGAAATGACTACTAATTTAGTATTCAAAAGCTATTACAATTCTGCTGTAGATGTTGCCATACCTCTTGGTTTATTACTTGGTAAAAAATACTACGAAAATTCTATCCAGATCAATCAAATTGCAAAGGAACAACGAGAAACAGAACTTAAAGTATTACGTTCACAATTTGATCCTCATTTTTTGTTCAATAGTCTAAATACTTTAGACGCACTTATAGATATTTCTCCAGAAAAAGCAAAAGTATACCTGTCTCGATTAGCATATTTATATCGATATCTTATACAAACCAAAGATCAAGAAGTGGCATCTTTGGAAGAAGAAATGAAATTAGCTGAAAATTATTTCTTTCTTATTAAAACACGATTTGGACATTCCTATGAGTTTAACGTACCAGAGGTTAATCTTCCAAAAAACAAATATTTACCCACAGGAGCTTTACAAACGGTTATTGAAAATGTTGTAAAACATAACAAACCAACTAATGATCTAATTATTACCACACAAATCACCATTAGTAAAAACGATATATTAGTTAAAAATAATACCTCAAAAAGTTCTGAAACAGATCATTATTCGGGTAATGGATTACAAAACATAAAAAAACGATATCTTTTACTTTCTGATAAAGAAGTTACTATAAAAGAAGATGATACACATTTTACTATTCTATTGCCTCTTCTCAATTTGGAACATTAAATAATATACAACATACATGAATATTCTGATTTTAGAAGATGAGATTCCGGCTTACGAAAAACTTAAGCTATATCTTGCTGAGTATTTTGGAACTGACTTTATGCAGGACTGGTCAAGATCTGTAGTAGAAGCAAAAGTATTGTTGTCTGAGCACCAATATGACCTCATCCTTTCAGATATTCAATTATTAGATGGTATTGCATTTGACCTCTTTGACCATATAAATATATCCTCTCCTATTATTTTCTGCACTGCTTATGATACATTTTTATTAGATGCTTTTAAAACTAATGGGATTGCTTACATCCTAAAACCATACTCAAAAGAAGAACTTTCTGAGGCACTTCGAAAATATGAAACACTCATTGCATTACCCAAACACTCACGATCGTTAAATAAAGAAGTTTTTAAAGAGCTTAAAGAACTAATTACTCCCGAAAATAAGCAGTTCTTAAAACGTTTTGTTGTCAAAAAAGGAAATGGCATTAAGTTAATTGATACAGAAACAATATCCCTAATTGATGCTTGTGGTGATTTTTGTAAAATTACTGATCATAACGGAAATATCAATAGTATATCACAGACCATTGGTACTTTGAGTGATCAATTAGATCCTAAAATGTTTTTTAGAATCAATAGAAGCCAAATAATAAATATTAATCATATTAAAGTAATGGATAGTCATAGTAAAAATAGACTACTAATCATTCTTGACGGCATAGAACAAGGAGTTATCACCAGTTCTAACACAACTCCGGCCTTCAGGAAGTGGGTGCAATTTTAGTTTATCTTTAACGACAAAAAGAAACGCTTTACCTCTTTTTTCTCCTCATTCATCAGTATTCTATAATTAGAGTTTTGGTTACAAGCTATATTTATGATTTAGCAGGTATCAAACATTAAGATGAAAAATTATATTATCATTATTTCCTTATTATTAATATGTCGTGTTAAAGGACAACTAATTGATAATTCTAACGACATAGAAACTTTTGAAATTGAGTCAAAGTTCTTAAAAGAAACTCAAAACGTAAAAGTCGCCTTACCATATGGGTACCATAAATCAACTAAATCCTACCCTATTATCCTCATTCTTGATCATCAATTGATGTTTCCAACAATGACAGCAATAGTCAATCAACTAAGTTCTACCTCTAGAATGCCAGAATCTATAGTGGTTGCCATAACTGAAGGAAACAAGCATCGAACGTACTATGCCCCTGATTTGTATGACAATCACAAAAAAAGAAGTTATGGATATGGTAATCATCAGGAAGAATTTAAAATGTTCCTAGAAAAAGAAGTGTTTCCAAAATTGGCTTCTACATATCGAACAGTAAATTTTAAAACCTTGATAGGGTTTTCTCCTTCTTCGGTTTTTACGTTAGACATTTTTTGCAAGCAACCTAAATTGTTTCAGGCATATATAGCAATTGCCTCGGGAAACATTATTGGCGATGGTTATGTAAAAAATAAGAATCTTATCGATGCTATCGAAAGCTCTTTGGCACATAACTCTTCTCACAACGCTTATTTATATGTTGTTTCTGGTGGTAAAGATTTGAATGATCACCCAGACATCAAAGACAATATTACAAGTTTTAATCAAAGGTTATCTCCATTTATCACAAATAAATTTAAAGCAAAAGCAGAAATAATAGATGGCGAAGGTCATACAGATGTTTTACTCCCCGGACTGATTAACGCAATGGATTTTATTTTCCCAAAAGAAAGATGGGTGGTTGATTATATCGATATTATTAATACCTCTGGAAATGCAAAAGAAAATATTGACCTTTTTTATAATAATCTTTCTCAAGAATATGGTTTTACGATTTATCCAAATATGAATCGATTATATAGTATGAACTGTATTAAAAACATTGGTAATCGACTTTTGAGCCAAAAAAGAATAACTGAAACAATTGAGTTGTATCGATATTGGACACAGCTTTATCCATTATCGTCTACATCACATGCCTATCTAGGTTTAGCATTAAAAGTAGCAGGAAATAAAAAAGAATCGATAAAGTCTTATGAAAAAGCTATTAAAATTGCAAAACAAGAATCAAATCCTGAGTTGCTTACATACAAAAAGTCGCTAGAAGAATTAGAGCAGAACATTAAAAAATAATATATATCATTTAACATCACAATCAAGAATTCATCACATTATGAAAACGAATAGTCTCTTTATAATCATCACTCTTCTATTAGCATCTGTTTTTTCTGGAAGAGCTCAACAAGCTAATAACTCATCATTAACACAAATCTCTACTGCACCTATTTCGCATGCTGAAAAAATTACTTTTCATTCTAAAATTCTTAATGAGAAGAGAGTAATGAACATATATCTCCCAGAAAGTTTTCATGACGCTTCTGAAGATCATACATACCCAATAATCATGATAAGTGGTTCTCACGGGGTTAAGTTTTTTCAAATGATATCTGGTGTTGTAAAACATCTTAGTTCTGTCACTCGTATGCCTGAAGCCATCGTTATTAGTTTTGATGAAGAAAAACATTATGCCCCAAATGTGTATACTAATGGTATGTGGGGAAGCACAGAAGAACTAGAATTCAATGCAGACCCTGATCAATTTGTAAAACATCTTAAAGAAGAGTTATTTCCTTATTTAAAAAAACAGTATCGTGCTAATGGCTACAGAATGATTATTGGCGTATCAGGAAGTAGTGTTTTTCCTTTACATACGTTTGCAAAAGAACCTGATCTGTTTCGGGCACATATTACTGTTGCTTCTGCAGATATGATTGGCATGGGATATCGACCCAATACCACATTTATAGATGCCTTTGAAGAAAGTTTTATTAAAAACCCTAATCGCAAAGGACAATTATATCTTGGGATAGCATCATCAGATCTTAAAGGCAAAAAGCAGCAATACCAAAACAATCTTGATGAGTTAAAAAAACGTCTGGCTCCGTTTCAATCCAAAAATCTAATGTTAAAGGTAGAAACCATACCCAACGAAGAACATTATGATTGTATTATAAAAGCGATGCTATCTTCAATAGAAATGATTTTTCCAATAGAAGAATGGTCTCCAAAATTCAGAGATATCATAAAACAACCAGGAAATGCCTTAGAAAATATAGATGCTTTTCACCAAAAACTTTCCACCATGTATGGTTTTCCTATTCTTCCGAAAGCAGAAAGGTGGAATAGTGTAAATTCTCTGCGATTCATAGGAGGAAAATTATTAAAAGATGGAAGAATTAAGGAATCTATAGAAGTTTTTAAAAGAAGAGTAGAATATCGTCCTAAGTCCCCATGGGCATATAATAGCTTATCAGAAGCATTAGAAAAAGATAATCAACTCAAAGCCGCAATAGAAGCACAACAAAAAGCTGTTGAATTAGCCAAAGAGTATGACAACCAATATGTATCTGAATATCAAAAACAATTATCCAAACTTAAAGATAAACTAGAAAAATAAAATTTATGAATATCAAAACCATTTTCCTATTTCTATTTCTACATGGTTTTGCCCATTATACTGCGTATACACAAATTAAAACGACAGAGAATATTGTTGGGAAAAACGTAATTATCAATTCTTCAATTCTAAAAGAAGAAAGAACAATACAAATCTTTCTACCTGATACTTACAAAGATTCTTCAAAAAAATATCCAGTTATTTATGTATTAGATGGACAACGGCTTTTCCTTCATACGGTAAGTTTATTGCACTCATTTAAACAATTTAAACTCACTCCAGAGTTTATCGTAGTAGGTATAAGTAACTCATACCCCCAACGATTTGGTCATTTTAGCTCGGGTACAAAGCCTTTTTTTAATTTCCTTTCTACAGAAGTTATCCCATACCTAGATAAAGAATATAGAACTTCTAGCGAACGCCTATTATTTGGATGGGAATATGCAGGAGGTTTTGCCATCGAAGCAATGATTAAAAAACCTGAATTGTTTAATGGCTACTTGGCTGCCAGTCCTTTTCCAATACATGACCCTGGCCTTCCGATATCTGCAAATCGAATGAAGTCATTAGATAGTATACTTAGAGTAAAAAAGAAGTTTGATACTTTTTTATTTTTCTCATCTAGCAACAATGAAGGTGTGGTTACCGAAGGTACTGAATATCTTAAAAAGAAATTAGAATCTGAAGCTCCAATAACATTACGTTGGGAATATATTTATCTACAAAATGAAGAACATCGTTCTACCTCGTATCACACTTTATATCATGGATTAAAACGCTATTATCATTACTATCCAGAACTCCAGTTTAATTCTTTAAAAGAGTATGAGTCCTCTGGAGGAATGGATAATATTATTACGTACTACAAAAAAAGAGCAAAAAAATTTGATTTTCCTGAAGGAATTGCACGAGGCACCATGTGGAATCTTGTTAAAAAGGCTTCAGATGAAGATGATTATACGGCATTTAACACATTCATAAACCAATTTAAATCAAAAGGGTTTCTAGAAAAATTAAGAACAAACTGGGGATGTGTATTTGCAGAATTTTACCTCAAACATAATCAACCCAAGAAAGCCGAAGAGCTATATCTGTTTTTTAGTACTAAGTTTCCCGAATTGGCAAGACCCATTAATGGATTGGGAGATGTCTATCTAACTTTAAAAAATAAAGACAAAGCAAGAGCGTACTACAAACAAGCAATCACCCTTGCAAAGAAAAATTCTGACTGGAGATTAGAAGAATATGAAAAAGATTTATCTGGTTTAAAAAACAACTGATATTGATCATTACCATTTTGCTTAATACCGATTAATCTTATTATTTTCATTAGGTAACTATATTATGTACGACTAAAAGCCATATTGGATTAAAATATCACTTTTACATATCTTTAATCCTTGGGTTCATCATTAATAATACAAACTCATGCAAATAGTACAACCTGATTTTTCTCGTTTTGAATCAATTGAAGATTTTCCTTATAAAGAGAATTTTATACGTTTTGATAATTTACAAATGCATTATATTGATGAAGGGCAAGGTGAAACTATTCTGGCACTTCATGGAGAACCTACCTGGTCTTATCTTTATAGAAAGTTTATACCCATTTTAAAAAACTATCGATTTATTGCTCCAGATCTTATTGGATTTGGGAAGTCTGATAAAATTGTTGGTTATAAAAACTATAGCTTCGATCTTCATTTTAAATCTCTTGAAAATCTAATTCAGAAACTAGACCTTAATGATATTACATTAGTAGTGCAAGATTGGGGAGGGATATTAGGGTTATCTCTTCTGGCAGAATATCCAGAAAAATTTAAAAGAGTTGTTATACTAAATACTTTTTTACCAGTAGGTAAAAAGATGTCTTTCTTTTTTAAAATCTGGAGAGCATATGCAAAATATCATCCATCACTGTCTATACCGAGTATTCTTAAACATGGTTCATATCAAAAATTATCTCAAGAAGTGCTTCAAGCCTATAACGCTCCCTTCCCGAATAAGAAACATAAAGGAGGAGCAGTAGCTTTTCCTTTACTGGTTCCTGCTAATGTTAATGATCCCGCGGTTAAACCTATACAAAAAGCGAGAGATGTACTTTCTAAATGGCAAAAACCTGCATTAGTATTGTTTTCTGATAAGGATAAAATCCTGGGAGGACTTGAGAAATTCTTTTATCGATTAATCCCTTCTAGCGCAGAACAACAAAAAATTATAATCAAAAATGCAGGGCATTTTTTACAAGAAGAAAAAGGAGAAGAAATAGCACAATACATAGATCAGTTCATGAAAGATGAGCTAAAAATTATAACTTAAATGATCACCAACCTACCTTTATATTCCTAATTAAAATCAAATTGTTGTACTCCTAAATTGCTATATAATTTGATTATAAGTCATACTAAACTGCACCTATTTTAGCACTTAACTCATTTTTGATGATGGTTTTAAGTAGAAAATCTAGCATTTTTAGGGAAAAGAAAAAGTCAAAATAAGCTCATCAAAAAAGACTTGTAAAATTCTTATTTTCAAGCACTTAAACTTCTTTTTTTTATTTCTTAAAAACAACCATTGTGCATTTCAAAAATAACGAAATGGTTTTCTCATACAATAGGATGAAATATTTTTTTATGAGAATATGATATAGTTTTGTTTCATTAATTAATAATAGCTAAAATCATAAACTATAAAAAAGAAATACTATGAACTCATTTAAAACTAAATTCAGGTTTAATTTAAAAGCTATCATGGATATATTGTCAGAGCTTCCTAAAGCTTGTAGTCATGCTATTCATAGATAACTACACACTTTATTAAAATTTTCAATTATGGATACCAAAATAAAATTGAATTATATGTTTCTGGCAAGCTTTTGCCTATTATGCAGTATCGCTTCATTAATAACAATAGTAGTATTAATACTATAATATACCATCATTTTACATCATAGAATTTGGGTCAAAAAACCCCTAAAGTTTTTTAATCTTTAGGGGTAAAATATTATGACAATAAACTTATCCTAAGTTGAATATTATTTTAAACTGAAGCTGAAATCGTTTCCATAGAACGATCTATTTTCTTCACTAATCCAGATAATACTTTTCCTGGTCCAACTTCTGTAAAAACTGTTGCTCCTTCTTCAATCATATTTTGCACACTTTGAGTCCATTTTACTGGAGCAGTAAGTTGAGCAATTAAATTCTTTTTAATTTCAGAAGGATCTGTAACCGCTTTTGTAGTTACATTCTGGTACACCGGGCAGTTTGGAGTACTAAAAGTAGTAGCCTCTATTGCTGCGGCCAATTCTTCTCTTGCAGGCTCCATCAAGGGTGAGTGAAATGCTCCACCAACAGGTAATACCAATGCTCTTCGAGCTCCTTTTTCTTTTAGTACTTCACAAGCTTTATTGATCGCTTCAACTTCACCCGAAATCACTAATTGTCCTGGACAATTATAATTTGCTGCTACTACTACTCCATCAATTTCGGCACAAGTTTCTTCAACAACCTCATCCTCTAACCCTAAAACAGCTGCCATTGTAGATGGTTTTAATTCACATGCTTTTTGCATTGCCATCGCACGTTTGGATACTAATTGTAGTGCATCTTCAAAAGTAAGAGTTCCATTTGCAACTAAGGCAGAAAATTCTCCTAATGAATGTCCTGCAACCATATCTGGTTTAAAACTATCTCCTAATACTTTACTTAAAATAACAGAATGTAAAAAAATAGCTGGTTGAGTAACTTTGGTTTGCTTTAGCTCATCTGCAGAACCTTCGAACATGATTTTAGTAATTTCAAAACCTAAAATATCATTGGCTTTATGAAAAAGTTCTTTGGCAATTTTTGAGTTTTCGTATAGATCAAGACCCATTCCTGAAAATTGGGCACCTTGACCTGGAAATACATATGCATTCATATGAAATTGTGTGTTTAAAATTTTGACAAAAGTAAGGATTAAAAGTCATAAATGGTTAAAGATATAAAGTCTCTAAACAACATAGGTTTTCTATTCTATATATATCGACTTAAAATCTTCTGTATGCTTTTATAATAGGAACTCCCGAATACATTAAGGTGTACTAAAAGGTAATACAATTGCCAGATAGGTAATCTATTGTTCCAATGATCAACAAGCGGAAAAACTTCATTATACGTTTCAAACAGGTTCGCATTAAAACCTCCGAAAAGATGCATCATACCGATATCCATTTCTCTTGGGGCATATGCAATTGCTGGATCGATAAGACAAGGGCTTCCATTTTTATCTATTATATAATTACCACTCCATAAGTCCCCATGAATTAAACTAGGTTGTTCATTAGGAATTTCACTTTCGATAGTTTGATAAAGCTTATCCAAACCTGAAAAAACATAACCCTTCTTGATTGCTAATTTAAATTGAGGTTGTAGACGTTGAGAGATGTAAAATTCTGCGGCAGAATTACATTTTGAATTATATTGAGGTAAGTTTCCTATATAATTATGTTGTTCTAAGCCAAAATACGACATATCACATTGATGTAACGCAGCTAATTTTCTTCCGAATACTTCCCAAAAATTAGTAGTTGGTTGTGCGATTTCGATATAGGACAGTATCAAAAAACCATTGTCATCATGCCTACCAAAATCAAGAATTTCAGGAACTGTAAACGTATTAGAGTTTTTAAGAATTTTTAATCCATAAGCTTCGGCTTCAAACATCCCTGGAAACTTTGAAGCAGTATTACGTTTAACTACACACTTTTGTGTTTTCGTTATCAATAAGTAGACATCATTAATATCGCCACCAGATAAGGTCTGTATAGATATAATGGTTTCTGAAAGGAGATCTTCTAAATACTTTTTGAATTCTATTGATATCATAACGAACTCTTTAGTCTCCAGTAAAATCTAGAGGTTTTATGATCAACTATACCTGGAATCTACTAAATACGACAAAAAGTTGATATTATTTATCTTCTCTTATACGTTAAGTAGGTAAAAGGATACTTATGTTTCTCATCGATATCATGAAACTCTTCTTTTTCTAGTTTCCATATTTCGGTATCAATTTCTGGAAAAAAAGCATCTGCATCAAAAGATTCATGAACTCGGGTGAGTTCGATACAATCAGAGTGATCCATTCCCATTGTATAAATTTCTCCACCACCAATAATAAAAGGTTGCGCATCTCCTTTAGCAACCTCCAGAGCATCTTCTATGGTGTGAACCACAATTGCACCTTCTGCTTGATATGATGTATTTCGGGTAATCACAATATGCACACGGTTTGGAAGTAATTTTGGAAAAGTCTCAAAGGTTTTACGTCCCATAATAATATTATGCCCAGAAGTGAGGCTCTTAAATCTTTTGAAATCATCTGGCAAATGCCAAACCAAATCATTATCCTTTCCCAAGGCATTATTTTCTCCTGCAGCGGCAATCATTGTAACCATATTCTTAGTTGCTTTTAGTTCTCCCACAATCTCAGATGTCTTTCCCTTAATGAATTCTTCTTTTTTCTTTATGAGTTCTTCTTTAGGATACATTAAATCCACATCTTTTTGGATTAAAGCTATCTCTTCTTTTTGTTTGGTAATCAATCTTTCCATCTGGCGATCAGACCATTCTTGTCCCATAAATGTACTAAACAACCATACATTACAAAAGTGAATAGCTAAAAGAAAAAACCAACATATTATGGCTACAACAGACCATGATACACCAAAAAACGTAATATCTTTTCCATAACCAAATGCCAGGTTTAAAATGGCAAAAAAAACAGATCCTACTGCAAAAACTATAAAATGCTGAAAAAGTCTTTTCTTCTGAATAACACGTTTACGTGCATGTTCATAAAGTTCTCGTTGTTGAGGATCAATTTGTAAAGTTTCTTTCTTTTTTGAAAACATATTAATGCTAACTTAGTATCTGTAAATAAACAACATTAAAACAGATCCCGCTCTATAGCGGGATAAGTTCAACTAATCATTTTGAATGCGTTGCTTACAGCAAATCTTCAAAATAAAGTTTCACTTAGTAAAGATATAGTTTTTAGTAAAATGCCCTAAAGTTACTTATGAAGAATTTAAGAAAAGAATTTCCAATTTTAGCTCAGAATACATATCTCAACACAGCTTCTTCTGGTTTACTATATGACTCACTCCTTGATTTTAGACAAGAACATGATTTAGATTTTCTGATTTCGGGTAGCATATTTAGAGATCCTCAAGCCACTTTTCTATCTAATGTGCGTAAAACCATAGCTACTTTTTTTAAGAATTCTGAAGGTGATACAATATTGACTCCTAATTTTTCACTCGGGTTTAATACGATCTTAAACGGACTTGAAAAGAGTAAAAAAGTACTTTTATTAGATGAAGATTATCCATCAATTAATTTTGCGGTTGCTAATAAAGGGTTTAAAATTTGTTATGCAAAAGTGAATGCAACTCTGGAACAAAACATTGAAAATGCCATAAAAAAACACAAGCCTGATATTTTTGCATTTAGTTTAGTACAATATATTAATGGTATTGCAATTGATCATGAATTTCTTGCTTTCTTAAAAAATAAATACCCTGATATTCTCATTATTGCCGATGCTACACAATTCTGCGGAACAAAGGTCTTTAACTTTGATACCTCGGGAATTGATATTATGGGATGTAGTGGTTACAAATGGCTATTAGGTGGTTATGGTAATGGTTTTATGTTATTCAAAAATAACATTCTGGATAACATCACGCCTTCTGATTATAAAAATGCTGCATCCAATACTGACTACGATTCCTCTTACACCAGTTTACAAGCAAGATTTGAATGTGGTCATCTGGATACATTCAATTTTGGAAGTTTACAATATTCTCTCAATTTTCTCACTAAAATAGGATTGCCAAATATCGAAACACATATTCATGAATTATGTGATTATGCCAAATCAGAACTTGCCAACTTACAACTCTTAGAAGAGGACGTTATCAAACGGTCCAAACATAGTTCTATTTTTAACTTAAAAGGTGATCATAGGTTATTTAATCAACTACAAAAAGATCATATTATCACCTCATTAAGAGGATCTGGTATTCGTATAAGTCTTCACTTTTTTAACACTATTGAAGATCTAGATAAATTATTTAACACACTACATCGTTATCGTTAATAAATAACTGACAATCTGATGCTTCTCTCTTTTTAATTATAAAGTTTTGTATTAATTTAATGCTGATTTTTATTAACCAATATAAATAGCATTTAAAATTATGGCGATTACAAAACAATATTTAAAATCTAAACCTATTTGCAAAGTTACCTTTATTGTTCCTGCAAAAGAAGCAACTAATGTTAGTGTAGCCGGAGAGTTTAACGAGTGGAACGCAGAAGCTACTGTTCTTAAAAAACTAAAGAATGGGAATTTTAAAGGAACGATTGATCTTCCAAAAGATAATAATTTTGAATTCAAATATCTTGTTGATGGCGAATGGACCAATGAAGAGGAAGCTGATGGGTATTTGTGGAATGACTTTGCAGCAGCTGATAATAGCTTATTGATTTTATAAAAAAAATGGAGATGTTGGGGGTATTTTATACCCTCAGCACCTTGCTCAAAACAAATATATCATTGATATATTTTGATAAACCTTATGCTTTTTTTAGTAGCTCATAGGGTTATTACTGTTTACTTTCCTTACACCCATAAAACAACACCTCCTTATCATTTTCACAAGCACTACCCTACCATAATAAAGGTATTGACCATACACCTAGGCTAATACAATGGATATTACTTTTTTTAAGAATCTAAATTAATAGTCTTAGTTTTAAGTCATGAATTTTTTGGAAACCATTTTTCTGTTTTTTGCTTTTCAGGCTTTTGTATTTTCAATTTTGTTTTTCCTCAAAAAGAAAGGTGATAGAATTGCTAATATATTGCTGGGTACCTACATATTGTTATTTAGTTATAACATTATATACAATGTATTATATTGGACCAACCTCCTCAACTCACTCCAATATATACATCTAACGTACACCAATAGAATACTATGGGTTTTATATGGTCCAATTTTGTTTCTTTATATAAGAAGGGTGATTTACAAAAATAAATTTAGATCTATTGACATCCTTCACTTTATACCTCTATTCTATGCTTTGATAAATTATTCTCCTTTTTATTTTCTTACTGTAAATGAAAAAATCGAAACACTTATAAACGGTAAAATGGGAGATTACATATATTTCTACACCCCATACTCTATTACAATTATTGTGGCATTAATGCTCTTTTATTGCGGACTACTATTTTTTTCGTTTAGACCTGTTATTAAAAGTTTTAATAATTCCAGGTGGTTAAATTGGTTAAGCTATTCTTTTTGCGGTTATGTACTCTCTTTTTCTTCTTATTTTGTTTTGGTTTATTTTAATTTACTAAACCCTGGATCTGATTATTTTATCGGTTTTTCTATGATCTTTTTTACTGGATTACTTTCATATTTTGGTTTTCTTCAACCTCAAGTTTTTGATGGTTTATCAATGGACAAAGTGCTTCCATTTAAAAAGTATCAAAAGACAGGGCTTTCTAAAAAATATTCTTTAGAATTAAAAACCATACTGATCGATTTTATGAAAGAAGACAAACCTTACTTAGACAACCAAATAAGAATAAGTCATTTGGCCAAAAAACTTAATATCTCAAAACATCATATGTCGCAAGTTATTAATGAACATTTTGATCTTAGTTTTTTTGATTTCATCAATACATATAGAGTGGATCAAGCTAAACATATGCTAACCAAAGACAATAACCTAAATATGACTGAAATACTATATTCATGTGGTTTTAACAATAGAGTATCATTTTACAAAGCTTTCAAAAAGTTCACCAAAATGACACCATCAGAATACAAATTACTCAAATCAAAAGAGTCCTTAAAAATGGCTTCAAAAAATAATCTTTAACCTCTTTTATTATATAAGACCTAATTAATACATCTACTTATTTTATGACCTTGTAAACTAATTATGTAAACCCTTAGCGGGAAGTATAAAACGCTTCTAAAAAGTAACACATCATCTTCAAGTTTTATATTCATTTGTTTGTAACAATACAAATCATTTATTGAAAATTTAAAAAAACAAACATGATGAAAACAGTAACTACATTAGTATTGATCGTATCAATCTCGCTTTACTCATGCGGAGTTGACGATTTCATTCCTTCTGATGATGATTCTATACCACCCATCGAGTATACCTTATCCACCCTTACCACATTGCCTATAGGAACAGGAGGACTAGACGTTGATTCCTATGGAAATATCTACGCTGGAGATTTTGGAGTAGGACTAGCTAACATTAATGGTTCTGATATCTATAAAATAAATCCTTATACTGGAAATTCAGAAGTTTTTGCCAGTCTAGAACCTTCTGGTCTTACAGGCAATCATTTTGATACTGAGGGCAATCTGTACCAGTCAAATTTTGGATCAAGTAAAGTATTTAAAATAGATCCCCATGGAAATCCTGAGCTTTTTACTGAAGCAGTAGCTTTGCCCACCGGGATAACTATAGATGACAGAGGAAATATTTATATTTTAAGTTGTCAAAATGGTACAATTACTAAATTTACACCAAGTGGAGGCTCTAATGTATTAGCAAGCAGTAGTGATTTTGCTTGCGCAAACGGAATTACCTGGGTAAAAGACACTGGTAATCTATATGTCGTAAATTTCAGTGATGGTAATGTATTACAGATTACACCTACTGGTGATGTTTCTATACTTACAGCAATCCCAAATTCTACCGGAAATGCACATATCACTTCATTTCAGGGGGAACTGTATCTTACAGCTGCTTCTTTAGGTCAAATTTACAAAGTAAGTTTGGATGGTGAATCAGTAGAAGTAATTGCTGGAGATGGCAATGCTGTTAATACTGATGGAAATGCCAAAACTTCTGGATTAAGAACACCAAATGATTTAGCATTTAGCCCAAACGGTAAGCACATATATATTAATTGTGTAGCTAACTCTGGAAACAGCAACGAATTATCTCCTACCGTAATACGAGTTCTAAAAAGAAAATAACTTAGAATAGCATCTCTGCTATAGCATATTAAAAAATGTTGGGGTTGTATACTATTCTACAACCTCAACACCTTTCCAAAAAGCAACATATCCTTTGATCTGTTTTGCTAAATCGCTAGTTTCTGGATAATACCATGCTGCATCCTGATTTTCTTTTCCATCTACCTCAACCGTATAATACGAAGCCATTCCTTTCCAAGGGCAATTTGTATGCGTTGCACTTGATTTAAAAAATTCTTTTTTTATTGCCTCAGGCGGAAAATAGTGGTTATTTTCTATTACTTTGGTGTCATTGCTTTCTGCTATTATCTGGCCATTCCATATTGCTTTCATATACTATATTTTAAAATTCTTTTTATATTTTCTACTATTTAGTCTTTGTAATCAAATAGTCTTTATAATCATTGTTTTGATCTGAAAAAGTTTGAACAATACTTAAACCTGATTCTTCTACTAACCACTTTACGGTATCATCATCATACTTTTGAGAAATCTCTGTATGAATACTTTCCCAAGCTTCAAAATGGACCTGTAAAGACAAATTATTTATATCTACGGTCTGTTTTTCTTTACTTACCAAATAACTTTTGGCGGTACCACTTTCGGGATCATAAGTTTCCCAGTGCATGAATTTATCCAAATCAAAATTACCATCCAGTTCTTTATTAATCCTGGCCAAAACATTTTTATTAAAAGCTGCTGTTACACCAGTTTTGTCGTTATAAGCATCCAAAACTTTCTGCGGGTGTTTCTTTTGATCAAATCCCATAAAAAGAAGATCTCCAGGATGCATTGCATTGTATAATTTTTTAAGGAATTGAATTGCTCTAGAATGCAATAAATTACCGATATTAGATCCCAAAACCATAATAACCTTTTTGCGATCACTCATATGTTTAAGACGGTCCAAAATCTCAAAATATTCTCCTATTTGCCCCTGCACAACAATTTTAGGCATTTCTTCTTTAAGATTTTTAACTAATCCATCAACAGCATTTTCGCTAATATCTATAGGTTTATAATTAAAATCATACTTCTGATGAAGCAACTCTTTTAATAACACTTTGGTTTTCTTTCCATCTCCTGCTCCCAATTCGATAAGATCAAAGCCTTGTTTGGTTGCATCAAAACTTTGAAGAATATCTGATGTATGTGTTTCAAAAATTTCATATTCTGCACGTGTAAGATAATATTCTGGCAGAGCCATTATTTGTTGAAAAAGCTCATCTCCTACCTCGTCATAAAAAAATTTTGAGGATAGATATTTTGGAAAAGCAGTTAAGCCTTCACACACTTCTTTTTCAAAAGTGGAAACTAAAACTTTTTGATCTTTGGAATTCATTGAAAATATAGATTATAAATCTTTCACCAACCGCAATCCAGTAAATTGCCATCTTAAGTGAGGGTGAAAAAAATTGCGATATGTTGGTCTTGTATGATTTTGTGGAGTGGCAACAGAACCACCTCTAAGTACTTTCTGATTGACCATAAATTTTCCGTTGTATTCTCCAAGAGCTCCTGGAGCTTTTTTGTAATTAGGATATGGTAAATATGCACTTTCTGTCCATTCCCATCGTGCTCCCCATTTAAAAAAGGATTGAGCGGCTTCCCATTCGAACTCTGTAGGCAAACGTTCTCCTTTCCATTGAGCAAAAGCAAATGCCTCATAATAAGAAATATGAGTTATTGGAGAATCCACCCTCAATTCTTTTAATCCTCTAAGAGTATATTGATGATACTTACCATCTATTTCATGCCAATATAATGGAGCTTTCACTTTTTCGGTATGTATCCAATCCCAAGCTTCGGCATGCCAAAACAAGCTGTTCTTATAACCTCCATCATTGATAAAGTCCAAATATTCTTTATTTGTGACAAGAGTATTGGCAATAGCATATTTATTAAGGAATACCTTATGCACACCTAATTCATTATCATAACAGAATTCATTTCCAGTATATCCAATTTCATAAATCCCTTCTTCGATACTTATATATTCTGAAATTTGCTCTGATACAGGATTTTCTGTAAATGTATCATTGTATTTTGGAAGCAATGGGTTATTACCCAATATAAATTTTATATCAGTAAGTAATAGTTCCTGGTGTTGCTTTTCATGATGAATTCCAATTTCCAAAAGTTTATAAATTTCTGGATCGTCATTCTCTTCTAAAAAAGCTTGTAAATGTGTAGTAACATAATCTCTATACTCATAAACTTCACTTACCGTGGGTCTAGAAAGATTACCTCTATTAGTCCGTACCACTCGTTTTCCAATGCTTTCATAATAACTATTAAAAACGTAAGCATATTCTGGATGAAAACGCCTGTAGCCTTCAACATATTTAGATAAAATAAATTCTTCAAAAAACCATGTTGTATGCCCCATATGCCATTTTGGTGGGGAAACATCTACTATGGGTTGAATTACATAATCTTCTATCTGAAGAGGTGCACATATTTCTTCAGTATCAGAACGTGTTTTTAAAAAGGTAGTGAGTAAATTATCTGTAACGATCATAAAAAAAGAGTGTATCCGACTTACGAATACACTCAAATTTACTGATTTTTATTTTTTCTGATCCTTTAACAAGGTTAATCCAATGTTAAAATTAACATATAATTACTGTGGTTTTCTAAAAGTAATTGGCACAGTATACGCTACAGCTATAGGTTTATTACCCCACTTACCGGGTTGCATTTTAGGAATTGCTCTTATAATTCTAATAGCTTCTCTTTGTAGATATCGATGAGCACCCGTAACCTCAAGTACTTCTACCTTACCTTTATTGTTTATGATAAATTCTACAGTAACCGTTCCACTAAGACCATCATTTAGAGCTGCATCAGGATACTCAAAATTCTGAATGATATGATTTCTTAATTTCTGATCAAAGCAATTTGCAGGTTCCAATCTTGATCTATCGCACTTTGGCCAAATTGGCGTAATTCCCTTTTCATTCGCATTCTCCTGTGATAAAATTATCGCATCCTGAGAGAAGGAGAATGTTGAAAACAAAATTGTTAATATTAGTAATAGTCTCTTCATTGTAGTTCATTTAAAATTTGGGCTTAAACTGCGACCGCTCCCTTAATATGTGGGTGAGGATCATAGTCTACTAACTTGAAATCATCAAAAACGAAGCCAAAAATATTTTTCACCTCTGGATTGATTATCATTTTAGGCAATTTTCGAGGTTCTCTTGATAGCTGTAATTCTAATTGCTCTTTATGGTTATTGTATATGTGTGCATCTCCAAAAGTATGAATAAACTCACCTGCTTCATAACCACAAACCTGCGCCATCATCATAGTAAATAAGGCATAAGATGCAATATTAAAAGGAACTCCTAAAAAAATATCTGCACTACGTTGATACAACTGACAAGATAATTTGCCATCTGCAACGTAAAACTGAAAAAAGGCATGGCATGGAGGCAAAGCCGCCTTACCATTCGCTACATTCTCTGAAAAAGATTTTGATGTGTCAGGTAAGACACTTGGATTCCAAGCAGACACTAACATACGTCGACTATTAGGATTCTCTCTAAGGGTATCTACTATTTCCTGAATCTGATCAATCTCATTACCATCCCAATTTCTCCATTGATGGCCATATACCGGACCTAAATCCCCTTTATCATCTGCCCACTCATTCCATATACGAACACCATTTTCTTGTAGATAACTAACATTTGTATCTCCTTTTAAAAACCATAATAGTTCGTGAACTATAGATTTGAGATGGAGTTTTTTTGTGGTAACCATAGGAAAGCCTTCGCTAAGATCAAAACGCATTTGATATCCAAAAACACTTTTTGTCCCCGTCCCTGTTCTATCTCCTTTTTCATTCCCATTTTCTAATACATGATGTACCAGGTCAAGATATTGTTTCATTTTTTACTCCTTCGATATTTGTTAAAATTATTCTAATGTAAGTCAAATATACAAAAAATAGGTATTGAGATATTGTTTACAATATAGATTATGAAATAGTTATTAAACAAGTTCATAAATTATATTTTCAATAAAAAAAACGAGTGTATTTTACCCTATTATCATTCCAGCAATAGTAGCTGACAATAAAGAGGCTATAGTACCTCCAAGTAATGCTTTCATACCAAATTCGGACAAGGTTTTTCGTTGTCCTGGAGCAAGAGAGCCAATCCCTCCAATCTGAATTCCTATTGAGGCGAAATTTGCAAAACCACACAACATATATGTTGCCATAATAACCGATTTATTATAGGTTAAATGTGTTGCATTTGTTACATTTTTTAAATCTGCTAATTGTATATATCCAACAAACTCACTAGCTGCTAGTTTTATTCCTAAGAGTTGACCCATCAAGGCTATGTCCTCTTTAGCGACTCCAATCAGCCACATTAATGGAGAGAAAAGATAGCCTAAAATCAGTTCAAGAGATAAGCTTGGATAAGCTGTATTTGATGCTATCCAAGTGTTTATAGAAGTAATATCTCCAACCCAACCCAATATACCATTAAGCATAGCAATAAAAGCTACAAACACTAATAACATAGCACCAACATTTACAGCTAGCTTTAAGCCTTCAGTTGTTCCATTTGCTATAGCGTCTAAAATATTAGATCCTATTTTTTCTGAAGAAACATGTACATCTATATTAATTTCTTCCGTTTGCGGAAATAGTATTTTAGAAATAACAATTGCTCCGGGAGCTGCCATTACTGATGCTGCTAATAGGTGTTTTGCAAATTGTAATCGTAAAACCGGATCATCTCCTCCTAAAAACCCAATATATGCGGCCAGTACAGCTCCAGCAACAGTTGCCATGCCACCGATCATAACCAATAACATTTCGGATTTATTCATTTTTTCTAAATACGCTTTAATTAACAGAGGCGCTTCTGTTTGGCCTAAAAAGATGTTACCAGCGACACTTAAACTTTCTGCTCCAGATATCTTGAGTGCTTTGGTCAACAACCAAGCCAAGCCTTTTACTACTTTTTGAATAATACCTAAATAGAATAATAAAGAAGTTAAAGCTGAAAAGAATATAATAGTTGGTAATACTTGAAAAGCGAATATAAAACCAAAAGTATCCATATCTACAACCAAACCTTCAAACAGAAATTTACTTCCGGCTCTGGTAAAATCTAAAACACTAACAAATAGGCTTCCAACCCATTCAAATATCGTTTGAACAAACGGTACTTTTAAAACTCCAATAGCAATTATTAATTGAAATCCAACACCTAATCCAACTGTTTTCCAATTAATAGCTTTTCGGTTACTGCTAAATAAAAATGCAATAATCAGAAGTACTATCATTCCCAAAACACCTCTCCATAAACTACTAAAAGAGAAGCCCTGGTTAGGTATCAGTTGATTTACCTCCACTACAGGCGCTACTTCAGTTATTTCTTTTTGAGTAGTAAGAGTATATGTAATTCCTTTTTTAATAACTACTAATGTAGAATCTGTTAAAGTAGTTACTTTATAACGAATTAGAGAATCCTGAGCAGTCTCTGGAAAAAGCAAAAGGATATTATTTTGTTGAATATAATCCCCCTGGAGTATTTCTGAAGCTTCATTAAAAGAATATGAAAATTGTCCTTTTTCTAATTGAAGATAATCATCTTTCCCAACATTAGAAACCTCTTCTGAAGCTCCATCAATTTTTTCTAAAACCCATCTTTTCTCTATTGATTGTGCAGATAATACAGTAAAAATAAATAGTGAAAACAGAAAAGTAAGTACTCCTTTCTTCATAAATATTGAAATCATTTAAAAAAACATATTAGATTTTTTTATATCGACATATAAAACTATCCTCTTTTAGAAATCTCATCTCGAATTCTTGCCGCTAATTCATAATCTTCATTATTAACAGCTTGGTCGAGCATTCGGTTAAGTTCTTCCAGAGACAAATCTTTATAGCTAGTTTCTTTGCCTACCATTTCAATATCATCAGATACAAGTTCGTCTACTAATAAGCTTTCAGGATCATTTTCATCATCCTTCTTCGGGTTTACTTTAAGATATATCCCCGCTTGATCCAAGATATTCTTATATGTAAATATGGGTGCTTGAAATCGCAATGCTAAAGCAATTGCATCACTTGTTCTTGCATCTATAATTTCTTCTATCTTATCACGCTCACAGATAATACTAGAGTAGAAAACACCATCTACCAACTTGTGAATAATCACTTGTTTTACAACAATGTCAAATCGATCTGCAAAGTTTTTAAAAAGATCATGGGTAAGTGGTCTAGGCGGCTTAATTTCCTTTTCTAAAGCAATAGCTATAGACTGTGCTTCAAAAGCTCCTATAACAATTGGTAACTTCCTTTCTCCATCCACCTCGCTTAAAATTAGTGCGTATGCACCATTTTGGGTTTGACTGTATGATATTCCTTTTATGTTCAGACGAACTAAACTCATATTGCTCTCAATAAAAAAAGGCTGTTTGAACATATGGACTTTTACCTCAGTTCAAACAGCCCTGAATTGGGCACAATTTATGAAAATTATGCGTTATTCGCTTTAAATTCTTTTAATTTTTCAATAAGTTTTGGCACTACTTCAAAAGCATCTCCCACTATTCCATAGTCTGCCGCTTTGAAGAAAGGGGCTTCAGGATCATTATTAATTACCACTTTTACTTTACTAGCATTGATCCCTGCCAAATGTTGAATAGCACCAGAAACTCCAATTGCTATATATAAGTTTGAAGCGACTGGTTTTCCTGTTTGGCCAACATGTTCTCCATGTGGTCTCCATCCCATATCACTTACTGGTTTAGAACAAGCAGTAGCTGCGCCAAGTACACCTGCAAGTTCTTCTATCATCCCCCAATTCTCTGGCCCTTTTAATCCACGACCTCCAGACACAACAATTTCTGCATCTGCAATAGAAACTTTATCAGTAGCTTTATCAACTGCTGTTATTTCTACTGTAAAGTCATTATCAGAAAGTGTTGGTTCAAATGCTTCTGCAGCTGCTGCTCCAGAATTTTCTTTAAGTCCAAAAGCATTATTAGATAATCCTATTACCTTAACATCAGTAGTCATTTCGGTGATATTAAAGGCTTTATTTGTAAATGCCGTACGTTTAACCTTAAAAGGAGAAGTACTTTCTGGTAATGCAACTACATTTGATGCATATCCTGCATCAAGATGCACAGCTAATAACGGTGCTAAAAACTTACTATCCGCAGTAGAACTTACCACAATTACTTTTGTTTCTTCTTTTTCTGCTGCTTGCTTAATTGCATCTGCATATGCTTTTGCATTAAAAGCAGTAAGTTTATCATTTTTAATTTCTAACACCTTATCTACTCCATAGGCACCTAGTTCATTACTATCACCACCATTAACACTCACTGCTGTTACCGTTGTACCAAGCATATTAGCAACTTCTTTTGCATAAGAAGCCACTTCAAAAGCGGTTTTTTTAAATTTTCCGCCTTCACTTTCTGTATATACTAAAACTGACATATTTCTTATTTTTTGCTACTGATCTGATCTCAGTATTTATTTTAAATTTTGTTTTTAAGCCGGATTAGATCACTTTAGCTTCATTGTGTAATAAAGAAACTAATTGATCAATATTTTCAGGATCTACCAATGTTACATCTCCTTTGGGAGCTGGTTTTTGAAACTGGACAGCCTTTGTTTCCTGACCTGCCTCGATAGGTTCGACTACTGTAAGTGGTTTTTTACGAGCCATCATGATTCCACGCATATTAGGAATACGCAAATCACTTTCCTCAACTAATCCTTTTTGCCCTCCGACAACCAAAGGTAATTTGGCAGTAGAAGTTTCTTTCCCTCCATCAATCTCACGAATCGCAGTTGCAGTATCTCCTTCTATTTCTAATCCAATACATGTATTTACAAAATTGGCATCTGTTATCGCAGCTACCATACCAGGCACCATTCCTCCATTATAATCTATAGACTCTCTTCCTGCGATCACAAGGTCATATCCTCCATCTTGTACAACTTTTGACAATTGTTTAGCCACATAAAAACCATCTGTAGCTTCTGCATTAACGCGAATTGCATTGTCTGCACCAATAGCCAACGCTTTACGTAAAGTAGGTTCTGTTTCTGGACCACCAACATTTACGACATCTACAGACGCACCTTGCTTTTCTTTAAACCACATTGCTCTTGTTAATCCAAATTCATCATTAGGGTTGATTACAAATTGTACCCCATTAGTATCGAATTTAGTATCACCATCCGTAAAATTAATTTTGGAAGTTGTGTCCGGCACATGGCTAATACAAACTAATATCTTCATTTTATATAGGTATTTTTTGAGAATTTAATAATAAAAGCGAAGGTACAAATAAAAAGTCAAATTTACTATGCGTGCATAATAAATTTTTCAATTTTACACCCCTACTAAAGGGTTTTAATTGCTACTTTTGCCTTTCGTGTAGCACAAAATAATTATAAAGTCAATGAAAACGATACAGTTCAGAGAAGCAATTTGCGAAGCAATGAGTGAAGAAATGCGACGAGATGAATCCATATATTTAATGGGTGAAGAAGTTGCAGAATATAACGGAGCATACAAAGCCAGTAAAGGAATGTTGGATGAATTTGGTCCTGATCGTGTTTTGGACACTCCTATATCTGAATTAGGGTTTTCTGGAATTGGTGTAGGAAGTGCAATGAACGGTAATAGGCCTATTATCGAATTTATGACTTTCAACTTTTCATTAGTAGGTATTGACCAAATCATTAACAATGCAGCAAAAATGCGTCAAATGACAGGTGGTCAATTTAATATCCCAATAGTATTTAGAGGTCCAACAGCTTCTGCCGGTCAATTGGGAGCTACGCATTCTCAAGCTTTTGAAAACTGGTTTGCCAATACACCTGGTCTTAAAGTAGTCGTTCCTTCTAATCCTAAAGACGCCAAAGGTTTACTAAAATCTGCAATTCGAGATAACGATCCTGTTATTTTTATGGAAAGCGAACAAATGTATGGGGATAAAGGAGAAGTTCCTGAAGGAGAATATACAATCCCTCTTGGAGTAGCCGAAATTAAAAGAGAAGGTAGTGATGTCACCATCGTTTCCTTTGGAAAAATTATTAAAGAAGCTTACAAAGCCGCAGATGAACTGGCAAAAGAAAATATTTCTTGTGAAGTTATCGACTTAAGAACTGTTAGGCCTTTGGATCTTGAAGCTATATTTACTTCTGTAAAAAAAACCAATCGTTTAGTTGTTTTAGAAGAAGCATGGCCTCTTGCTAATATTTCTTCTGAAATTACTTATCAGGTTCAAGCAAATATTTTTGATTATCTAGATGCACCAATTGTAAAAATTAATACCGCAGATACCCCAACACCTTATTCTCCTGTATTATTAGAAGAATGGTTACCAAATAGTAAAGATGTTGTTAAAGCTGTCAAAAAAGTGATGTATAAATAAAATGAACTCCTTTATTTTGCGTTTCTTCAATTTCAGGAACATCACCAAATGTAAAAAATGGCCTAAAAATTGAGGTGATCCACTAATTATCACAAGTATTAATCTTAACATCTTTAGATGAGACATTTGATTTTAGGAGTATTTCTCACTTTTTTTTGCTCAACTTTCATTCATTCACAAACTAAAATAGGCGGACAGGTATTCGATAGTAATAAACAACCTGTACCCTTTGCCAATATCGTATTTGTAAACTCTACAATTGGTACGATTACAGATGAGAATGGTAGATTTTATATGGAATCTGAAAATAACTATTCTAGTATAAAGGTTTCATTTATTGGTTTTAAAACCAAAACTATCAAGCTCACCAAAGCGGTTACGTACAAAATGGAAATCCTTCTTGAAGAGGAAGCTGCAACATTAGACGAGGTTGTTATTTACAAAGGAAAAACTTCTAAAAAAAATAATCCTGCAATAGATATTCTAAAGAAAATCTGGGATAACCGAAGAGAAAATGGTGTAAAAAAGTTTAAGCAATACACTTATGATAAATACGAGAAACTAGAATTTGATTTAAATACCATAGATAGCTCTCTGATTAATAGCAGAATTTTTAATGGTATGGAATTCATTTTTGATGATGTAGATACTTCTCGAATAACAGGGAAGACTTATTTACCTATTTTCCTGAATGAAGCCAGTTCAAAAGTGTATGGAGATAATATCCTTAATGAATCTAAAGAAGTTCTAACAGGAAATAAAAATGCAGGTTTTAGTGATAACCAAACATTAATTGCTTTTGTTAAAGATTTGTATTCAGACTACGACATTTATGATAATTATCTAAAATTCTTTGATAAAAGTTTTACTAGTCCTTTATCTAGAACTGGTGTTGGTGTATATAATTATGTCCTTTCAGATAGCGCTTATATTGGTAACAAATGGTGTTATAACATCATATATTATCCTAGAAGGAAAAATGAACTAACCTTTAAAGGAGATTTCTGGGTAAATGATACTACCTGGGCTATTAAAGAAATAAATCTGGAAATCACAAAAAGTGCAAATATTAACTGGGTAAAGGACCTTTATATTGAACAGGAGTTTGATGTATTAAACGATTCAATTTTTTTAATCACCAAAGACTATTTCCAATCCGATTTTGCTTTTAGTAAAAAAGAAAAATCTCGTGGAGTCTATGGTAAAAGGACGACCCTATATGACAAGTATAAATTTGACATAAAAAAGGATAGAAAATTTTACCAAACCCAGGTAGATCCCTATGATCAGGATATTTATAATCGCGAAGATTCTTTCTGGGAAAATGCCAGAATGGAAGAATTAAACAAGGATGAACAAAAAGTATATAAATTATTAGACACGCTTAGAACTGTAAAAGCTTTTAAACGTCTTTATAATATAGGAACCATATTAGCTACGGGGTATGTAGAATTTAATGGTTTTGATTTTGGTCCTTTATTCTCCACTATTGGATATAATGATATTGAAGGATTTAGATTAAGAGCAGGTGGTAGAACTTATTTTACATCTAATGACAGATGGCGTATAGAAGGATATGGAGCATATGGATTTAAGGACCAAAAATTTAAATATGGCATCTCTGGTAAATACCTTATTGATCGAAAGTCCAGACTTATTGTTTCTGGAGGAAATCGAAGGGATGTAGAACAGTTAGGAGCAAGTTTAACAAACACAAATGATGTAGAGGGTAGAAGTCTTGCTTCGTCATCTATTATAGCAACTGGCGATAATGACAGGTTAACTTCTATCAATTTATCAGCGCTCTCGTTGGCTATTGAACCCAGAAAGAATCTTATTTTTGGAGTCACTGGTTCATATCGAAATTTAAAACCTGCAGATCGATCGTTATTTAGTCTCGATTTTGTAGATCCAGAAACTAATGAACTTCAATCTGAAATACAACAGACCGAAATAGCAACGTCACTCGCGTATTTCCCGGGTCGAAAGACTACAGGGTATGGTGTAGATAGAGTAACCGTAAATGAAGGTGATTTTGCTACTTTATTCCTTAATTACAGCGCAGGTTTACAAGGTATTATCGATAGTGATTTTGAATATCAAAAAATTCAATTCTTATATCAACAACCTTGGAACATAGGTGGTTTTGGACGATTAAATAGTACTTTAGAAGTAGGTAAAACATTTGGAGATGTGCCTCTTGGGTTATTAAGTGTTATCCCTGGAAATCAAACTTACTTATCTATTTACAATACATTTCCTTTACTTAATTTTTATGAATTTGTAACCGATACTTATGCTACGTTACACTTAGAACATAATTTCAACGGAAGAATATTTTCAAGAATTCCATTCTTAAGAAAGTTAAATCTTAGAGAGTTAGTTGGAGTACGTGCAGCATGGGGCCAGTTATCAAATGACAATATTTTATTAAGTGCTCCATCCAATGAAATCTTAATCGCTCCAGAAGACGAGGCTTATTGGGAGTATAGTTTGGGTGTTGGAAATATTTTTAAAATTTTTAGAATAGACTTTCATTTTAGAGGAAACTATTTTGATAATCCTGACGCACGTAAATTTGGAGTTACAGGGTCTTTTGGCTTTTACTTCTAAAACAAAGGGAATCAAATTATAATATAGAAATAATAAACTATTGTTTTTACTTAGCAAAGTATAGGTTCTTTTTTCTGAAAACGTTATAGTTTATCTCTACGTTAAGATTTCATAAGAAATATAATAATTTTTCCTTATAAATTTTAACTAACCCCTTGTAATACCTATCTTTGCCGCCCAATAAAAAGAGAATAAACTTATGAGCGCAGCTAACAGCGAAAGCTTTGATGTACTTATCGAGATTCCTAAAGGAAGTCGAAATAAATACGAATATGATTTTGATATAAAAAAAATACGATATGATCGTATGATTTTTTCATCTATGATGTATCCAGCAGATTATGGATTTATTCCAGAAACTCTGGCATTAGATGGAGATCCACTGGATGTTTTGGTACTTGTTACAGAACCAACATTCCCTGGTTGTGTAATGGAAGTAAAACCTATTGGTGTTTTCCACATGACCGACGAAAAAGGACCTGATGAAAAAATTATATGTGTCCCAATTGCTGATCCAATAGCAAGTAGACTTGCTGATCTTAAGGAAATGAACCCTCACCTTATCAAAGAGATTGAGCATTTTTTCCAAGTGTACAAAGATCTGGAAAGAAAAAAAGTTGATGTTGGTGGATGGGGTAATATTGACGAAGCTAAAGAAATTATCAAAGCATGTGTTAAACGCTTTGACGAAATTGAAAATAGACCAGAAGGATTATTTAGCATTTCTTAAGTAAGCTATATACAATCTTTAAAATAAAAGACGTGATATTTCATCTGAAATATCACCTTTTATTTTACATCATACTCATCTGGAAACTCCCGTTCATATAATTTCATTTGAGATCTACTCATATGCTCTGTAATATTATAATTTCTTTTATATTTATATTGGATAAGTATTGGATAATTTATCTTGTAGTTTACATTGATCAGATTTCCATCATCATATTCAAAAATATTAAAAGCCCAATAACTATGGGCATTAGTACGTTCTAGATTCATCGTTACAATCTCATAATTTCCATCGTTATCAACATCTCTTTCTACTCGGTTTTCATCAATCATCATATCATAAAAAGACACTTTTTTAAACAAACCATCTTCCCTTTGAAATAAATACATCACCTTAACCAGCATACCCATTATACCATTTCCTGTACCTTGATGCACCAATTTCACATCTTTAAGACCATCTCCATTGATATCTGAAACAATCACAAGTGTCCCATTCATCGTTAATGGCGAAAAAGAACCCGGTTGTTTTATGTTCTGAATTTGACTTTTATTTCTAAAAACCCTAATCTCTCCCATAGCTGTCGTCTTCTCTAACCAAGTTAATTGAATAGTGAGTTTATCTTCATTACTAAAGAAATGATCTATAGATAAAGTACAATCATACCTTCCTTTTGTGTCTATTCTATCATAAATTTTCCAATCTCTATGCATTGTATAGTTCGGTGACGAATAACTCTCAAATGGATACTGAGCTTCAACAAAGCTTACTGAAAAAAAAGTGAAAAATAGTATTAGAAACAAAGTTCTTTGAATAGGTATACGCATATTAAACATATTTTAAAAATGTTGATAAAATTAAAATATCTTTACCATAGAAAAACTCCCTGAAAACCGTAGTTTTATCAATATTTCCAGCGTTCGATTATCATTTTCTCTACTATTTAACTATACTTTTGTATTTAGGGTATTTTTACTACATTTAGCGACTAATTAAACTAAAAAGACATTTATGCAATCAAATATGATTTATGTGCCAATTGTTTTGGCACTATTAGGGCTAATTTATATGCTTATTAAGAAATCTTGGGTAATGAAACAAGATGCCGGTGATGGCAAGATGAAAGAAATTTCGGATCATATTTATGAAGGTGCCTTGGCTTTCTTAAATGCAGAATATAAACTTCTTGCAATATTTGTCGTAATAGTCAGTATATTATTATTTATTGTTTCTATCGTAGTTGATACAACACACTGGTTAATTGTAATCGCTTTTGTTTTTGGAGCTGTATTTTCTGCTTTTGCAGGAAATATAGGAATGAAAATTGCTACCAAAACAAATGTTAGAACTACCCAGGCAGCTCGTACTAGTTTACCAAATGCACTTAAAATATCTTTTGGAGGAGGTACGGTAATGGGACTGGGAGTTGCAGGATTAGCCGTATTAGGTTTAACCGCATTCTTTATTATATTTTATCATGTCTTTATGGGAGGTGAATGGGTTTCTACAGATAAAATGACCATAGTTTTAGAAACATTGGCCGGGTTTTCTCTAGGTGCAGAATCCATTGCTTTATTTGCTCGTGTAGGTGGAGGTATTTATACAAAAGCTGCAGATGTTGGAGCTGACCTTGTTGGTAAAGTAGAAGCAGGTATCCCAGAAGATGATCCTCGTAACCCTGCTACTATTGCAGATAATGTAGGTGATAATGTAGGTGATGTTGCTGGTATGGGGGCTGATTTATTTGGATCTTATGTAGCAACTGTTCTTGCAGCAATGGTATTAGGAAATTATGTAATTAAGGATATGGGAGGCTCTATTACAGATGCTTTTGGAGGTATTGGACCGATTCTATTACCTATGGCAATTGCAGGTGTTGGTATCGTTATCTCAGTAATAGGTACAATGCTTGTTAAAATAAAAAGTAATGATGCCAAAGAAGCTCAAGTAATGGGAGCGCTGAATGTGGGGAACTGGACATCAATTATCTTAGTTGCAGCAGCTTGTTTTGCACTGTGTACCTGGATGCTACCCGAAACAATGAAAATGGAATTCTTTGGAGAAGGACTTGTAGAGATTTCTTCGATGAGAGTTTTTTATGCAACTTTAGTTGGTTTGATCGTAGGAGCAGTAATTTCATCAGTAACCGAATATTATACAGGATTAGGGAAGTCACCTATCCTTAAAATTGTACAACAATCAAGTACAGGTGCTGGAACCAATATTATTGCTGGTTTAGCAACAGGTATGATTTCTACATTCCCTTCTGTATTATTGTTTGCAGGAGCCATTTGGGCATCTTATGCTTTTGCAGGATTTTATGGAGTTGCATTGGCAGCATCTGCAATGATGGCTACTACAGCAATGCAATTAGCCATTGATGCTTTTGGACCTATCTCAGACAATGCTGGTGGTATTGCAGAAATGAGCGAACAAGAACCTATAGTAAGAGAACGTACAGATATATTAGATTCTGTTGGTAATACAACAGCAGCGACAGGAAAAGGATTTGCAATTGCCTCTGCGGCATTGACATCCTTGGCCTTATTTGCTGCTTATGTTACCTTTACAGGAATTGATGGTATTAATATTTTTAAAGCACCGGTTTTAGCCATGTTATTTGTTGGAGGTATGGTACCTGTAGTATTTTCTGCCTTAGCTATGAATGCAGTAGGAAAAGCAGCTATGGAAATGGTACAGGAAGTCCGTCGCCAATTTAAGGACATCCCCGGAATTATGGAAGGTACAGGAAAACCAGAATATGATAAATGTGTTGCTATTTCTACTAAAGCCTCTCTTAAAGAAATGATGTTACCCGGTTTATTAACCATCGGATTTCCTTTGGTAATAGCTTTTGTTCCTTTATTATTTGGAATGAACACCTTAGCAATTGCTGAAATGCTAGGTGGATATATGGCAGGAGTTACCGTAAGTGGTGTATTATGGGCCATCTTCCAAAATAATGCAGGTGGTGCATGGGATAATGCTAAAAAATCGTTTGAAGCTGGTGTTGAGATTAATGGAGAAATGACATATAAAGGTTCTGATGCTCATAAAGCAGCCGTTACCGGAGATACTGTTGGAGATCCATTTAAAGATACATCTGGTCCATCAATGAACATTTTAATTAAATTGACATGTCTTATTGGTCTCGTAATTGCACCTATTTTAGGAGGTCATACTTCAGAAACTGCTGTTGCTGAAGATCAAATTGAAGTACTACAATCTAAGGACAATACTTCTGAAAAGAAAATGGAAGTAACTATGAAAGTGGAAAATGATTTGGCAATAGCTACAGTAACTATAAATACTTCAGAAAACGGAAAAATAAAACGTGAAGTAAGAGAATTACAAGGATCTGAATCAGAAATAAAAGCCGAAATCGCAGCAATAAGAGCTTCTTTGAAGTAAAAATATAAAAATTAATGTCTAAACAACCTCGCTCTTTGGGCGAGGTTGTTTATTTTTATTTAAAATCTATATTTTTTCATGTTCAAGAAAAAAGCTTTACGAATTAATACGTATCTGGGGTATGGCACAAGCACTCTTTTTCGTGCCACCGGAAGAGCCCTTGAAGATGAAAATGTTGATTTTAGTACAAATCAGAGCGTCTTCAAAACATTACGTAATATTTATAGACAATTTGAAAGTGACGAAATCAGAAATATTCCAATAGAAATAAAATTACCCAACGGTAAAATCATAGAAACTCAAACAGATCAAGAAGGATATTATCATCTTGAACTTGACATCGATACTCTTTTTGAACATAAAAACAATAGAGGTTGGATACCCTATACTGCTTCATATAAAAAAGAAAATAAATATAAAACCATAAGTAGTAATAACGAGTTTAAAAGCGAAATGCTTATTCCATCAGATCAGGCTGATTTTGGAATCATAAGTGATATTGATGATACTATTCTACATACAGGAGTGGCATCTTTATTTAAGTGGAGAGTAATCGCCAATACTGTTTTTAAAAATTTTGATAAAAGAACAGCAATAGAAGGTACTGTAAAGTTTTATAAAAAACTACATCTAGGTATAAAAGGATCATCTAATAATCCTTTTTTTTATGTTAGTAATAGCCCTTGGAACTTATACGATTACCTGAGTGCATTTTTTAAGAAAAATCATTTTCCTAAAGGTCCGATTTTACTTAGAGATTTTAGAACTCCTTTTGATAAAACACCAAAACCTAAAATACCTCATAAGCAATCTGAGATTCTAAATCTTTTAAAGATGTATCCACATTTAAACTTTATTCTTATTGGAGACAGTGGAGAAAAAGATGCAGATATCTATACAAAGATCGCAGAAGAGTATCCAAGACGAATTCTTGCTATATATTTAAGAAATGTAAAGCATCGTCGCAAAGAAAAGCGCATCAAAAAAATTATACACGCTTTTAACGTATGTCCTATTTTACTAATTCATACATCAGAAGAAGCAATAGCACATGCTAAAACATCAGGTTTTATTCATTAAATCTTCAAGCCTCTCACCTCAGAAGTTAATGCTACCATAGCTTCCTGTAGTTTCTTAATACTTGCTGTATCAGAATTTGCATCAATGTTAAAACTTAGTTTACTATTAATTTCCCAAAGTTCTGTAATTTGATGGGTTTGAATGGTATAAGGAAGATATTCTGAATTTAAAGAAACCAATGTTATTACAGAGACATCTTCATTTTTTCTAATCTTTTTCACTACCACACTATCCTCTAGAACAACTACACAAATAGTATTATTACTTACCTCAGACAAGTTATTCACGGCTTTTCCTATTACCCACTCTTTAGGCTCAAATAAAGGTAACATACTATCTCCTTCAACCTGAAATCCACGATACGTGGCATTTCTATATTCTGGTAATGGAATATCAAAAGCAGGCAATTGTTGATACCAATCCAAATCCTGAACATTATGAGGATATCCTGCAGCTGCTTTTACATTGACTAAAACTATGTTCTCATTATTCTCAGAATCTATGGTTACCACTTTTGGAGAAACATCCCCAAGATGTAATTGTATCTTTTTTTGGGTACTTTCACCAAATAACCATAACGGATTAATATTAAACTTATCAAGTAATCTGGCCACTACTCTTCCCGAAATTTTAGTCTTCCCTCTTTCTATATCAGCTGTAGAATTTTTAATCTGTAAAACTTTGGCAAAATCAGATTGGGTATAATGGTTCTCTTCGCGAATTTGTTTAAATCGCTTAATGGTTTGGTCAGTTGAATTATCCATGAAATCGAAATTTTAATATTATTATCTTACAAAACAGCACCTGTACTTGGGATAATCATAACAAAGATAATAGATTTTGGAATATTTCCAATTTTAACATAATTTTATTTTAATATTTATGGAATTTTTCCATAAATTTGGAAAAATTACAACTAAATCCATCATTATGTCTTCACAAAGCATCCCGCTGTATCAAAAAGTATCTGAGAAAATTATCCGTCACTCCTTGGATAACTCCATTACTGCAGTAGATCAACTTCAACAGAAACTTGCTGAAAAAGGATTCCGTTTCCTTCGAAATCAAAATCTTAACAATTACACTTTTGATTTCTATTGTCCTATTTTAAAAATTGCTATAGAAATTGATAGCTATGCGCATGAATTTTCGGATATCCATAATCTTGATGCTCCAAAAAAACTATACATCTCTTCACTAGGCATAACCGTACTTAGGTTCACAGATTATCAGATTCTAACGGATATTGAAGAAATTTCAAGAACTGTAAAAAGTTTAATAAGTACTTCAAACGAACGTATCTATGTCGTTTGAAAGAATACGAGAAAAGCTATCCATTTTGGCAGATGCCGCTAAGTACGATGTATCTTGTGCCAGCAGTGGTGGTAAACGCTCAAACTCCAATAAAGGCTTAGGAAATAATACCGGAATGGGTATTTGTCATAGTTATACAGAGGATGGTCGTTGCGTTTCTTTACTAAAAATTTTACTAACCAATCATTGTATCTACGATTGTGCATATTGTGTTACCAGAAAAAGTAACGATATCCAGCGCGCTGCATTTAAGATACAAGAAGTAGTGGATTTAACCATTAACTTCTATAGAAGAAATTATATAGAAGGGCTATTTCTGAGCTCTGGAATATTTAAAAATTCTGATTTCACTATGGAACGGTTAATTGCCGTTGCCAAAAAGCTTCGGTTAGAAGAAAATTTTAATGGGTATATTCATCTAAAATCGATTCCTGGAGCAAGTGATGAATTAATGCGTGAAGCAGGGTTATATGCCGATCGATTAAGTGTAAATATTGAAATCCCAACAGTATCTGGATTGAAACTATTAGCTCCAGACAAAAAACATGAAGACTTTATCAAACCCATGCAAAAAGTCAAAAATGAGATCATTCAATATAAATCAGAACGTAAAATTATAAAAAGTACTCCTAGATATGCCCCAGCTGGTCAAAGTACCCAAATGATTATTGGTGCTACCGGAGAAAGTGATCGTGACATCATGTATTCTGCAACCTATTATTACAAGCAATTTAATATGCGTAGAGTGTATTATTCTGGTTATATACCGGTACTACCAGATAATAGACTACCATCTTTGGGAACTGAAGTTCCCATTTTAAGAGAAAATCGCTTATATCAAACCGATTGGCTTTTAAGGTTTTATGGATTTTCTGTCCATGAGATTTTAAATGATTCTCATAAAAACCTGGACTTGGACATTGATCCAAAATTAAGTTGGGCATTACGCAATCTTGATCTATTTCCTATTGACATAAATACAGCTGAAAAACAAATGCTTTCCAGAGTTCCTGGCATCGGAATGCAATCGGTTTCTAAAATACTACAAGCAAGAAAATTTAGAAAACTAGATTGGACCCACCTTAAAGCCATCGGTATTGCATTAAATAGAGCACAATATTTTATTACTTGTAACTCCAAAGAATTCTATAGAAAAGAGTTTTCTCCTCTCACATTAAAAAACAAAATTCTTAAAACCTCGAAAAGTAAATACAATACTTATTTTAATAATCAACTAAGTCTGTTCTCATAAATCTAGAATCATGAATCCTCAAACCATAATAATATATGATGGAAGTTTTGATGGATTCTTATGTTCTATTTTTATGATCTATGAACAAAAAATATCAGATGCTATTATTAGAAAGGAATCTGATACTAACAATCAATTATTTACCATAACAGAACATGTCATTACCGAAAAGCACAAAGCCAACAGGGTTTGGAAAGGTGTTAAACTAAAAACAACTCGTAAGGAACAACAAGATTTCTTCAAAGTTTTTCTAAGTGAAATCAAAGGTGTCGAGAATACATTATTAAATTATCTTAAAAATGTTTTTATAAAAAAGAAAGGGGGAAATATCGATTTTAGTAATACTGATATTTTAAAAATGAGCCAGGTCTCCAAAATGGTTGAGCGCGAAAAACATAGAATGGAAGCATTTGTTAGGTTTCAGCTAACTACTGATTCTATTTACACAGCAACCGTTGAACCCGATTTTAATGTGCTGCCTCTTATCATTTTTCATTTTAAAGATCGTTATGCTGATCAAAAATGGCTTATTTATGATCTTAAGCGAAGTTATGGTATTTATTATGATCTAAAAACAGTGCAAATAATAACTATTGATGATTTTTCAAGAAGAAATACAAAAATCTCACCCGAAAAATTAAGTAGTTCTGAACTAGAGTTTCAAATGCTTTGGACCACATATTTTAACCATGTCAATATAAAATCCCGTAAGAACAATAAATTACACAAACAGCATCTACCAAAGCGTTACTGGAAGTATTTAACCGAAAAAAACACAACATTATAATCTGTTAACATATAAATAATGTGATATAATTCTTCAATAGATAAGCTTATTTGAGGCATTTAGCCCCTAGCAGTGTGTATTTTTTACCCATCTTAAATTTCGAATAGACGAAATAAAGTATTATGTTTGGCGTTAAATAACCAAAATTAACTATATCTATTTATTATGAAAAAAATGTTTTTAGGAGCTTTAGCTCTAATGTTCTTAACAGTAATCTCTTGTAAAGAGGCTACAGACAAAGCAAAAGACGCAGCAGATAACGTAGAAGAAGTTGCAGAAGAAGCAACTGAGAAAGTAGAAGAAGCAGCTGAAGAAGTTGCAGAAGCTGTAGAAACCGCTGCTGATGGGGTTCCAAGTTTTAGTGACCCTGCTGTACAAGAGTATGTTAATGCATACGAAGAGTATATGGCTGAGTACAAGAAAATCGCTGAAAGTAAAGATATGACAGCTTTTGCTGGACTTTCTGCTAAAGGACAAGAACTTGCAACAAAAGCTCAGGATATTGCTGGTAAATTATCTGGTGAAGATGCTGAAAAATGGACAGCATATATGACTGCTGCTTCAGAGAAAATGGCAGCTTATGCTAAAGCAATGACTCAGCAGTAGTCAATTTGAGATAATATAACGTCTTTATGATGTTTAAAACCACCTGCATGCAGGTGGTTTTTTTATTCTAGCCATTCTACTTTACTTTCAATCCGATCTCGTTTTGATTCACCTAAGTATTCTGGATTATAATTTCCCAAGTAGAAAAAACCAAGGCATCGTTCCCCTTCTTCAAAATCAAAAAAACCATCCATATACTGTATTAATTTAGGGGTACTCCAATAACAACCAATATCATTAGCAGCACAAGTAAGCCACATATTTTGTACTGCCATAGCCGTTGATGCAACCTCTTCCCACTCTGGTATACGTTCTTTTGGATCCCGCTGCATACAAATCGCTATGATCGCACTGGCCGCATTACAATTATTAATGATTTTCTTGTGTTTAAATGGCGAAAAATCATCGTTAGAAGTAATGTCAGTATAGGTATCAGACAAAAACGCCCCTAATCGATTCTTGGCACCTCCTTGCAATATTTTAAACCTCCATGGCTGTGTAAGTTTATGTGTTGGTGCCCAATTGGCATTTTCTAATAAGGTTTCTATAAATGCCTTAGAAACGACTTTATCGTTGTATTGAGCTGGAAAAACAGATCGTCTACTTCGAATTATTCCATTTATATCTTCTTTGATCATATAATTTTAACCCGTTGTGCATTTAGAAAAAGTTGCGCAAACTGCTAAAAGGCAGTAAATTGTAGTTACGACACTATAATTCATATGCACAACTTTCAAGCAAATTACGATAAAATACTCAAGGTTTTAAAAGG
>NZ_VLNR01000038.1 GCF_007489275.1 Aquimarina algiphila
ATACGTCATCTGAAGAAAAGAAAGGTTTTTTACAAAAGCATAAAACGACCTTACTGGTCTTAGGAGGATTGGCAGTAGTAGGTACCGGAATTGCCATTGCTGTGAATTCTAACAAGAAGAAAACAGCAAAACCTATTTCAGGGACACCGAAAAAACGGATTGGACAGGGCAAACGAAACCTAACACAAAGGGATGAACTGGGAAGGTTTACCAAAGGCAATAGTCCACAACGTAGAAAACGAACAGCTGCTAAAAGAAAAGCCCCGGAGAAATTAATTCCGAAGGCATTATTATAGAAATCAAATCATAAAAGAGAATTCCGCTTTGACGGAAGCCATAAAAACAAGTTTTATTATGAAATCAAAAGCAAATACAAAAAATAGCCTTCTGGAAGTAGGCAAACATCTTACTACAGGAGTATTGGGAATGGTGGCCGGATCGGCAGTAGGAAGATATTCCCTTGCACTGGGTGCATTGACCATATTCGGAGGAGCCTACTACGGTAAAGACTGGATTACTTCTGCAGGGGTGGGAATGGCATTCTCCAATGGTTTTGGCAAGAAAGAAGCAACCACTAATGGGATTGATGGGATTACGGATAACCTTGATCAAGCCAAAGATCGGGCCGTTACTTCTTTAAAAGCTATTGGTAAAAAATTATACCTCGATAAATTATCCCCTGCTATGGCACAAAAGCTATCCCTTGGAAATCTGGAAGATCGCCCTTTGGTCTTTATGGGATCTGAAGTAGCAGATCAGGGTGATTTTGATACCAGCGAAGTGGATGAAATTATCCAAAAGATTGAAGCTGGGGAACCCATACCAACTGCTGATATACAAGAGGATTTTGTAGAAGGCCTGGAGGATGAAATGGGAGAGGCAGATTTTGGAAGTATTGATATTACCCAGCTCAATGGAGCTGAAGATATCTCCGAACTCAATGCAGTAGCGTAAATCCAGTACAAAGTATTCAGTACTAAAATAATGTACCTAACACTTTGTACTTAAGACTCATTACTAAATACTTAATACTAAAAAACATGAATACCATGAAAAAAAGTTCAAGATCACAGTTTTTAGAAATTGTGAATGCCCATATCTCACTTCGGGATCAGGCCAAAAAGTTTGATCCTGCTATGGTCAAAGTAGCCACAGGGATTAAAGAAGGAAGGTTACAATTAGCAGATACAGCCTATTATTCGATCAAGTTTGCTGGGAATAAAGCCAATATTGATATGTTTGAAACCCAAGATGCTAAAGAGATTGGGATTACCAATGTGACCCAAGCCAAGCTTCAGAAGGATCGTTTGTTTTTATGTAACCGTATCATCCTGTTAGCTTCAGAAATTGAAGGGGATCTTCCCGGGAGTGATTCAGAGCTCAAGAAAGTGATCAAACAAACTAATTTTGGCAGTATCAAAAAAGTAGGCGGATTACAAAATGGGGTATTCTCCCTAATTGCCAATAAAAAGATCATCATCGATGAGCGTCCAATGCAAGATTTTGCTACTGATGGCAATACAACGATCAATATAGGAACCTACTTTTTAGAAAGCCCCCGCTTTATTCGTGATGATGAAGAATTCGAATTCAATATCGAACTGGGTGATGATGCTCCTGAGAAGGCCCTTATCAAAGTAGTACTGGCAGGAACGGCAACTGTCCCTGCATAGGTCGGTCGATAATCGACATTTAAAATAATAATGAAATATCACTTTAGATGAATAACGAAGAAAAACCAAAAACCAAAGAGAGCAGAGTCACCTTTTCTTTTAAAGTAGATAAGGCAAATGGGCTGTTCACCGTTGATAATCTGGAACTCCCAAAACATACTAAGCTGGTCAAAGGATTACAATTGATCTCAGAATACCCGGATCGATTGTACTATCGCGGAAGTCAACGTATTGAAATTGGTGGAGAAGAACTGTTCCCAGATGGATTTGATAGTAAAATACTAATGTCCTCGCTTAGTGTTGCTCCAAGGGAACGCTTCTTTGAATTAGGAGATGTATTACCCGGTGATCTTTCCGTAAAGGTTCGATACCAGGATAAAGATCATAGTAGTGCTGCGTTTGGACAAGGATATAAGGTTAGTTTGATCATACTTATTGAAGAAGGTCTCTAAAAGACATTTAAAAATGAAAAAATGAAGTGTAAAGTTCAGTTAGACAATAAACAGGATGCTACTGGTGTTATAGTGCGAAGGAAGTTTGTTCCATTAAAATTTAGTATTCACACGGAAAATCAATTTTTAAACGCAGAGGCCAAACTTCCTTTTACTACTAATGCTGTTATCGGAATATTGACGACATCCAACGTTCAGAAAAAATGTAGTGATGTTCCCGGACCATCCCGTTTGTATTATGGAGTATTGCCTTCCAAAATGGAAGATACTAGCTTTTTGGATAGCAATCCCGGAACGACATATACAACAAACTACCCCCGGAATGTTACCATAGAAGAGCAAGTAGGAGGATGGTGGTATTATGCACATCCGGTAACGGATATCTTTCCTTTTATTGCTTCAGGGGATATTCCGGCAACACCCAGAACTCCAATCATTATTGATGTTCTTCAACCCGGACAATGCACTCCAGAAAAATATTACTTGTGGAGCTACCCCTTTTATGGATATGCTTTTATCTCGTTCAACTCACCCATACCTTAAAACCAAAAAAAGATGATCCTGGGAACACTATCTCTATTTCAGAAAAGAGGAATTTTTTATAAAGAACATCAACTCACTTCTGAAGATAAATTTTCAGTAATGATTGATTCGGCATTAACACCAGATGAAGAGTTAACGCTTTCTGATATTCCTGAAAAGTATCAAATTACCCCTGTAGCTGAATCTGGAACAACAGATTATATCCATGCCACTTTTGAAGATGAAGGTAAAGCCGAATACCCATATGAAGTTACAGTATGGTTATTGGTTGAAGAAGTCCCAGAAGCCCATAATGGGCATTTAAATAAAATATAAATCATATGCCTCTACATAAGAGTGCAATACTAAAACACACCATGTGTGCACGCTATGGGCGTGAGATAATAAAATAAGTTATGCTTATGAGAGAGGAATTTGCACTGCAGTATGCAGAGAGAAGAGTTAAAGAGCGGGGATTTAAGAACTATAGGATCGTATATAGGGAATTTATTATCCCTGCTATGGGTATGCTAAAATTTCAGGCGTATAACGAAATCTGGTTAGTCACTTATATTGATTGGGGCCTTGTTGTAAAATCTGATTACGGACGATATGACAATTGGTATACTAAAGAGATCAGGGAAAATATTCATGAACATGCAGATCGTATTGAGATTACCAATACCAGGAAGTACCAACGTAAAATCCGCTTTTTACAAGTGATCTTAAAAACAAAGGATGATGGAAGCAAGACATAGAAAACCCGGATCCGTTCGGTTAAATGATACGCAATATGCAGAGATGGAAAGAATGGGGTTTGAAAGTGAGAGTGCCTATGTGAAATACAAAATGGAACAAGGTCAGTCGAAGCTCGAGGTATTAAAAACACCATCACCAGAGCATAATTCTGTGAGAACATTACCTGTTGTAAACGAAAGAAAACCTCATACCAATGTAGTAGAAGATCAGCTGACCATCCAACGGTTATCCATAGAAAACCAAAAGCTCCAGGAGAGGCTCGAAGAGATCAGTAAGAACAATCAGGAAACTTTAAATGGGGTACATCATAAGGTACATTCCCTGCTCCAGGAGGAACTGCAAAAAAGGGATTTTGAAGAGCTTAAAAAATCCTACGCAATGCGTAGCGATAAAATAAAAGAGTTAGAAAAAAACCTCTCAGAGGCCAAAAAAGAAACAGAAGCCAAGCAGGAAGAAATCGAAGCTTTGGTCAAGAAATTAGGATTTGTAGAATTAGGAAAGGCCCTGCTTCCCGGAGCGATCTCCGGGCTGGCTAAACAGTACCCCAAACAAATGCAGGGGATTGCAGGCACTTTGGGAAGATTAGGTCTCAATGAGACAGATAGAAATATAAATGATAGCGAGGAGAATGACTATTTACTTCAGGTATTAGAGCATCTTAGTGAGCTGTTTACAGAAGAGCAGTTCGAACAAGTAATACAACTGATGATTCAACTAGGAGAACAGATCAAAGAAGATGACAACCTGATTCAAAAGATAGGCTACTATCTCAATCAATTACAGCAAAAGAAAGAACAAAGAGATGAAGAATCTAAGTAACTAAGACTTCTTAGATACTATATAAAATTCAGAAACATAAAAAAATTATGCAAGCACAAGTTACCATAGGATTAGAAGTAAAAGACAAAACAGAAGCGCACCAAGTCAAAAAGGCTTTTGAGACGATGAACAAGCATTTTGGTGCCAAAGGCATTATTCATATGGAAAAATTGTTCCTTAATGATGCTTTTATCAGGAACCTGGTTAAAATGAAAATAAATAAAAAGTAATATGGCATTACCTGCAGCAACTCTAGCAGTAGAAGCTATAAAAAACAGACCAAAAATATCTGTAAGCAAAGATGTAACTACAGTCCTACTAGCTAGTGGATTGGGTATTGGGATGTTCTTTGCTATACGGGCTTTGGTCAGAAAGTTTAAACGGAACAACCGGGAGAGGCATGCTTTACAACCAGGCAATCCCGCGAACTATGCAATTCGTCTGAAGATGGCATTTGAAAATGACAATGCCTTTGGTTGGGGAACAGATGAAGAGGTCGTATTTAATACCATAGAACAGATCCCTAATGCGGCTATGATGCGAAAAGTAGAACGTGCCTATAAAGATTTATACGGAAGTAATTTATCTGCGGACCTGACAAGCGAGCTTTCTACAGAAGAGTTTGCCATTGCCCAGGAAATTATCAATTCAAAAACTTGAAAAAAATGATGGAATCTAAAACAGTCGCAAAACGACAATCAAAAAATAAAATAACCCAAAAGCCACTTTCCAGGAAGAAAGTACTGATGTACGGTTTAGGAGGAGGATTGGTACTAGGATTGGGATATCTGGCCTATACATATTTCAGTAACCGGGCAGCCAATCAAAGGAGTATACAAAAGCCAATACCTCCAATACCTCCCGGGACCATAATTACCAAACCTATTCTCCCAAGAGTCGCTAGCGACAAATTTCCATTAAAAAGAGGAGCTAGAGGATCACTTGTACAGATGGTACAAGAAGCGCTCCTTGCTAAAGGTGGAAAGCCTGCACTGATGATAAAAGAAACAAGCTTTAGAAATGGTAAAGTAGATGGAGTTTTTGGTAAAGGAACAGAACGGGCATTACGAGCTGCAGGGTTTCCTTCGGTGATAACAGCAACTACCTTTACCACCCTGGTTGGAAGAACTGCCAATGCTGGTGGGTTTCATCCCGCCAGTATTGCCAATGAAATTATAGTCGCTGCCAACAAACAAAATTTGTTTGGTGTTCTACATGGATTGAAGAAAATAAGTTCTGTTAGCCAATATAAAAAAGTAAGTGCATTTTTTCAGAATGTAAGGATCCTGGGGACACGGGTCACTTCCCTTGTCAATGCGCTACTGAGTGTGGCTTTTAAAAATAAAGAACTGGAGAAAGTAAAGATTAGAGCAGAATTTAGAAGAATGGGACTCAAACAAAATACGCGAGGAGTATGGTTTATTCCAGGAATAGGAACTATTGGATCATTTGATAATACAGAAAATCAAATCACCCAGGAATGGAACCTTGCCGTTATAGAACGTCCTACATTACTTCAGGCAATGGATGGTTCACTTATTGTTCCGGAATTAGCTCCTGATACCGTAGTTGGATATATCACAGGAATAGAGAATGGAAGGACACGGATTTTAACACAGTCGGGAGAAACTGTATTTGCTCCTACTGCGAATCTATCCTCTTTGTAAATGAAAAACCGGAAAATAAAAAATGTAAAAGTAAAAACATGAAAAAAATAATCAATTGGTTTAAACGGATTTTTGATAATGACCTTCCGATATGGGGATATCTAAAAGTATGGCGGGAATTATCCTCTTTAGCCGTAGGACTGATCCTATGGGTGCATAGTGCAGCTTTTTTGCATTGGATTGATCCAACAGCAGGAACTTATGATGCAGGTATATTTCAAGTGTATCTTTTTGCGATCATAGGTATTTTTATCCTTCACGGGATTGTACGGATACTCATGAAACTTATCTGGCCTACATCAGAAGAATACCTTGATCATCAGTTTAGAAACGATTTTAAAACCATAACACCATGGCAAAAACTAAAGTTATCTACGTTTATCTTCTTTGCATTCTTATTTGCAGTCACCTTTTTAGCCAGGACGCTGTAAATCTTCAAAGCCTCCAAGAAGTCATTAATAGTGAAATGGAACTTAGACAATGTGTAAAGGAATTGTATGATTCTCAAGTGGGGGTTCGTGAAGTTGGAGGCGAAAATAGAGGAGCTTCTGTGGAAATGTATTTGGAAAGTGTTGGGCTAGGTCATTCTCTGGCTTGGTGCGCTGCGTTCGTGAGTTGGTGTTATCAGCATGCAGGAGTGGAAGCTCCCAAAAGTGGCTGGGTGCCCAGTTATGCTCTGCAACGTAAACGGATTTACCAAAGGGGAAAGTTTCAGAAACAAAAACCACAAACTGGTGATGTATTTATGATATGGTATCATAAACTGAAGCGTCCGGCACATATTGGATTTGTGGATCATTGGGGAGACAAATGGGTTGTAACTGTAGAAGGCAATACCAACGATAACGGATCCAGAGAAGGTGATGGTGTGTATAGAAAACGACGACTAAAAAAGCAAATATGGGCAGTATCAAACTTCGTCAGTAACACTGACAGGCAAAAATGAAATAAACCATAAACTTATGTTGTCAAAAAGTTTACAAATATTACGAAACAAAGGGCATAAGATATACAGGGAACCTTATAAGGTTAACATTGTTGGGTATCGAAGTCGTTTTGTTCGTAGTAACCAGTTCGATGATGAGATACACGTATTCTACACAAATGATCAAGGGAGGTGGGTGTATCATATCTTTAAAGCCACTACAGATCCTGGACAGTATTGGCTAGAAAACCCAATGCACTCGCAAGGGACTGCATTTCTAAAGAAAGGACAATATATAGACTCCCATAGTATAGGATTGCATCGAGGAGTATATAAAGCACTTGTGCAACGAAATGAAGTAAGTGTGATCCGGGATTATGAAAGAAAAGGATTATTTAAATGGTTTGAATCGGGAGTTCAGGATACTGGAAAATTTGGAATCAATATCCATAGAGCAAGAAAACAAGGAACTACCAAAGTCATTGATGATTTCTCAGCTGGTTGCCTGGTATTTGCTAATGCTGAAGATTTTAAAAGGTTTATGAATATTGCTAAGGAACACCAAAAACGATATGGAAATAGGTTTACAGTAACCTTAGTGGATTTTAGGGATGAGCGTAGAAGACGATTAAGTAAAATTGCCTGGGGATCTGTACTGGCAGCGGGAGGGTTGTTTCTATTAAATAGAATGAATTCATGAAGGTATCTAAAAACACTCAAAAAGCAGGATTAGCATTGATGGGTAGTATGCTGGGTTTTATAATTGCCAAAAAATACGCTCCCAAAGAAACCTATCCGTTTATCCTGATTGGTGGCTTTTTGGGTAATGTGCTTGGAGAGGAATTGATTCATGAAAGTGTAACTAAAAAAAATCATAACCATGGAGGGAACTAAATTGCAAAGTGTTTATTTTGAAGGAGAAGAACCTATAAAGATTAAAGCCTATTATAAATATGAGTTGGCAGCTTTATATAGTGTATGCACCAAAACCTTCTCTTCCTGGATCCATACTTATTTAGAAGAATTACAAAAATTTGGCTACAAAAAAAGCACCAAACTCCTGAGACCAGAGGTGGTGCGTTTTTTATTTGAAAGGTTGGGGGAACCTTGACATAGAAAATACATAGTCAAAACAGGTATATAAACGGTGTTTTAAACCTACATGTTTCATCTATATCATCAATAATTATTTAGTACAAAGTCTGATTCATATATAGGTTTTGGCTTTGTGCTGGGAATGATTATCATTTTTTTGTCATGATCACTAAAACTAAAAGGAGATTCTACAATATAATGATCAAAAGTATCTAGCAATAAATCAAAATACCCTGATTCATCTTCCTCTCGATATGCTACTGCTCCACCAAAAAACGCAACATTATTATACTTTAGAAAATACTCTATAAATTGTTCTAAATACTTAAATAGGTTTTTTTGATTTTTAAAATATGTTGCGTCGCTAATACTGAAGCCATCAAAGCCAAAAAAACTTGTGGCATGATAATTTCCTTTATATTCAATTATTTGATTCTTATGTAATTTTGCATAAAATCGTAGAGGCCAATCCGCCATTATTCTAAAACTACTTTTGTCTTCTGTTTTTTGCACTCCGTAATAAACTCTTGAAAGATCTGAGTGAATAATATTACCATCGTAATAAGATCTAGAATCCACAGGAGTATCTATTTCTTTTTTTATGGCAATGGCTTGTTGGTAACTAATATTAAATTTGGACATTAGGGTATACGGATTATAAACTAATATCCCACATGCAATGGTATAAGCGGCATTACTAAAAGAGTCACCCTTAGTTTCGGTTATATAACTGTCATCATCTACAATTAACTCTTTCTTTAAGTGTCCAATATTTTTAAATCCCAAAGATTTTAATAGAGATTTTAAAATTTCCGACCTTTGCTCATTAGGGAATAATTTTTTAACGTAGTTTACAGTGACATTTTTAATGTCATTAATGTGAAGTTTATTCATAATAAAAAATTTAAGATACATCTTTGTAGTCTGGCATCGAGTAGGAAGAAATTAACTCATGACCAGATGGATCTCTTTTTATTATAAAATTTAATAATTGCGATTCGTTCGCTTGATTCCTCAAGATTCTTCCTAATGGTGAATCACCCCTTATATCTCAAAAATATAAAAATGAACTTAAATTAAAACCTAAACCGAAATAAATCTTTTGTTTTGCTTTATTATTGTTAAAAAACAATAATGCTACCTCCATTAAATGGCCTAAGCAAAACAACCAAAACTCCAATCACCTATTATGGAGGTAAACAAGCATTAACCAAACTCATCCTTTCACTAATACCAACGCATAATTTGTATTGTGAACCCTTTGTAGGAGGAGCTGCTGTCTTTTTTGCCAAAGATCCGAGTTCTACAGAAGTGATTAATGACCTCAATGGGGATGTGGTTAACTTTTATCAAGTCTGTAAACTTCAATTTACTCAACTAAACAAATTAATCCAGGCGACACCTCATAGCAGAAAGTTACATAGCCAAGCTGCAAGAATTTTAAAAGGTGATACAGAAAAAGACAATGTAAAACGAGCTTGGGCTTTTTGGGTACAAACCAATATGAGTTTTTCGGCACGAATATTTGGTGGATATGCCTATGAGAGAAAAACAAATGGGGTTTCAAAAACAATCTTTAATAAAAAACAGGCCTTTACTAAGGAAATCTGTGAACGATTGGATTTAGTAGATATCGAATGTAATGATGCACTCAAGGTAATTAAAAGTAGGGATACAAAAGAGACTTTCTTTTATATTGACCCTCCATATTTTAATTCTGATATGGGCCATTATAAAGGATATTCAGAAAAGGATTTTACAGATTTATTACAACTACTGAGTACCATCAAAGGAAAATTTTTGTTGAGCAGTTATCCATCTAATATACTAGAAAAGTATACAAAAAGTAATAATTGGTTCCACAAGTCCCTAGAAAAAAGAATCGCCGTGACCGAGCGTACTAAGAAAAAAAAGATCGAAGTTCTAACTGCTAATTATGATATCATAAATATGACGAATCATCTCTCTGGAATAATGAGGCCAGAAATTTTAGGAATAAAATCACAAGCAATGCGATTACAATTAATGTTTGCAAAAAAAGACTCATCCTAACTCAATCAGAATCATCCCGAAAGCAACAAAGTCAGTCACGGTATTATTGTCTGATGAAAAAGCCGCTTATTTCTTTGAAGAACTATGAAAAGATGATGAATAAAGTCCAGGTAAAAACACTTCCTGAAGCTTTACAAAAAGGACATTGGTTTTTTATAGAAGCTAAATCGTTTTACTATTCAGAACCAACCATTCGAGAAACTATAGATATGTATTTAGAACATCTGAATGCCTATTTATCCAGAGAGGAACCACTTCAGGATGAAATTTCAGTATTAGAAATCGAATTTATTAAACGATTTCTGGATATGCATAGAACAGTGCAAACCAAGGAGAAATTGAAAACTTATATTTTTGATCTTCATACCGCTATTTCAAAAAAGCAAATCACTAGAAATTCTCCAGTAGCAAATGAGATTCTCTTAATTCAGAAGAAACTAATTCACTTGCATAATGATCAACTTTTTCAAAGTCTTATAAAAATTGTGATCAATAGAAAGTGGTTGAGAAGGCTACGGAAAATTATAAAAACTAATCTTTCTGGTGTACCTAATGATCTAGGACTAGGAAGTATTGATAACCCCATTACAATAGCATCAAAACGAGCTTCAGGTCTTTTCTCTCCAATGAATATGCAATCCCACTTGGACAATACCAAGACCTTCAACTTAAACGGAGATTTAGGGGTTCTGTTGGGAGATATAGAACGTTTTGAATTAGCTATTACCATAGAAGGAGATCAGGGCGGAGGAAAGACCAGGTTTACCTATCAATTGGCAGATGCTTTTGCAGATATCGGACATGAAGTAGCTATTTTTTCCTTGGAAATTGGTAGTAAATCTGATCTGATTACCCGAATGAAAGAAGAGTATCTGCAACCAAAAAACCAAAATCATATTTTTATTACAGATCAGTTGCCGGATGGATACAAAACGATTTCGAATGCAACCAAAGATTTTGATGTGATCATTATCGATAGTTGGAACAAAACAGGATTACCATCACAAGATTTTGATCGCTTACGAAAGCAACATCCTAATACGATATTCATTGTGATCTTTCAACGTACTACACAAAAAACAATAAGAGGAGGAACAGCTCCACTTTTTGATGCAGGGATTAATATCGAGATCATCAAAGCAGATGATACGTTTAAGAATAACTACGCCATTACTACCAAAAACAGATATGGTATTACAGGAGTTAAGTACAATATTTTTACTAAAAATATTATAGAAGTTTTCTGACAAAAAAATAAGTTAATTATTATCAATTCAAAGGCTTAAAAAATTGGTCGTTTTATTGAACTTTTGGTCAGAAACAGAAGAATAAAACCTATCCCGTTCAATAAAGCGGTTCATTTCATAAGTTTACCAATTAACACTTAAATGAACTAGTATGTTATTTGGATATGCACGTATTAGTACTCCTTCCCAAAAGTTTGATTTGCAAATCGACGCTTTGCTGAAAGCAGGAGTAAAAGAAAAGAATATTTATAATGATGTTTCTTCCGGAGCAAAAGCAAATCGAAAAAACCTTGATTTACTTTTAAGTAAGTTACGAGAAGAAGACGTAGTCATTGTTTGAAAGATGGATCGAATCGCAAGGAGTGTTTCTCATATGCTAAAACTTGTTGATGAATTTGAAAAATTGGAAGTTGGCTTTAGAAGTTTACAGGAACCTTTTATTGATACAATATCTACTCACGGAAAATTTGTACTAACTATTTTTAGTGCGGTTGCCGAAATGGAGCGTAATATTATTGTGGAAAGAATATTGGCTGAACAGGAAAGTGCGCGGAGAAGAGGCGCTGTTATTGGTAGACGAAAAGGACTTGGTCAGAAGGCAGAAGCAAAAGCTATCCTAGCTGAAAACTACTATCGAGATGAAAAAAATCAACTTTCTATTTCTGAAATTATGAAACTAGTTGATATTAATTCCAAAGCAACTTTATACAAATATTTAGCTCATCGCGGTCGCAGAAATTGTGTTATTTGCAAAACTATGTTTTGGGATAAAGATCAGGATATGCACAAGTCATATTGCAAAAAGCATATAAATAAAAGAGGGAAAAATAACCAGAATTAAATAAAAACCCTTAATTTAGAATTAACGTAATCATGCTAATTACCCCTTATCCGGATTAACTCTGGGTAAGAGATTCTTTGTTTTTTAAAAAGATTAAAGCATAGATATAAGAACAGAAGAAATAGCAATGGAATACAAGTATAATATATTTTACAATGATGGTTCTTTTAAAGAAAGAGGAACTGGTGATTTATCAAGTTTGGAAAGACTAATTCCACCAGAAATTTTAAAACTGGTTTCATCTCTAGAAGAAACTAATTTAAATAAGAACATAAATGTTTCTGCAACTACGGAAAGTTTTTCTGTTACAATCAATAGTATAACTAAAGTCTAAATAAACGATGAAATAACAAGTAATAAAAGAATTTTAAGACGTTTAAATTTAACACAAATGAAATTTGATAAAGATTTTAAAAAGGCAATCAGCCATTTACCATCAGATGAAAAGGATAAATTAATACTGCGTTTGTTAAAAAAAGATTTAAACCTTGCTAACCGCTTGTATTTTGAATTATTAGATGATAGAACTGCTGAAGATAAACGACAGGTCATAGAGAAAAGAATATTAAGTAGAATAGAGCATTTTTCAAAATACGACTCTACACCTGGATACTTGATGATGTATATAAGAGATCTTAGTGGAGAAATAACTGAACATGTAAAAGTTACGAAGGATAAATACGGAGAAGTCAGTTTAAACCTGTTAATGTTAATGCATACATTAACTCTAAAAAACAGAGATGTTTTATCATATACACACGGAAAAGCAAGGAAGTTCTGTCTGTATATAATAGCAAGAGCTTTTAAGATACTTATTCTAATACAAAAATTGCATGAAGATTTATGGATGGAGTTTTATGATGATTTAGAAGAATTGGGGCAATTAATTTCCGAGAATGATTATTTAATGAAGACTGCTATTCAAAACGGTTTTGATGTTAATTGGCTAATAAATAAGGAAATACCTGAAGATATTGAGCAAATTCATAGAGATATTAGAAATCAAGGGTACTTATCAGGCTCAGTTTATTTGAGAGATGCTGGATATACAAGAAAAATAAAATAAGAATCCTTAAAGTTAAAGTTCAATAAAACGATGAAAAAAATATCAAAACTTAATAAGTCCTCATTAAAAATAGATCACCAAAAACAGATTTACAAAATTATAATACTATACTTGGTTTAAAATTATGGCCAAGACAAAGATTCGAGATTAATATATTAAAGAATTACCTATGAAATCTTTCAATAAATACGAAATTATAATATCAACTTTGACTATTTTGCTTATTATAGGTTGCGTTAATAGTAATAATAATGAAATGAATATTGATTTAAATTGTGATTTTGACTTTATTCAACCAGAAAAGACAATTAAAATTATAAAGGAGGTATTTTCTTCTAAGAGTAAATTTGATAATGTATTCTTTAAGGGTGATTTTGATCTTGCAGATAGAGATACTATTAATTTTAGATATGTATGTCCCTTTTGCGAGAAATCTTGTTTTAAGATAAATCTTAGGGATAGGCTCCGTGATGATTTTGAAAAAATAGTAGAAAATAAGATTCTATTACCTGAAGATATTGAGGAAAATAAAATTGTAATATCAAGTAAATTATTTAAAAACTCATATAATATGATCTATGGAGGAACTCCAACATATTCTTTTATTAAATGTAATAATTGTACAAGTGAATATTTAGCTGTAATCGGATTAGATGAAAAGCAATACGGATTATATTATGGGCAAGCACAAGGTATGTGGCTGATTAAACAAGGAAGGGTAATCAACGATACCCAACAAAAGTAACTGTTGCGCCAACAACCCCATAAAATTAAAAGTTCAATAAAACGATCAATTCAATGAAAGAACATTATATTTTAGGTTACAATATTAACATCTATGAAAAAGAACGAGTACTAGATATAATAGATACTCAAGGGATTTACAAAGATGAATTTGATATATTAAAGCAGACAGGGAATATAAGTACTAAACTGATATATTGTAATAAAAATCTGATTAAAATAGTGGAGATTGATGAATTAAACAATATAGAAACTCGATTACAGGATAATTTAAATTGTATTAAATACCAAGATATTCCTAAAAACAGAATTAATTTTCTTATTCATTCTGAAAAGGAGGAAAATAGTTGTTTAGGTGAAATTGATTTCACCAAATTCTTAAAACCTAATTGTGATGATATAAGGTCTCCGTTTCAATTAATTGGAAAATTGTCCAAAAAAGATGAAAGTTTTAAATGGCTACCATTTGATGAACTATATCTGACTTATCCATTATTTACCGGGATAGGTGATTATCTGTTTTTAGACTATTCTAATCCTTTAGCACCTAGTGTGTGTCAAACGGATTATATAATTGATTATCCCTACGGAGAAATAAATAAGAATCTGGTACACAGATTTGAAAGATCGAATTTAAAGGCTAAGTCAATTAAGATTGTGAATGACTTAAATGATTTAGATTTTGAATATTGGTATAATGGTATCGCTGGAGTTCCATTTTGGATTCAGCATCCAGAAATACCTCGATGTCCGAAGAATGGCAAAAAAATGAAATTTGTATGTCAAATCAGTACAACGGAGTCTGTAAAAGTTAAAGAGTCGGATGTTCTGAATGACAACAGTTTATCAATACGAGATCATCAATTTTTACAATTTTGGGGGAGTGGTGATTTATATGTTTTTATAGAACCTGAAAGCAAAATTGTTGGATATTTGATTCAGGATACCTAATGATTATTGTATTTCATAAACAAAGAAACAGGAAAGTTTAATAAAACGATGGAAAAGCCTAAAAAATATAATGATTATCCAGATTTCTATCCAGTAGAAAAAAAATCAGAAATTTATGCAAGTGAGTTACAAGAATTGTTGGGATCAAATTTTAAAAAGTTAATAGATTGTTTCCCAGGCGGTATTATTTTTAATATCTACAGTTATGGAAATGGTTATTCAATGCAAGTATCATACAAGGGTTCAAATGAAAATCTTAATATAATAGACAATGTAGCTTGTTTTCTAACAAACATTTATTGGGGGAATAAAGTAGTTTTATTCAATATTAGTAAACAAGAGATGGATAGAATTCTAAATACTTAAAGTTCAATAAAACGATGAGAAACAAAATAAGTACCGATTTAATCCCATACAAAAACGATATACCTCATAGTAAAGACAACTGGCCTTCTCCAGAAGCTGATCTAATGTGTATTGCAAAGGAGTTTCTTGATAATCTTGATCATCACGGTTTTTTAGATTTATATTTTGATAGTGAAGAACAAGTATTTATCGTTTATGATAAAACTTCAGAAGAATTATTACAAGAAGATATTACCGAAATTATGAGAAAATTAAATGAACATATTGAAGATCTAAAAGTTTAAATAAACGATAAATGTTTGATTTCAATTTAATAATTCAAGAAGCGGAAAAAATGACCGGCTTTTGGTTTTTTTCTCAAAATTGGTTTGATATACTTTCTCTTGTTTTAACCATATTAAGCTTATGGCTTGCATATTACCTTGGAGAACGAGGTTACAGAAGAGATAAAAAGGATAAAGAAAAAGATCAGAAGGAACTTATTAAATCTGAAGTTAAACTTTTTGAAAACAATTTAGGGCAATTAAATCTAGCCATAGATGGTCAATTGAAAGGGCTCAAAAAATACAAAGAAGGGCAAAACTTCAGTTTAGAATTTAATCCAGATGTACAAGTCGACTTCTTAAAATTTATAGATGTAAAGCATATTTATGAAGCTATCGGATTTAAGAAGGAAGATGGTATAGAAAAAGTAAATAGCCTTTTTGCAGCACTGTACTCTTTAAACGATTTTCGACATTCTTTGAGGGATTCCGTAAGGACTTATATTTCTAGATATACTACCTTAGAAAAAAGATTCTATTTATACCGAAAGCTGATGTATAGAATGTTCCACGAAATTAGTAATAGAAGAGCAATAGATGTTATACGAAGTCCTCAAGGTTTTCAAATTAACTTTGGACATAATGAATTTGCAGAAAGGTATTTTCATCACGTCCAAGCTGTTTTGTCTAATCCGGATTTATTAAATGAAAATCAGGTGGTTATTAGGGAAAAGTTAATCGAACTGTTTATAATGCCACTTATCGAAATAACTAAACAATATATTCCTGTTGATGAAGATGCTATTGAGGTTTCAGATGTAACTAATGAGGTAAATGCTGCTTGGATAGACATGGAAACAGTTACAAGAGCTCATTTTGAAGAAATAGAAGGACATATAAATAGCTTAGAAAAAGTAAAAACAGAAATTATAACATTTTTAGATTTGAACAAATAGAACGGACATTACGAATCCATGTAACGCGGAAATGTTTTGCTGGTATAAGAGTAAAATAAAAGCTCAATAAAACGATAAAATATGACGGAAAAAGAAATTAAGAAATATATTGATCGTTTGAACAATAAAAAAGTACAGGAATCGATTTTCATCAGACCAATTAATGAAACAATAGTAATTGGAAAAGTTTGGTGTGAACAGCCAAAAGAAAACGACTCTATTAGCAATTCCAGTTCGTACAGGTTTTTCTTTATTAAAAACAATTTGGGAGTTTATGTAAGTGCTGTATTAGATATGAATTCTGATTTACATTGGTATGTTATTCCAGAGGAGAGAAAAAAAGGGCTACTGACTAAAGCTCTTAAAGAAACCATTTTGCCTTACATTTTTTATGAACGAGAAGAACAGAGAATAACTGTTAAATTGGAAATTGGAGAAAAAAATTATGCGAATTCAAAAAATGTCGCATTAAAGCTAGGTTTCAATTCATTGAATGAAACACAAACAGAATTTTTATTAAAAAAATCGGAATTTGATTGGAGTTTTGAAAACCTAAATGAACAAAATTCTCGAATTGGAAATGAAAGAATACAAGTTTTAAGAAAACGAGTAAATTATGCATCTCAAATTTTAAGAAAAGTAAGTGACGAACTTTTAATGGCATATGAAGATGATAACGAATTGCTTGAATTATCAAAAGAAGTTAAAAGTCATACTTGGAAAATAGAAAACTTAATTTGGGAATATGAACAATCTGAATAAAAAAAACTAAAAGCCAACACCGTAAGACTTTAAAGTTTAATAAATCGATGACCTATTTTTTAAAATATAATAGTAAAATTACTGAATGGTGGCATGTGCCAATAATTATTGGAGCGTCAATTCTTTTCCACTATTTAATAACCAATATAAAAGATAAGTTCAAATAAACGATTGGATAATTATGGTAAACTGAATATATGGCTCCTGATTTTAACAATAAAACGATTAGTACTTTGGCTAAAAGAGCGGCATATTTATGCTCGAATCCAGATTGCAGAACGCAAACGGTTGGTCCGAATGAAGATCCAAATAAATCGACAGTAATTGGAGAAGCGGCTCATATTTATGGTGCTCGCCCGAGATCAAAGCGCTATGTTTCAATTATGACTGATGTGGCTAGAGCAAATATAACAAATGGAGTATGGCTATGTAGAAACTGTCATAAATTGATAGATACTGATTATCAAAAATTTTCTAGTGATATTTTATTTGCTTGGAGAGAAGAACATGAAAAATATATTAGTTCCGAACTAGGAAATGCAACCGATAAAATTAGGCAAGAACAGCTTAGTTCACAACTATCAGAGTTTAAAAATTATCCTCCTTTAGTCAGGAGAATTATTATTGATAAACCCATTGGTTGGGAGTATAAATTGACCGTAGAACTAATGAGGTATTTAAATGACCCTATTCTTAGAAAAATAGAAGATTTAAAGGATGGGCTTTACATTAAATTTCAAGAACATATTGATGAGGAGGAAATGACTGATTGGATAAGTCAAAGGATGAAAGAATCGGGAAAGCTGGTGCCACCAATGGTTGGGCTTATTGACAAATTAAACAAAAGCTGGGGAGCTCCAGGAGAAGAAGGAGATTTAAAAGAGATTCATCATATTTGTTGTCTAATCCGAGATAATTTAGAACTTATCGTTTCTCATGAAGAGAAAATATATTCCACTAATGTGCCGGAGCGTTACGAACGAATTTTGGAGTTATTGAAAAATTTACTTGGATCTCAAGCGGAAAAACTAAAGAAAATTCCTAATAGATTGGAAGAAATTATTTCATATATAGATAATGATGATAAAAAAGTGCTTAAAGATCTTGAAGGAAAAGAAGAAATGGTTGTTTTTGAGGTACCTGAAAATTGGGAGAAAAACTTTAATAAAGAGCTGAAAAAATTAAACATTAGCATAGGTAATCCAGCTACTGAAAGTGGTTGTTTTTCATTTTTACTTCTTGGAATTGTATCAGGTTCTTTGATTTTTTTCTTATAAAAGGAATACATTACTATGTTAAAGCCCCATGAATTAAAATACAGAATAAAAATTTCAATAAAACGATAAATCAATGGAAGAATTAATAAAAGGGAAAATAAAGAAATTCACTGAAATAAGCAGGAAACTCAATCTGAAACATTCCGAAACTAAGCCCTACACATTGGCGCAATTTTTTGATTTTGAAATTATCAGATATGATGAAGATGTGGAAACCACTATTGATTTCAAAAATAAAGATCAACTTATTGAGGTGTTGAAAAATTTGAATCCCAATAATGTGACTGAACAAGCATTGAAGAATTTAGAAAAGAAATTTCTTGAAAATAATGTAAATCCAGGAAATCAGTTTTACCTGAAACTAAAAACTGGTGGTAGTGGTTATGGTAATGGATAATTTTATAAAGTTCAAATAAACGATAATCTATGAGTGTATATATTTTTAAGCAGCTTAATTTAAATCGTGGAGATCTAATCTATATCCAAAACGAAAAAGGAGAAGGGATTAATGGTTCTTACGAAGGTGAATATAATCCCTCTAACGAATCATTCAAGTTCAGTAATTTTAATTATGGCAAAACTGAAATTATCTATCTTGATAAACTACAAGCTCTGACAAGGCTCTAATAAAAGTTCAAATAAAGGATGATGAATTTGATTTTGAAAATATGGATTTGGATAACGTTCTTAAAGAACAAGAATTCGTTACCTACAAAATCGAACATCATTAATCCAAAAATGGAACACGAGGGAATGTCTGGAGCCTTTATTTGGGAAGATGAAGGTTTGTGGGAGGTAAGGAATCATCATCTAACAGATGCATTTAAGTATGTAATTCATCATAGAATGGAATTAGTTGTGGGGTCTGAAAACGATGTCGGGGTTATGCGTTCCAAGGGTTTTGACAAACAAATTTTTGAAATGGCTAAAAAATATTTTCCTAATTGGATTGGGTTTGATAAATCTAGATGCTCATACAATCCGGAATTAGCTGATAGAATGATGAGAATCAGAAAAGTTGCAGATTGGAGATTTCAAAAATTACTGAACGAGGAATATTAAAAAACAAACGCTAACAAGATGTCGAGATGTTAAAATAAAAGTTCAATAAAATGATTGTTAAAAAAAGGTTTAATTCATTATAATTGACAATGAGTATTTTATTTATCATAATCGGAGTTGTTATAGGAGTAATTCTTCTAAGTATAGGAATTGTCTATTTGAGATATTTTATTCCATTGCGCCCACAAGAAAATGGATTTGAATATGTATATGTAAATAATGATGGAACTGTACGTGAATTATATAATGATGAGATTGAGTATTTAAATGAGAAATTTCATCCAACTGATGGTGCAAGACCATATGTTAAAAGTCGATATAAATCATTAACACCCGATAAAAAAATGTCTGGTTTTATACAACGGAATAGAGTTCCAAGAAAAGTGGAAATAAAAAATGTTGCACAACAAAGTATCTTAAAAAAAACGGAGTATGAAGTTGATGAAACGGGAGCTTCAGGTATATTTTCGAAGTCACCAAATATTTAATTTAACTCTTATCATAAAAGTATAAATAAAACGATGGAAAATAAATTAATAATTGATTTGTCCCTTTTTATAGGGAAAACACCTAACGAATTAAGATCACATATTGATTTACTAATATCCAATATAAAATGTGATGTTGAATTACCTGGTAGAAATGGAATTAGGACAGAAGAAGTTAGGTTAGTTGATTCACTTAATTTTAAAAAGTTAGGCGCTTTAGGTGAATACAAAATAACAGAAATTATTAATCAAAATGATAACTGAAGTCTAAACAAACGATTAAAATTAAAAATCCAATACGTTATTCAATGCTTCATCAGTTTTTGTATGATCGAAATTAGATTGATAACTAATTGTGGTGCTCAAATGTGAGTGTCTGTATAATTTTTGTAACATTTGTACGGGAATATTGGATCCTGCAATATTACCAAAACTATGCCTGGAGATATGATTGGTAATCTTTTTATCGATTTCTGCTTGTTTGGCAATCTTCTTTAGATGTACATTAAATTTTCCTGCTGCAGCATTTATTTTTCGTTCGATATCCCTGGGATTCTTCAGCTCTACTTTTTGATTCTGGAATTAATATTGAGATTATAAAAATAGATAACAGCTTCAAAAACAATTACGTCATTATCTCCAAAAACAGATATGGCATTACAGGAATTAAGTGTAATATTTTCAATAAAAGTATTATAGGAACTGCAGAAGATATTTCTGAATCAGTTACAGAAAATTCAAAAACTGGAATGTGAGGTATTCCACAAGTTTTTAGTAGATAACTCTCTTCAGATTTGGATCTCATATAAAGAAAACCGAAAAATCTTTACATAAGAACCATAACATGTAAAGAAAATCAGATTATCTTTACATGAAATAGTGAACGTGTAAAGAAATTTATAAATTGTTGTTATGAGTTGGAAACCTTCAAATCTTCCATATGATAAAGATCCGGAAACCAAAAGAGTACTTAAGAATCTTTCTGCAGCACATCGTGCACTTGCCGAACTTAAAGGAGTTGCCCAATCCATACCAAGACAAGAAATATTAATTAATACATTAACATTTCAAGAAGCAAAGGATAGTTCTGAGGTAGAAAATATTGTTACGACACATGATGAGTTATACAAAAGTTCATTAGGTTTTGAAGGGTTTATTTCCCCAGCCGCTAAAGAGGTTGAAAACTATAGCCAGGCACTTAAACGTGGGTTTGCTATAGTATCGCATAAAAAGATACTTAGTAGTAATAGTATTATTGAAATTCAGGAAACCTTAGAGAGGAACAACGCAGGTTTTAGAAAATTACCAGGCACCAATCTTAAAAATCAGAAAACAGGAGAGATTGTGTATGAACCTCCACAAAGTGCTGATGAAATAAAAAAGTTAATGCAAAATCTGGTTGAGTTTATTAATGACAATGAATTAGTAGATTATGATCCAATTGTAAAAATGGCAATTATACATTTTCAGTTTGAAAGCATACACCCTTTTTATGATGGAAATGGCCGAACGGGAAGAATTATTAATATCCTTTATTTAGTACTGCAAGAACTATTAGATATTCCCATTTTATATCTAAGCAGATATATTATTCAGCATAAAGGAGATTATTATCGGTTATTACAAGAAGTGCGTGATCATGATAATTGGGAGCTATGGATTTTATTTATGATAAAAGCTGTTGAGGAAACTGCATTATATACTATTGATATTATTAATGATATAAAACGAGATATGATGCGCATGAAAAATATTCTGAGGGATAATTATAAGTTTTATAGTCAAGAGCTATTGAATCATCTTTTTAAATTGCCATATACCAAAATCGAATTTCTGATGGAGGATTTAAAAATAAGTCGTGTTACTGCCTCTAATTATTTAAATAAATTAGCTAATGATGCTATTGTTCATAAACATAAATTAGGAAAGAGTAATTACTATATCAATCCTTTGTTAATGGATACACTTATCAAAAAAAAGTAATCAAAAATAAATAATAGTTTAGAGTTAAATAATAAATCAAAGCTATGATTAACGACCTTAAAGATAAATATGATTTCGAATTACGTTTGGCAACAAAAAAAGAGGTAGATACTCTTGTTTATTTTATTGCTGAAAAGAAATGGGAAGATAGTAGAAAGTATATAAAAAGCCCCAAACCCAAAGTGATTATAGTTGAGAAGGATGATTTCATTAGTAAAGAAAGAACCCGTATTCTCGAATTAATAGGTAGTAAAGTATTAGTGCAAGATTATAAAAAGTATAATGTATCCATTTTTGTTTACAACTATATCCGAGAGTATGATGAGGATATCATTTCTTCGTTGACTTCTAGGGTAATTAGCACAAAAAAAGGAATGGAATTTTTAGAGAATGAAGATGTTCTTTTTAATTTGAGAGAGCTTAAAAATAGTGTGTATTATAAAAAGAAAGTTAAATCGGGTAGGCGAAATAGACCAAGCGAAGAATCTATTCAAAAAACTCTTGAAATTAAAAAATATATTGAAATCACGAACCCTGAGATGAATATAGATAAGATTTGCCATGAATTTGGTTTTTCTAAAACTTCGTACTATAGAGTAATTAAATGGTTAGAAGTTAGAAATATGTGAAAAATATTGCTTTTTCACCTTTAGAATATGTTACATAGCTCAATTTTCAACTAATTAAGACCATAATAATTCATATAAAACCACGAAATGCAAGCAAAATGCAAGCAAATCTTGGTAAAAACCGCCTAAAAACAAAAAAGAGCTACGATTTTGTATCGTAACTCTTTGAGTGTTAAGCTCCCCCTCTTGGGCTCGAACCAAGGACCCTTTGATTAACAGTCAAATGCTCTAACCAACTGAGCTAAGGAGGAATTTATTTTTGCAAATATAGAGCGTTTTTCTCTTTTTGCGAGTGCAAATATATACTATTTTTTATATCTCGAAAAGATTTTTTCGATTTTTTAGAATTATTTTTCCTCTATTGGATAAAATAAGGGATATCATCATGTAAAAATGGCATTTTGTTCAAGAATGATTACAATTCAAAAACCTCCGACTAATTATTTTTAGCCGAAGGTTTATATAAGATCATATCTCCTAATTAAAGATTGCCTACCTCTTGTTTTTTTAGGAAATAAAATCTCTTAGTATAAAATAGGTGTTGTAGGGTAAGGAATAGGAAAGTGCCCCGGTTTTGTACAACCATTTTGAGATCCATCATCATATACACTTGTTGTATATGGTTCTGTTCCACCGTTAATATGCTTAACTTCTACACTTGTTAACTCGGTTACATTTGTTGAATTTTTCATCTTTTAATTGATTTACTGTTTATATTATCTTACTACGTTTACCGCTTTGCGGATAACTGGTGTAAATCTAATGCTGGTTGATCTCAAATGCTGAGACGCTGTTAAAAAATGAAGGTGTAGTTAAGATAATTTATGATACAGGCACACGTTAAATTAAATTTTAAATAGCAATCCCGGGATTTGAGACATTGCCATTCTACTTTAGCACCATGAGAAATGATAGTGCGCAATGTGATTTTTCAGAAAAAATAATGTTTAATAATAAAAATAAATTTTATGAAAGATGTAAAAGATTTTGGAGTACAAGAATTGAATTTTAATGAAACCAAAAATGCAAATGGTGGTTTCTGGGTAGAACTGTGGGGTGGAATTAACTTTGCAAGATTAAACAGTAGCAGTGTTCTTAGTTGGGATGATGGGGCTATCGGATACTCTTAGTCGTTAGAAAACAAAGTGATGCAAAAAAGCTATTTCCATTTTATAGGAAATAGCTTTTTTTAATTTTTATAGAATCAAATTATAGAAGCTTTGTTGAAAGTTCTATTTTTTTGATGAATGGGTATTATTTAAAAATTGCCCTATAAATGTCATTACCGTTAGCAAATAATAATAATGCAATTAATAGAATAAACCCTGCTAGTTGAGCATACTCCATAAATTTGTCATTTGGTTTTCTACCCGCAATAATTTCATACAATAAAAACATTACATGACCACCATCTAATGCAGGAATAGGTAAAATGTTCATAAAGGCTAATATAATCGAAATAAAAGCAGTTGTGCCCCAAAAAGCTCTCCAGTTCCATGCGTCTGGGAATAGATTTCCTATGGCTCCAAATCCTCCTACCTGACTAGCTCCCTTTTTTGTAAAAACATATTTAAATTGAGCAATATAATCGTGCAATGTCCAGTATCCAAAATCAAAACCTTTGGTAATACTCGCTCCAAAAGAATATTGTTTTTCCTGAATTTTATATCCATTCCTAACAACAATTCCTATGAGCCCATCTTCATTGGGAGTTATCGAAGTTGTATGAGTTTCACCATTTCTTGAATAATCTATAGAGATTGTTTTTCCTTTATTTTCTTGGATTGTTTTTCTAAACTCGTGCCAATATTGTATTGGTTTTCCTTCTACCTGTGTTATTTTATCTCCTTTTTTAAATCCTGCTTTAACAGCAACATCAAGATATGTACTATCTACAATAGGCTTATTAATAGGGGAGAAAGGCCTTAATACACCAGATTCAAACATTGTAGTACCAATATTTTCAGGAATTTGAATAGTTTCTTCACTTCCGTTTTGATGTAAAACACTAATGTTTTTTACATCACGCATGAATAAGTGATGGTTAATTTGGGTAACATCTTCAAGAGGTTTGCCATTAACACTCATGATGCGATCCCCGTCTTCAAACCCCATTTTTTTAAATGAGTCTTCGATGGCAAATCCATTTGGCATATCATCAAAACCTACATGATTAGTTCCCCAAGTGAATATTATTGCCATATAAATCAAAAACCCAAGAATGATATTAACAGTAACACCACCGAGCATAATAATCAATCGTTGCCAAGCTGGTTTAGATCTAAATTCCCAAGGTTGAGGAGGACCAGCCATTTGCTCTTTATCCATACTCTCATCTATCATACCAGCTATCTTTACATAACCTCCTAGAGGCAGCCAACCAATACCATATACGGTTTCCCCTATTTTTTTCTTGAATAATGAAAATTTTACATCAAAGAATAAGTAAAATTTCTCTACTCTCGTTTTAAATAGTTTAGCAGGAATAAAGTGTCCTAATTCGTGTAAAACGATTAGAATAGATAAACTTAATAGTAATTGTATAGCTTTTACAAAAAATGGACTCATAGGTCGTTCTTCAAAATTAAATCACGCAAAAGTAACCTTTTAGAAGGGTATATAAAAAAAATCTGCTATGCAGTTAGGTATATTTAGTATTTTTTTAATGAAAAACAATGTTTTAATAAAGTAGAATCCTTGTAATTTTGCAGCATAATAATTCGCAATGCTTCAGTTTTTCTCTAAATACAAATTTTTTGCAGTTGTACTTTTTGTATTATCAGCTATTATAATTTCTATTATCTATTCTATTCTTAAGCCCAATAAGGTTTTGCCTGTGTATGAACCGGATATGGTAAATGCAGAATTAGTGGATAGTACAGTGCAATATATTCGCAAGTATCATAAAATTGCAGATTTTAAACTTACCAATCAAAACGGAGAAGAGATCACTCAACAAAATTATGAGAATAAGATTTATGTTGCAGATTTTTTCTTTACAACTTGCCAAACCATTTGTCCGATTATGACAGGACATATGAAAGAAATACAAGAACGATTAAAGGATGATAATGAGGTTTTGCTGCTTTCTCATTCTGTTACACCCCAGATTGATAGTGTAGCCAGATTAAAAAAATATGCTATAGAGAAAGGAGTAAATGATGCAAAATGGAATTTGGTTACCGGTGATAAAAAACAGATCTATGATCTTGCTAGAAAATCCTATTTGGCAGCCAAATCAGACGGCGATGGAGGAGCTTATGATATGGTGCATACAGAAAATTTCGTTCTTGTAGATAAAAAGAAACGAATTCGTGGATTTTATGACGGGACTAATCCAGAAGATATTGATAAGCTGATTGAAGATATAGCTGTTCTGAAAAATGAAACTAAGTAAAATTATACACTTCATATTTTTGGATTATTGTATTTTGAAAAATTTAGCTTTTTCGATAAGATTATTTACATTACTTTTGCCTTGTTTAAAATTAATCTAAATAAACATTTGAAGACTACAATTGCTACTCTCAAAAGAGGTCAACGTGCATTGATAAAAGAAATCATGTCTGATGTTATTCCACTTAAATTATTAGAAATGGGATGCTTGCCAGGAAATGAGGTCGAATTATTGCAGACAGCTCCTTTTCAATGCCCAATGTATCTTAATATAAATGGTAGTCATCTTGCGATCCGTAAAGAAATTGCAGCCCAGATAGAAGTTCAAATTATTTAGTAGCAATTCTTTTTTATGGCTAAGCAAATTAAAGTTTCACTTATTGGAAATCCAAATACCGGAAAAACATCTGTTTTTAATTTGCTTACTGGCCTTAATCAGCAAGTAGGTAATTACCCTGGTATTACTGTAGAGAAAAAAGAAGGAATATGTAAACTATCTCGAGGTGTAAAAGCTCATATTTTAGATTTACCAGGAACCTATAGTCTAAATGCGTCTTCTCTGGATGAAAATGTAGTTATAGAACTCCTTCTAAATAAAAAGGATAAAGATTTTCCAGATGTTGCTGTTGTAGTAAGTGATGTAGAAAATCTAAAACGAAATTTACTGCTGTTTACACAAATTAAAGATCTTGAAATCCCTACGATTTTGGTGATTAATATGGCAGATCGAATGAGTAGAAAAGGAATTTCATTAGATATTCCGCTATTAGAAAAAGAACTAAATACCAAAATAGCTTTAGTAAGTGCCAGAAAAAGTCAAGGAATTGATGAGCTTAAAAAACTTATAGAGTCATACTCTACATTACCCAAAACATCCTGCTTAAATGCCCTATCTTTTGCTCCAGAGTATTTTGACAGATTACAAAAAGCATTTCCTAATCAATCCTTGTATAAACTTTGGTTAGTTATTACTCAGGATGTAAACTTTAGGAAATTTGATAAACAAGACTTGGATATTGCTCCTGATTTTAAAATCAAATCAGAAAGTGAACTCAAAAGACTACAGCAAAAAGAAACCATTAAAAGATATCAGTTTATTAATGATGTCCTTAAACAAGGGCTTACAATAGATGAAAAAGCTGCTACCGGAATGCGAGCTAGACTCGATAGAGTGCTTACTCATAAATTCTGGGGATATTTTATTTTCTTTGCGATATTAATGTTGATCTTTCAAGCGATATATGATTGGTCTTCATATCCAATGGATTTAATCGATGAAGCTTTTGCGTGGCTTAGCGAAGCTGCAAAGTCAGCATTACCATCAGGTCCATTTGTAGATCTTATTACAGAAGGTATCATTCCGGGATTAGGGGGGATTGTTATTTTTATTCCTCAGATTGCATTTTTATTTCTTTTTATTTCAATTTTAGAAGAAAGTGGCTACATGAGTCGTGTAGTTTTTCTTATGGATAGAGTAATGCGTCGCTTTGGATTAAGTGGTAAAAGTGTAGTGCCATTAGTTTCTGGGACAGCGTGTGCAATTCCTGCAGTAATGGCAACTAGAAATATAGAGAATTGGAAAGAGCGATTAATTACTATTCTTGTTGTTCCTTTTACAACGTGTTCGGCAAGATTACCGGTATATTTAATTATTATAGCATTGGTTATTCCAGATGAAAAGGTAGGTTGGATATTCAGTTATCAAAGTCTTACCCTGATGCTTTTATATTTTATTGGTTTTGGGTCTGCCGTTGGGTCTGCCTGGTTGCTCAATAAGTTGCTTAAGATAAAAAGTAAATCTTATTTTGTTATCGAAATGCCTGGCTATAAAGTGCCTTTGTTTAAAAACGTTGCTATTAATGTAATTGAAAAAACTAAGGCTTTTGTTTTTGGAGCTGGAAAAATCATTTTGGCAATTTCAATTATTTTATGGGTATTGGCTAGTTTTGGACCCAATGAAAATTTTAGTAAAGCCGAAGAAATTGTGACAGCACAATATCCTGATGTTTCTCAGGAAGAACTAGATCAAAAAATAGCATCACATAAGCTCGAATATTCTTTTATTGGATATGCTGGTAAGGCAATTGAACCCGTGGTAGCGCCATTGGGGTATGATTGGAAAATAGGAATAGGGATTATTAGCTCATTTGCCGCAAGAGAAGTATTTGTAGGAACATTGGCAACCATTTATAGTGTAGGGAGTGATGAAGAAGAAACCATAAAAAATAGAATGGCAGCAGAGGTTCACCCTGTAACGGGTAGGCCCTTGTTTAATTTGGCTAGTGGAATCTCTTTATTATTATTTTATGCGTTTGCAATGCAATGTATGAGTACGTTAGCTATTGTAAAACGCGAGACTAATAGTTGGAAATGGCCAATGGCTCAACTTATATTGATGAGTGCTTTAGCATATAGCATTGCATTGATTGTGTACCAAATTTTAAAATAAAAAAATAAGTTTCAGTATCTTTATACGACTTTATAGGTATTATGAATATTCTTATCCAAAATGTAGCGGTGATTTTAGTTTTTGCAGGAGCAATAGGATTTTTAATTAAAAAGTTCTTTTGGAAACCTTCATTGTCTTCTGTAAAGAAAAAATCATCAAACTCTTGTGGGAGTTCTGGGTGTGGCTGCCATTAATCTTTTAGTTTTTTTATCCATTTTAGAGGTCCGCTACTAATTAAATACACACCAACAAAAATCAAAACACAACATAAAAGTTTAGGAAGTGTTATATCTCCCTGGTATTGACTGTTTACTACAAAATATGATACGACAGCTACAAGAATCATAGCAACCGCGGGTTGAACATAAATATAACTACTGGAAACGGTAGGTTTTACAAATTGTAAGGCAAACATATTGAGTAAATAGGCAAAAAAAGTAGGGCCAATCACTACATAAGTCAATGAGATCCAGCTAGAGGCATCAAAAGATTGAAAATCTGTATGGATTAATTTTTGGATACAAAAAGGGAACATAAATATAAAGCCAAACAAAAAAGTCCATACAATTACGGTAATCGGTTTATATTTTGACATAAGAGGTTTTACAATGACTAAATAAAATGCAAAAGCCAGTGCATTAATGCTAACAAAGATATTTCCTAATAAAGAACCTGTTCCAAGACCAGAATTACCTAAATAAATTAATAGAACCGCTCCAGCTCCGCCAATGGATATACCTAGAATGCGTTGTAGTGTCAAAGGTTCTTTAAGTAAAAAATAACTAATAATCACAGTAAAAATTGGCATTGCAGTAATGATAATTGCAGCGTCTACAGGAGAAGTAAGGCTCAATCCATTCATAGAAAAGAACTGATTAGTAGCAACACCTAATAAACCACATAGTGCCAGACGGGCTATATCTTTTCTTTCTACTTTTTCTTTTACAAAATACTTTAAAACAAAAAATAGAATGCCAGCTCCACTAATTCTTAGAAAAACCAATACAGATGCTTCAATTTTATTTGGCATTAACCCTTTGGCAATAAGATAGTTTGCCCCATAAATCATATTTACACTCAATAAAGCTATGTGTGCTTTGGTTTTATTGGAAATCATCAGGCAAAGAAAAGGAAACTTAATGAAACTATATTTCAAAAAGTTTGAAAACGTACTTTAAAATAGTAAGTGAATTAATTTGGTTACAGAAATGAATATACCTGATGTTGATTTATTTAGAAAGTAATGCTTTAGTTAATAAGTAATTCTAATTGATAATCAGAAGGGTTAATAGCATCATTTGCTGAAGGGTAAGGACTGATATTATACCCATATATTCTTTTCTGTTCAATGTTTAGTATTTCTACAATATGATCTGGATTTATATTTTGAGGACCAAAAATAAGTTCCTGTTCTTCTAACAAAACATCTTTTTCATAAAGGGCAATACTTATTTTTACTTCTCCAGGCCAGATACAATTAATATCAGTAGGACATCGGGAATCCTCTATTACTTTGATAAACTTGATACTTTTAGAACTAAAACTGATGCTATTTCCAACATTAAGTTTTGTGATGATTTTAGGTGTATTGGATTGAGCTAAATCTTGTGCTGTAATCAAAACAAGAGGAGTAATGAATAAAAGAAGAGTTAGTAGTGGTTTCATTGTGATATAACAGAAGTTAAATATATACAAAAAACGCTTTAAAATCCAATGAAATATCAGCAGATTGTTCAATTTTGAATATCCATTTATGGCATATGATGAATAAAAAAAGTGCTCTCATTATTGGTTCTGGCATTGCTGGTTTGGCAACCGCAGTACGTCTAAAAAATCAAGGTTTTGATGTTCAGGTTTTTGAAATCAACAAAACCCCTGGAGGTAAATTAACTGAAATTAGTGAAAATGGTTATCGTTTTGATTGTGGTCCATCTTTGTTTACTATGCCACAAATGATAGAGGAGCTTTTTACAGTTTCTAAAAAACAGAGATCAGATTATTTTGAGTACGAAAGGAAAGAAATTATTTGTAATTACTTTTATGAAGATAATACTCGTTTTACAGCGTTTGCCGATAAAGAAAAATTTGCTGAAAAAGCTGCAATGACTTTTGATGTTGACGCTATTGATATTATTAATTATTTTGAAAAGAGCAAGAAGAAATATGACCTGACTACTTCTCTGTTTTTAGAAAAATCATTACATAAATTATCAACTTATCTATCCATAGATACATTAAAAGCGATAGCAGGAATTAGCACATTAGAGATTAATACTTCATTGCATAAGGTGAATACAAAAAGGTTTAAAGATCCCAAGTTAATTCAACTTTTTGATCGATTTGCTACCTATAATGGATCTTCTCCTTATCGAACTCCAGGAATTATGTCGATGATTCCGCATTTAGAACAACATTATGGCACTTTTTTTCCTAAAGGGGGGATGTACAGTATTGCAAGAAGTTTATATAGATTAGCATTAGATCTAGGAGTGCGTTTCCATTTTGGAGAAAAGGTTGAGCAAATTATTGTTAAGAATAATAACGTAGAAGGTGTTCTTGTAAATGATAAAGAAATTAAGGCAGATGTTGTGATTTCTAATATGGATATTGTATCAACATATAGTAAACTTCTTCCTAATCAAAAACCTCCAGGAAAAATTTTGAAACAACAAAGATCCAGCTCTGCATTAATTTTTTACTGGGGTATCCGTAGGATTTGTTCAGAACTCGATTTACACAATATATTTTTTTCTAATGATTATAAAAAAGAATTCGAATTTATATTCGATAAAAAGCAAGTTACAGATGACCCAACAATATATATAAATATCAGTTCCAAAAACGAATGTCAAGATGCTCCTCAAGGCTGCGAAAACTGGTTTGTAATGATTAATGTACCAGGTAATGAAGGGCAAGATTGGGATAATATTATTGCAAAATCAAGAGAAAATATAACAAAAAAAATATCTCGTATTCTGGGAGTTGATATAAAAAATTTAATAGAATTTGAAGAAATTCTGGACCCAAGAACAATAGAAAGTAAAACGCAATCATACCAAGGTTCATTATATGGATCATCTAGTAATAATAAGTATGCAGCTTTTTTAAGACATCCTAATTTTTCTCGAAGTATTAGAAATCTATATTTCTGTGGAGGAAGTGTACACCCTGGCGGAGGCATTCCGTTATGTTTACTATCAGGAAAAATAGTTTCAGAGTTGATTCAAAACGATAATAGATTATAAACACAAATGAATTCGGATAAAAAAAGACAATTTTTCATAATAACCATTATTTGGATATTTAATATTTCGGGAATTATAGGCATTCTAATAGGTTATGAAGATTGGTTTTTACCTTTGACGCCATTACACCTTTTAATTTATTTGTTTTTGATCCTTTGGGATACTAATTTCAATCGCACTTTGATTTTAGCATTAATGATTCCTTTTGGTATTGGAATGATTACAGAGTATCTAGGTGTGAATTATGATTTAATCTTTGGAAACTATGAGTATGGAAAAAACTTGGGCTATAAGATTTGTGGAGTGCCTTTAATCATTGGTGTAAATTGGGTGATTTTAACCTATAGTTCTGCTGCTATAGCTCAAAAGGTGCATGATAACCTATTCATTACTTCTGCAATTGGAGCTGTTTTAATGGTTGGCTTAGATACTTGTATCGAAATGTCTGCCCCTCGATTTGATTTTTGGGAATTTGAAGGTGGGGTAATTCCGCTACAAAATTATATTGGCTGGCTGTTTACAGGATTTGTCGCACATGTTTTTTTACAAAAAATTATAAAAGCTTTTCATTTCAAAATTTCACTACATATTTTTATCGCTATATTGGTCTTTTTTACCATCTTTTTATTTGTTTAGATGCAAAAATACGATTACATCATTGCAGGTTCAGGTGCTTCAGGGTTGATGCTGGCATATCATATGGTTTTAGATCCTTTTTTTGATGAGAAGGAGATTCTACTTATTGATAAAGAAATAAAGAATAAGAATGATCGTACCTGGTGTTTTTGGGAACAAGGTGAAGGGATTTGGGATACCATCATAAGTAAAAAGTGGGATAAAATTTACTTCGGAAGTGAAACGTTTTCGTCTGAAACAAATATTTCTCCTTATCAATATAAATTGATCAGAAGTAAAGATTTTTACAGTTTTGTTTTAGAAACTTTAGAACAAAAACCAAATATCACGATTACTCAGGAAAAAATTACTTCTTTAACCGATGAAGGAAGTATTGTAAAAGTTGAAACAAATCAAAGTATCTACCTTGGAGATAAAGTTTTTAATAGTATACTACTATCGCGAGAATATGAGAGTCAGAAAAAATACCCAGTTTTAAACCAGCATTTTGTGGGATGGTTTGTCAAAACTTCAGAACCTGTATTTGATTGTACTACTGCTACTTTTATGGATTTTACGGTAGCTCAGAAAGAGAATACTCGGTTTATGTATGTATTACCCATTTCTAAAACTGAAGCATTGTTTGAATATACTTTGTTTTCAGAAGATCTTTTGGAAGAACAAGAATATGAAGATGAAATTATAAAGTACTTAGAAGAAAAAGGGATCATTTCATATGAAATCACCGAAAAAGAAAAAGGATGTATCCCGATGACATGTTATAAATTTGAAAAACATAATTCTAAAAATATTATACATATAGGTACTGCCGGTGGGTGGACAAAACCTAGTACAGGATATACATTTAATTTGACATCAAAAAAGGTTCGCGAGCTTACTAAATTCCTTAAAAACAATACAGAATTATCAAAATTTGGTAGGAAAACTAAGTTTTGGTACTATGATTTATTGTTTATCGATCTATTATTTCAACAAAATCATATAGGTGCTTCCTTGTTTTCAAGATTATTTGAAAAGAATAAAGTAATCAAGATTTTAAAGTTTTTGGATGAAGAGACTTCATTGTTAGAAGATATTAAAATTACGACAAGTCTTCCGGCAGGAAAATTTTTGAAAATGGTATGGGGTAGAGTTTTTTAAATCAGATTTCTTCTGATTCTGTAAACTTTTCAGTTTTAGTATTCAAAATGTATAAAATCTTTTGAAGCCGTATTTTTAATATATTACCAATTCATTAATTTTTTTAGCCCTTCTTTTCTTGATTTTGATAACTTCAATTTGTCTCCATTTTTTAACGTCATTATATAATCCCCACTAAAAAAAGGTTCAATTTGCTTAATTTCATTAATGTTGACTATGTTTGAACGATGACATCTAAAGAATATTTCTGGGTTGAGTTCACTTTCAAGACGATTAAGAGTATCTCTGATCAAATGCTGAGTGCCGTTGTTTAGAAATACATTAATATATTGATTCTCTGCTTTTAAATAAATCACTTTATCGATTTCTAAAAAATAAACTCGATTAGCCAACTTAACAGGAATACGTTTGATATACATTGCTTTTTTATTGGCATTCGTTTTTTGAAGTAATGCATCTAATTTGAAGTTGAGGTCTTCGTTTGTTTTGAGCTCAATCTGTTTTTTTGCTTTATGAAGAGCTGCATAAAAACGTTCGTCATCAAAAGGTTTTAGTAGATAGTCAATAGCGTTTACTTCAAATGCATGTATTGCGTATTGATCATAGGCAGTAATAAATACATAAACAGGGGCAAAGTATGGGCGTACTGCGCTTATTACATCAAAACCGGATATCTCGGGCATTTGAATATCGAGAAAAACCAAATCGGGTTTTTGTTCTATAATAGCCTCAATGGCTGTTTTTCCATTAGTGCAAGAATCAATTAATATATAATCATCTTGCTCATCAAGCAAAATCTTTAAATTTTCCAGAGCTTCGGGTTCATCATCTATGGCGATTACTTTTATTTGCATTTATTTGATTTGATATGGAATGTTTAATTTGACTAACACTCCATTTTTAATATTCAAAAACTTAATAATGTACTGATCTTGATATAGTTGACTGAGCCGTTCTATGGTGTTTGCTAATCCAATTCCTTCTACTTTGAAGACATTAAAGTTTTCTGATAATGGGGGACCATCATTATACATTTCTATGCATAATTGATCTCCCTTTTTTTTAATATCAATACTCAGTATACTCGCATCTACCTTTTTTGATAATCCGTGATAGATACTATTTTCAATTAAAGGTTGTAATAAAAAAGAGGGTATTAATGTCTCAGATAAATCATCACCAACCTCTATTTGAACGTTCATTTTATTTTTAAATCTCTTCTCTTCTAAAGCGATATACTTTTTGATGAACTCAAGTTCTGATGTTAGTTTTATGAATTGTTCTTCATTTTGACTTAATACGATCCTTAATAAATCACCCATTTCTGATAACATCGAAATGGATTTTTTCTTTTCGTCTTGTCTTACTAGAGAAGAAATTGTATGTAATGTATTAAAAAGAAAATGTGGATGTAACTGCATTTTAAGAGCCATTAGTCGGGATTTTGTAAGACGGGAATCTAATTGAGCTGCCTTTAAATTACTTTCTCTAAATTTTTGATAATATTCGACGGCATAACTCCCAAGCATTAATGCCCAATATGTCAGAAAATACCATTCAAACTGAGAGAACAAAAGACCAATGAATAAAGTAGCGATTGGTTGTCCCTGAAAACCAGGTATGGGACTTAATTTGATGATTATCACATACAATAATAGATGGAAACAAACAATCATGATGCTGATTGGTAAGTGTAATAAAACCCCTAGATAATAATTGTGTTTATGAATTGGGACTTTATGAGAGAGGTAAAAAATAAAAGGAATCCAACACCCCCAAAAAAGCCAGGTAGTAGTCTTTATACATAGAATCCAAAAAAATGATATTGATTGTCCATTTAAATCGGATTTAATATAAAGCATAATAGAAGAGATTATTGCCATTGCGATTAGGCATAGAATAATCTCTCCTTTACTTAAATAGAATCTTCTTTTCATTAGTTTGATACCACATCTTTTGAAAGAAAAATCTCAAAAGATCACTTTATGTTCTCTAATTTATTTTAAATAATCTAAATAAGCGAGTTCATTAATGATTTTCCAGTTTCCATTTGTGTTAATTAAAGAAAAGTATAGATTGAATATGGCTTTTTTACCGGTCTCCTTTACTTTGACTATAGCGCTTAAGTTACCCTGCACATCTATAGATATAAACTCTATTAATTTTACTTCTCCTCCAAATTTTTTCTGCTTATAGAAGTTAAGCATGGTTGCTCTATCTAATACAGTGACTCCTTTTTTAGCATCATTTACAACAATTCTAAAATCATCATGTAATACTGAACTCATTTTTGAAATATCTCTTGTCGCAGAACCATCTAGATGTTCCTGAACTACGTTCTTGATATCGCCGATAGGATCATCAGAAATAGGGATGGACAAATTCTTAATTTCAGATGTTTTAAAAGGAATGGAAACTGAAAATCCTTTGTTAAAACTTCCGATTAAAATAAACAATAGCATTAATTTTTTCATAGAATGAAGGTTTTTAAAAAGGAGTCTAGAACTGATTGTAATTCTATCTCTTTTTGATTAAATAATGCTTAAATGAACAGCAATACTCTCTAATTTTAATAGTGTATTTTGCGAATGGTAGAAAAAATGTTGTGAATACTACGAATTTTAAGATAAACTCATGTCTATGCAGAGTATAAACCAAAGAAATTAAACAATCCCTCGTTCTTTTTTGATTTGGTCATAGGCTTTTTGTACCTCTCTAAATTTATCTTCGGCACCTTTGATGTGTATTTCATCCATATGCTGTATTTTATCTGGATGATATTTTTTGGCCATTGTTCTAAATGCTTTTTTTACTTCGGCATCTGTTGCCGATTTTTCAATTTCGAGAATCTTATATGCATGATCTCCAGTTTTAAAAAACATGGCTTTAATACTTTCAAAATCTTTAAAATTGATTCTTAGAAAGCCTGCAATTTTGCCAATTTCACTAGCTTCAGAATCACTTACTATACCATCTGCATTTGCAATTCCGAACAAAAAATGAAGAATTTGTAGCCTAGAGGGGTATCGGGTGTGTTGATTAATATACATGCAAATACGTTGTGCAGAGATTTGCCTGCTTTTAATGATTTCATTAAACGATCTAAAAGTAGCATTTGCATGTTCTTTTCCATAAGCACTTACAAAGTATCGACGAACATAATCTAGCTCGGTTTGATTTACTTTGCCATCTGCTTTAATAACAATTGAAGAAAGGGATAATAAATTAAGTTCAAAATCTGCAGGAGTAATTTTTTGCTGTTGCGAAAATACAGTTTTGAACCCTCTGCCATTTTTACCAGAGGTAGTATCCAAGAGGCTTCCTAGGATAAAACCAAGAATTGCTCCCGGAAATCTAAAAAACACGGCTCCTAATATAGCAGCAAACCATTTAATCATTCAAATTTTTTTTGGGTTGTAAAGATAACTGAAATTATTTTTTAATATATTTTGTTCTATAGTATATTAGACAATAAGATACAATATTTGTTACGGGATCGTTGTAAATAAAATAGAATTATGTTGTGAGATGATATATTTCTACGACTACTTGTCAGTTACTTTTATATGGTACATAATTTGTACCTTTGTATAAAATTGTAGTACGAAAAAAAACAGAAATATGTATCCACCAGAGTTAGTAAAACCAATGCGTGAAGATCTTACCAATATTGGTTTTGAAGAATTACATACAGGAGAAGCAGTAGAAGCAGCAATAGCAAAAGAAGGAACTACGTTGGTAGTTGTTAATTCGGTATGCGGTTGCGCTGCGGCAAATGCACGCCCGGGAGCAAAGGCTTCTTTAGATAATAATAAAAAACCAGACAATTTGGTAACCGTTTTTGCAGGAGTAGACAGAGAAGCAACGGATAAGGCACGTGGATTTATGATCCCGTTTCCTCCATCATCTCCTTCTATGGCCTTATTTAGAAACGGGGAGTTAGTTCATATGCTAGAGCGTCACCATATAGAAGGGCGACCTGCAGAAATGATCGCAGAAAATCTTAAAGATGCATATAACGAACATTGCTAAAATGTAAGTAGCGTATATGCTAAAAAAAGAGTTCTAAACCGTTTGTTGTTACAGGCGGTTTTTATTTTAGTAAAACTATTGGTTTACTTGAAATAATGTAAGACCTTGCGAGACAATTACACAAGTCAAAATTTTAATAATTGAACAGAAGGGATGGAGGCAGTAAAAAGGATACTTAGTTATCCGCTTTCTATAATTTTCTATTTATCTTTTGGATTAACATTAGTAGTTTTTCAACCATTACAGTGGCTTGGGAAAAAACTGGGCGGTAGATCGGGACACAGAGGGGTAGTAAATATCATGAATCTATGTTTATTACGATGTCTACACTTTTTGGGAGTAAGAATCAGTTTTAAGAATATTCATAAATTGCCAAAGGATCAATCTTTGATCATTGTTTCTAATCATCAAAGTATGTTTGATGTTCCTCTGATATCTTGGTATTTAAGAAAGCACAGACCAAAGTTTATTTCCAAGATTGAATTAGGGAAAGGAATTCCGAGTATATCGTTTAACCTAAGGCATGGAGGGCATGTTTTAATCGATAGAAAAAATCCTAAACAATCTATTCCGGCCTTATCTAAATTTGGAAGATTTATCGCTGAGCATACATTTTCTGCAGTAATTTTTCCTGAAGGCACAAGAAGTAGAGATGGAAAACCAAAAGAATTTGCTCCTACAGGATTAAAAATTTTGTTTAAGAATGCACCCAATGCTTTAGTCGTACCTGTAACTATAAATAATAGTTGGAAACTAGTTCGATTTGGTAATTTTCCAATGGGCGTTGGAGTACATTTGACATTGGAGGTGCAAGAACCTCTTTCAATCGATAAAGAACCCGAAATATTACTCGAAAGAATTGAAGAAAGGGTTACTTTAGCAATTAGAACGTAACATACAACTATAATGGCTTTAGATAATATTAGACTAGAAGTAATGCAACTATTAGAGAAGAAAATAGAATCTTTTATAGATAAATTTTTGATTCCGATAGATAAGGTGTGGCAGCCAACAGATTTCTTACCCGATTCTCAGAATGAAGATACGTTTTTTGATGAAGTAAAAGAATTAAGAGAGTTGGCAAAAGAACTTCCTTATGATTTTTGGGTTGTTCTTGTAGGGGATACGATTACAGAAGAGGCTTTACCTACATATGAATCATGGTTAATGGATGTAGAAGGGATTAATCAGCATGAAGATGGTAAAGGAAATGGCTGGTCTCGTTGGGTACGTTACTGGACAAGTGAAGAAAATCGCCACGGAGATACACTGAATAAATACTTATACCTATCAGGTAGAGTAAACATGATTGAGGTAGAAAGAACAACTCAACATTTAATTAATGACGGATTTGATATTGGTACAGATAGAGATCCGTATAAGAATTTTGTATACACTAGTTTTCAGGAGTTAGCCACCAATATTTCTCATAGTCGGGTGGCAAAAATGGCAAGGGAGTACTCAAATAAATCACTAGCTAAAATGTGTAAAATTATCGCGGGTGATGAGATGCGTCATTATAACGCATATAGTGAGTTTGTAAAAAATATTTTTGAAGTTGACCCTAGTCAGATGATGATTGCTTTTAGCCATATGATGAAACATAAAATTGTAATGCCTGCACATTTTCTTAGAGAATCTGGAGACGCTATAGGTACTGCCTTTGAAGAATTCTCAAATGCTGCTCAACGTTTAGGAGTATATACTTCTCAAGATTATATCGATATCATGCAACGCTTAATTGATAAATGGGAAATTGATAAACTGGTAGATTTAACCGATGAAGCCGAGAAAGCACGGGATTTTGTGATGAAACTACCCGCCAGAATGCAACGAATTAGTGAGCGACTGGTAATCCCTGATGAGATTTTTGAATTTAAGTGGGTACAACCTGCAATAGTAAAATAGTAGATATAGGTATGATTGAAGATAAGATTGTATCTAAAACTATTGATTTTGTAAAAGAAAAACTTGCTGGAGCAGAGGGAGGACATGACTGGTTTCATATCCAAAGAGTGTATAATAATGCAAAGCTAATTGCTAAGGATGAAAATGTAGATCTTTTTGTGGTATCCTTAGGTGCATTGCTTCACGATATTGCAGATTCAAAATTTCATGATGGTGATGAAACTGTTGGGCCTAAAGTCGCATCAGATTTTTTAGAAAGCCTCAGCGTTGAAGAAAGTGTTGTTACTCATGTAATCAAAATTATAGAAAACATTTCCTTTAAAGGAGGTAACATAGATCAAAAATTTAAATCCCCAGAACTGGATGTTATTCAAGATGCGGATCGATTAGATGCCATAGGTGCTATCGGAATTGCAAGATGTTTTAATTATGGCGGGTTTAAAAACAGAGTTCTATATGACCCTGATATTTCTCCCAACCTTAATATGACGAAAGAAGAATACAAGTCTTCAACCTCTCCAACAATTAATCATTTTTATGAAAAACTATTCCTGCTTAAGGATAGAATGAATACTGAAGCCGGTAAAAAACTGGCTAATGAACGTCATCAATATATGGAAGGGTTTTTAGAACAGTTTTATAAAGAATGGGAGGGGCAAGTCTAAACCCTAACGGTATAAAATACTATATTACTCTGATTATGAAGTAATTGATCTATCAGAAGAATATTATTGTACATCATAAACTTTTATAAGAATCGATATTTCTTTTAACGAGGTGAAAGCACAAGAATATTGTATATGAACTAGAGTATGTTTACATAGAATAGAAAAAAAGAGGCTGGGTGCAACCCAACCTCTAACAAATTCAAAATATTTAATTATCTATTTTTAATTAAGGGTAGCAATAGGAGCAGTTGATCCTCCTTTGCTTACAGATCCATTTGTTCCTGTACTGTTACCTCTTAGTAATAGTATACCTGCTACATGTGGTGATGCCATAGATGTACCAGAGATTCTATTAAATTGACCGTTTAACCAAGTAGACCATACTGCGGTACCTGGAGCCCAACGATCTACACTTCTTCCAAAGTTTGAAGTACCTGCGGCTGCACCTGAACGAGTCATGTTACCAACACACCAAGAGTTACCCGTACGTAATCTTTGTGGTGAGTAAAATTGGGTGTCATCATTGCTATTTCCTGCTGCCATAGCTCCAATCGCTCTTGCTTCAAGATTTCTAAAGGCATTATCAATGGCCTGAGAAGTAGCTCTATTACGGAATCCTACACTATAGTTCCAGGTATCTCCATTTCTTGCATTATTTGCTACATAGTCTACCCCAGCAAGAATACCAGCGGTACCACCACTTCCTGCAGCATTTAGTACTCTAACAGAAATTACAGTAGCCCCAAAAGCCACACCTACAACTCCAGAGCCATTATTTTTTGCAGCAACTGTTCCTGCTACGTGAGTTCCATGTCCATTTTGATCTTGCCATGACCCACCTACAAAACTTCTGCTTCTGCCAGTATCAATAGTTAGATCACTATGTGGTGCTATACCACTATCGATAATCCAGCAGGTTCTACCACTACCGTTAGCTCTTCCTACTCTTTCTATACCCCAGGGTAAAAAATCTCCATTTGGAAGTTGAGAATCCTTAGTAGCATTTTTACCTTGTACTGTCGCAGGGAGCGTGCTTACAGGTTTTCCCATATCTACATCCAACTTATGAATATAATTAGGTTCTATATAAGCTACTTCAGGATCATTTTTAAGCATGTCTGCTTGTTTTTGAGATAGATTTTTAACAGCAAACCCTTGAATAGCATTAGTATAAGTTTGCTTTATATTATCCTCTGCTATCGCATATTTTGATAGCGTTTGCATGGATTTAGCTTTCATACCAGCACTTTTACCTAATAGAGACTCATCCTCTTTGTAAATTATAATATACTCTCCAGGTATTGCTTGATCTGCTCCTATATTGTCAGTAGTTTCTATTCCTGTTTCTATCTCAGTAATCTCATTTTCATCTTTTTCACAACTATAAAAGAGAAAAGAAAAGACCGTTATAGCACTTAAAATTTTTAGTTGAGTTTTCATTATTTTTCAAATTTTGTGTTAAAGTTTAATTTTAGTTTTAAATTAAAATGTTGAGCTCTCATTAAAATTTGTCGTTCAAAAGTAGAGATTAATTCTTACAAAAAAATACGGTAAAAACGTAACAAACAGCTGGTTTCTAGGGAGTTATTTGCTTATAGATAAGTCAAAGTATATCTTAATTTTCAATAATGCAACATTGTTGCGTTATTGAGGATCAAGGAGTTGAACAGAAAAGAAAGACATCTAAAAGGAATAAAATTTAAGAAGGAAATTGACACAAAAAACCAAAAGTAATACAATCGAAGTTAACTGTATTTAACAGTTAATTAACTTTAGTTTAATATAATAACTAGCATTATTCAGAATAAATCCTTAATAATTCTATAAATAAATCAATGTGTAATTAAAATTTAGCAATAGATGCTTTTTAATAAAAAGGGGTATTGCTCAATATCGAACAATACCCCTTTCTTTGGTTTGAGAAGATGATGTTTTTCTAAAAATTCAATATTTTAAAGGGTTTTATCCATAAACCCTTGTCTTTGTTTCCGAACAACTTTAAAAATAAAATATTCTCACCAGTTAGATTCATTGTTGTTTGAAAACCTTAATACTTTTTTGTACTCCATTTTGTTCTATATGTAAAACATAAAAACCATTAAGTAACTTATGGGTGTCGATAGTAATAATGTCTTTATCTATTACATTTTTAGTTCGTTGGGTACGTCCATTTGTGCCAATAAGCTGTATAGAACGAACTGCTTTTTTAGACGTAATCCCTTTAATAGTTAGTTTATCGTTAAAAGGAATAGGAAATACTTTTATTCCATCAAAATCACTAAGATCTACAGCTGGAGGAGGAGTATTTAAAATCTCTTTACTAGCAAATCTGCCAGCATTTTGTGACGGAGTGTATCTTACTGTAAATTCTGCAACCGATGCCCATCTTTTGTCATCAACTTCAGAGAGTGCTCTAAAATAAATATAGCGACATCTGAAAGTGTCAAATTCTACAGTTTGTTTAAGTGTAGATTTTTGAAATGTTCCTGTTGATAACTGTTGCCAACTATTACCATCCCAACCAAATATAATATAGTCTTTTACCATTCCAGTTGTACCAGTCTGTCTTCCTTGATAAGAAAATCCGACTAAATCTCTTTGTTGACCGAGATCGATAGCTATAAAATGTGGATGTGAAGTATTATCATCATACCAGTTACTATGCCAATATGTACTAGGATCTCCATCGGCAGCTTTTTCTTTTGAATGATCTGCATTGCTAATTTCCTCGCTATTGGTGTCATAAACAGTGCAACCTTCGCAATTATCGATGACATCCGGGGGAGTTACGATATCCTCTATAATTGCTTGAATAGTATTAGAATAACTTGAATAACTATCACTGTCATATGCTCTAACTCTATAAGTGTACGTGCCGTTTGATAAACCTTTGTCTGTATACGTTTGAATACCTGTCCCAACAAAGTCTATTCTTTCATAAGCATTTCCATCACTTCTTTCAATTGTAAAACCATTTTCATTGGTCGAATTATCTTTCCACGTCAATGTGACATCTTTTTCACTGACCTGTATACTCAGGTCAGTAGGTGGATTTATTTCTTCACTATTTTCATCATAAAGGTCAGATTCCCAAATTCCTCTACCATACGTTGCAACACGAATTTTTCGTGTAGGGTAGTGGATTTCTAAATCTGTAGTTTGTACTCCGGGCAAATTGGTTGAAAACGGAACCCAGGAACTAAGATTATCATTAGTATAATACACTCCAGATTGCATACCTACATATAACCCATTGGCTGCGGTGTCATCAAAAACCAGACATTGAGCAGAAATGTTGGGGAGATTTCCTTTAATATTGGTCCATGTACTTCCTGCATCTATTGATAGGTAAACTCTTGACCCAGTAGCAGCAAGAGCTACTCGTTCAGGATTATTAGGGTCAACAGTAATAAAATTAACATCACCTCTAAAATTGCTTATTTCGGTCCAGGTTGGGTTGTTGCGTTGTCCATTTTTGGTTCTCCATACCCGACCTTTTTGAGCTATGTATATATAGTTGTTATCCGAAGCGGCTATTGCCATTTCATCAAGATTACCACCAACATTTATACTGCTTGTTAAATTCCTCCAGCTACCTCTACTACCACCATTGTTGCTTCGGTACAAATCTCTATATCCAACGTAAATATTGTTGTTATTAATAGGATCCATCATAAAAGGTGTTACCCATTCTCCACTGAAATTCCCAGGTTTACTAATGTTTCCTATACTATTTCCACCATCTGTACTTTTATATAAAGAACCAAACTGAGTGGTTCCATACACGATATTTCTATTTTTATGATCTATAAAACATTCCATACCATCGGCACCTAGCCATTCTTTAAATTGTCGGTTTGCTCCTCTCATAATATTGGTTCCATTATCTTGAGCTCCTCCTACTATCATATTGGCATCTGTAGCAGCGCCGCCAATACGATAATACTGTCTTACTGCTAATCCTCCTTGTGTTAAATCGGTTGTATTAGCTCCACGATCTCTACTTCTAAAAATACCTCCATCTGTACCTATGTATATATTGCCGTTTATATATTGTAAAACTTCTATATCTGCATGTACATAGGATCGGTCATTGGGTTCATTCCAAGCGGCTAGTGTTGTAAAACTTAACCCGCCATCTAATGATCTTGAATAGTTCATTCCTCCTAAATGTACTTCATTAGCATTAGTATCTGATACAGCAATGGCCATATCACGAGATGCCTGTGTAAAATATACCTGGTTTGTAGATACACTGTTATAATTTGCACGAGTACTAAAACTTGATCCACCGTCTATTGATCTATATAAATATCCAAAACTACTTTGTCTTTTTTGAACTAAGTACACAATATCTGGATTTGCAGGAGTTACAGCCATTTTCATTCGCTCAGTTCTGGAGATCCCACTAGTGATACGACTAAAAGAACGACCTCCGTTAGTCGATCGATAAAAACTATTTCCGCAAACATAAACCACATTAGTATTCCCTGGCTTGAATTCAATATCCTCGGCTCTGGAATTTAATACTGAACTAAAAGAATTCCCTGAATTAACCGATCTGTATAATGCTTCTGTAGTACCCACAAATATGAGAGTGCTGTTTGGATGAATGAGAATTCTTCTTGGAGTACCACTTACTCTGTAAACTTCTGACCATGAATCTCCTCCATTTGTTGATTTCATAATCTGACCAGCAGAGTTTCCTAAATATACAATACTACTATTATTTGGATCGATGGCTATAGCCCAAATGGACATATTGGTCATTCGGTCACCAAGAGGTTTCCAACTTTGACCCGCATTTATAGATTTCCAGATGCCACCTCCTGGAGATCCAGCGTATATTATTTTTTGATTTGTAGGTTCTACAGCTATGGCCGTAATCCTTCCTAGTCCTGGAGACCAACTTCTTGTGCGGGTCCAGTTAAAAGGACCTAATTCTGCCCAGTTACTGCTTCTTTGTACATTTCTTGCCGCTTGACTATTGTTTTGATTCCATGATTTCAAAAATCTATCATATTCATTCACAACTTGACGATCACTTATTACACGACCGTTAGCATCAGCATTTCGTTTGGCCCAGTATAAGTTTCTCATATACAATTTATAGCCACTTCCTTTACCTTTTTTATTTTTTTTGTAGTATTTGGTTCCTAAGCGTTCTAGTTTTTTTATGCTGAGGTTATTTTCGTTTTGCATCATTTGAAATAATTCTTGAGCAGAACCTGTATAATTCATTGGGTTGATTAACAAGAAAAGAACCAGAAGTAATCTCCATTGAAGTAGAGATAATTTTTTGAGTTGTGTCATTGGTTTTGTTTTTAGAATTGATTAAAAGGGTATGTGTTTTTATTACATACCCTCACTAAAAATTGATTATAAGAGTTTATTTGATATGAATCTTTTTGGTGAGTGTTGCATCACCGCTAATTATCTGTACAAAGTAAATACCGCTATTGAATGACTGAATATTAAGAGTTTCTTTTATATTTCCGATTGGAGAAGTTTGATTGATAGTTTTAGATACAATATTCCTACCCTGTATATTCTTAACAGTAATGATCGTATTTTTACTATGTACATTCTCAATTTCAAAAGTGATAAAATCTTTAGCCGGATTAGGATAAACTAAGATATTAGAATCTTTTACTGCCTGCGAAGTTGAAACTATGGGTACGGATGCAGGGGTGCCTGCACAAGTTGCTATTTCAATCCAATTAGCTCCGTTCCATTCAAAAACTTTCCCTTCAAATACAACCTGATCACCCACGCGATAATTTACACCTTCTGTCCAGGGATCTACACTAGAACATGGATCAAGGGTGTTGCTATCACAATCTACGTATTCCCAATCGTTATTTTCTGTCCTTATCCATACATTACCATTATATATTACAACATCTCCAGGTGAATAGATTGTGTTTTCGGTCCATTGCACGGCTACAGAACATGGATCCGAGCTACATTTCCCTAAATCGTTCCAACCGTTATTTGCTGTTCTCTCAAATAGCCTACCTTGGTAGGTTACTTTATTTCCAGCTACATAGGTTACATTACCAGACCATTCATTAATACCTACGCAGCTTACTTCATCACCTCCTCCTCCTGAACCTTCACAAGTATCTACACAACTCGCTCTGCTGATTGCTCTTCGAATTACATTTCTGGGCTGAGATCCAAAACCTTTTCTTAGGTTTGTTCCCACACTCGTTAAGTGGCAATAACTCATGATTGTTCCTCCATCCGAAGGAATTCCTGGGCGCCCGCAACCTCCTTGGGTATTGTAACAACCATCAATTGCGGTATTATTACCATTCCATACACAAGAATGCGTATGATTTGACCCAAAATTATGTCCTAACTCATGCGCGATTGTAGAGATATTCCAGGAATATCTTGGAACATCTTGATAACTGCGGTTTATGCCCGATAAACCATATTTATATGAACCACAAAGAGCATCTACCCAAGCTACTCCCCCAGAGTAATTATAAGTCACAAAATGGGCAAGGTCACCGTTAAAACCATATCGATTTCTGTAATTTCTAAAGCCATCTAAATCATTAAATGGAGTGGACGATGTCCAAACCTTAATGCCAGAAAGCTTTATTTTTATGTCATCATTAGCATACAATATAGCTACTTGATTAAACATAGCCTGTACAAAGTTACTGGCTGCCTGACTTCCTCCTTTATCTCTTACCACATCATTGCCAATGTCAAAAAATATTTCGGGACATTTAACTTGATTTGCTGCTGGAGTTTGTTTTGAAAAATCGTTTTTTTGGATTTCTTCAGTATGTGTATCTACAGTTTGACAAACAAAATCGTTAAGATGACTGATATCTTTATCTTCATATAGGATATGGTGATTACTATTGTCTAGTTTACCAAGTACCAGATTACCACTTTTTCCATCAAGACTAATTATTCCTGATACTTGATCATCTTGGATGGTAATGGCAGCAATTGAATTAGGACTGTTTTTTACGATTCCACTATAATGTGCGATATTCATATTGGGTTGAATAACTTTTCCAGAAGGCATTTCTACAATTGAAAAGTCATCTGTAGCAATTTCCACTTTTACTAATTCTAAAAGCATTGATGATTTTTTTCCAGGTAAAGAAAGATTCATTGCCTCTGGAGGGGATGATTCAAAACTTTTCATAGCAGAAGAGCTCAGTGATAAAATTGAAAAATCTTTAAATTCTTTTGGAATAGAGGCATTAGATTTTTCATTCTTTAGAAGAAACAAAGAGACTTCTTTAAAAAAATTTCCTGAGTGTTTTGCCGCTGCAATTTGTTGTTTTGGTTGAATGCTCTGGGATTGAGCAAAAAAAGATGTTGTCATCAATAAAATGACGAGAAATGTAAAAATACGTTTCATAAGTTTAGGTTTTAAGATTTAATACTGTATTTATGTTAAGTTGTTGAATTTAAAAATCATGTATTTTTTCATTGTATCACAGGGGTAATCTTGTGAATAGAGAACCTGATTTGAAAAAATAATAATACAAACACAAAATCATCAATAAAAGACATTATACCATTTTTGGTCAGTGTTTTAGGATGAAAAAGTGTACAACAATTTCTTAAAGTACTTTATGATATTTAATCTGAAATTTGGTTACAATTCAGATGATAGTACTTCTATTTGTATTCAAGAATTCAGAAAACTACAGAATCAATCCGTAGAATTGAGAAAGAATCTAGAAGAGGGTTGGGGTGATTTTTCATTTTAAGAGGTTTTGGGTTAGTTAGAAAGATGGTTATGTAATTTTTACGTTAAATTGGTTAACCAAAATTACACTTTTTTAATTTAATTAGAATATCATAAAGTTAAATATTTTTTTAAATTGTTTTTGTAATTAATTGTCATATAAATAGAGAAACTAGTCTTTTAGAATAATCGTAATTGTCCATTTTTATACTCTTCATGCATGTGACAATTTAAATGCACTTTTTGTGTCTCTGGAAAGTATTTTTTTCTTGCTAAAGAGAATAGTTGATGAATCTGATCAGCGATATTTCCAGACCCTTTCATTCTTCTACCAAATTCACTGTCATTTAAATTGCCTTCGTGACACTCCTTAATTTGATGAAGAATTTTGTCTTTACGATCTGGGAGAGTATTTTCTAACCAGGTGGTAAAAAGTTGCCCAATTGCACCATTAAGTCTTACAATAGTATATCCAACACTTTTTGCTCCTCGCTCAGAAATCTCCTTTGCGAGTGGTAATATTTCATGACTATTAATGGATGGAATTATTGGTGCCATCATTACATTTGTTGGAATTCCAGATGTGTTTAAGAGTTCCAGAGTTTCTAATCGTTTCTTAATACTGGCTGTTCTGGGTTCCAAAATTCTTCGGGTTTCTTCTTTTAAGGAAGTGATAGATAGAAATACAGATACAAGATTGTGTCTTGCTAATTCTGTTAAAATATCCAAGTCTCTTTGGATCAATGCGTTTTTGGTTATGATACCAACAGGATGTCTGTATTTTAAAAAAACTTCAAGTAATTTTCGTGTTATCTTAAGCTTCTTCTCGATGGGTTGATAACAATCTGTGTTTCCCGAAAGTGAGATAGGGTATGCTTTCCATGTTGAACTTTTAAGTTTTTTCTCAAGCAATTCGGGAGCATTTTTCTTTACCAAAATTTTACTTTCAAATTCTAAACCAGCTCCATAACCCCAATATTCATGAGAATTTCTTGCATAACAATATACACAACCATGTTCACAACCTTGATAAGGATTTAAAGAGTACATCATACCCACATCTGGACTGGTTACTTTGTTTACAATAGTTTTTGGAAAAGTTTCAATAAAAGTAGTCTGTGGTTTATCTATTATTTCTCCTTGTGCAAGACAATAATTAAGAAAGTCATCTCTTGTTTCATGATGATTTTTAAGAAATCTATTGTTGATTTTTTCCTGGGCACCTCTGCCTTTTATATGTTTTTTAGGTTTCATGAGTGTAGTTTTTTTACGGTTTAAAAGTAAAACTTTTGTTGGAATATTTCCTAGTAAAAATGGAAATATTCCAACAAAAGAGAGTAATTTTGTATAAGTGGTTTTTAATAAAAGAATAAAGTCAGTTTTAGGTTAAAAAGAAAAAGTGGTCAGTGATGAAAAACAAGAATTATGAATATGATGTTGCGCTTTCTTTTGCTGGAGAGAATAGGGCATATGTCGAAGAGGTAGCTAATAGCTTAAAAATAAGAGGAATTAAGGTCTTTTATGATCTGTTTGAAGAAACAAACCTATGGGGTAAAAATCTTTATGAATATTTATCAGAGATTTATCAAAATAGAGCAAAATATACGGTGTTGTTTATTTCAGGGTTTTATAATCAAAAACTATGGACAAATCATGAAAGAGTTTCGATGCAGGCAAGAGCATTTCAGGAAAGTAGAGAGTATATTCTTCCGGCAAGATTTGATGATACAGAGATTCCGGGAATTTTAAAAACAGTGGGGTATATAAACCTTACAGATAGAACTCCAGATGAGTTTGCTGGTTTGATCGAAAAGAAAATAAAGAAAGACCAAACGTTTTTAAAAAGTAGATGGTCCAAAATTTCTACTTTGATTAATCCAAAACCCTACATATTTACGATCAAAATAGAAAGCGAAAGTGGAGAACTCATTAAAAATGCAAAGATCGTATTAGTAGCTAATAATTTGACATACCTCGAAGGATTTACTGATGAAAAAGGACTTGCGCATTTTATTATTCGAACGCGTAAATTGTATACTGCGCTTATCGCACATCCCGAATATCCAGGTGTTATGTTTAAGGATTTAAACCCTAAAGAAGATATATTAATCACAATCGAAAAAACAAAAGGATCAGGGTCTACAATTCTTAATAAGTCAGGAGAAATCCCTTTAATTTCGGGAAGAATTAAACCTGTAGTAAAATCAAATAAAGTATTGTCATTATATGCTGATAATATTGCGATCGAAGGAGGGGTACATCAACCGTATGACTTTGAGTTAAATAAATCTATATGCCTAGAAGATAATGGTGGAAATATCATACATTTAACCTTCAGATTCTTTCAAGGAAGGATCGCTTTAGTAGATTATTGTAAACACAAATCATAGTAATTATGCAAAGAGTAATCATATTTTTAAGCTTAGTGTTGTTTCTGGCATGCAAAGAACAGTCCAAGGAAACGGCCAAAGCACCAGTTGTTGAGACTACAACAGAAGAACTTCAAAAACCTGGAGATAGTTTTGGAATTGTTATTCATGGGGGAGCAGGAACGATCTTGAAAAAGAATATGACACCCGAAAAAGAATTGGCATATAAAACTAAGTTAGAAGAAGCAATAAAAGTGGGGCATACGATTCTAAAAAATGGAGGAACAAGCCTAGAAGCTGTAGAAAAAACAATAAATATTCTAGAGAATTCTCCTCTTTTTAATGCCGGTAAAGGTGCTGTTTTTAATAGTGAAGGAGTTAATGAATTGGATGCTTCAATTATGGATGGAAGTACCCTAAATGCAGGTGCAGTAGCTGGAGTAAAGACAGTTAAGAATCCTATAAATCTAGCTCGGGAAGTTATGATTAACTCCCCGCATGTATTACTTTCAGGAAGCGGAGCAGAGTTATTTGCTAAAGAAAGAAATATTGAAATGGTAGATCCAGCATACTTTTTTACAGAAGATCGTATGAAATCTTTAGAAAGAGTAAAAGAAAAGGAAAAAGCAAAGGAAGCCAATACCACAACAGCTTTTTACGACCCTTATATCAAAGACTCAAAATTTGGAACTGTGGGATGTGTGGCATTAGATAAAAACGGAAATTTAGCTGCCGGAACTTCAACTGGCGGGATGACCAATAAAAAATGGAATCGTATAGGTGATTCTCCAATTATAGGAGCTGGAACATATGCAAATAATGCCACTTGCGCTGTATCAAGTACAGGATGGGGAGAATATTTTATTCGCGCGATGGTTGCTCACGATATTTCTGCTTTAATGGAATATAAAGAGCTTTCCCTTCAAGAAGCAGCTCAAATAGTAATACAAAAAAAACTTAAAAACCTGGGAGGCACTGGAGGAATTGTAGCCATAGATAATAAAGGTAATATTGCTATGGAATTTAATACTGCAGGAATGTATCGCGCTACTATGAATGCTGCCGGTGAACTTACTTTAGGAATCTATAAACAATAATAACATAGATTATACATTAGAAAGATAAAAAACCCCTCTGTTAAGAGGGGTTTTTGTTTTTTTAGAAATAAGTATTTTTAACAAATAAAAAAAACACTATTTTCAGGGGGTAGTACTACCAAAAATCATTTTACTTTTATCAAACTATTGTAGTATTTTCTAAATGATAAATAAAAACAATATTTGGGGATGGTGTTTTTGTTTTTTAGAAATGTTTGTAGTGAAGTGGAGGGGAAACCACATAGAATGTACAAGAACTAATTCAAAATAAAAAGTAAAACATGGATTATCAAAAACATTTTGATGCTTCTTATGAGAAGCGCAATTCTTTCTGGAAAGAAATAGGAAATCTGGAAAGCGATGTATTGTCTCATTTAATAAATCCAAGTTTTATGGGAGGGCCTACCTGGCCTTCATTAAGACAGTCGTTTATAAAAATAGATACTCCTGGATCAACATTTTTGGCAACCGATGGATTAAGTGATCCATATAGTGATTACGATACCAATGAAAAAAATCAAGCATATAATGGATTAGGTTTTGAATTGTATGTAGAAACAGAAAACCTGGAAAATCTAGATACGGTCAAAAATTCGTGGCAGTTTGATATGCTATACCAAGCAGGCTTATTAGCAGCAGATAATGGAAATTTAATCAATCTGTTTCAACAGTATACATACTTGTCTACAGAATTATATAATATAAAAGTACCAGATAATTTTGTTAATGAAGATGGTCGTGTAGGGGTTCTTATGGGATTACAAAGTGATCGAATTCCTAAACAAATAGAGTTAAGTATTGAACCAATCCTTTTAGTAAATGTAAAACTAATCACCCCGGATGAAGTAAAATATATTACAGACCATGGTACAAATGGAAGAAATGAAATAGTAGAAAAGATAATGCAACAAGGTAATGCTACATTCTCTTCCTTGGATCGAAAATCGGTACTATTATAATATGAAAAGATAGATTATGATTAAAACCTTAATCTCTGTATGAATCATTTGTGTATTTGGCAAGGTAACAGCTCAAAAGAAAATAGATGTAAGAGAAATGTAAGTTATTAGATTCTTCATCCTGAGAAGGAGGAGATAGTCTTATTATTCTCGAATATGGATAAAATCTAAACGAATATAAATTAGATCGTTGATCTAATTAAAAAAGAATATATTTTTAAATATTGATAGGTACTAAAATTCATAACAAGGGATATACAATAAGATAATATTGGATAGAATTAAATTTATACTACCTTTAATCAGCTAAACATCAACTATATGAAATCATTACGAATTCTTTATATGCTACTTTTTGTAGCATTAGTATTTTCTTGTAAGAAAAAAGACGCTCAAGCTATAGCTGAAGCAAATGCATCTGAGCTAAATAAATATCAGGACTATATTTCAGATGTATCTTCTGGAGTTATTTCGGTATTAGATAATGTGTATGTTGTATTACAAACTCCGGTAGAAGGATGGAGTGATAATCAGGAATTACCAAAGGATTTATTATCAGTATCCCCAAAAGTTAATGGAAGAATAATTGCAGTAAACAACCGTACAATTTCATTTCAACCCGATGAAAGTTTTGATGAAGATACTGCATATACATTTACATTAGATTTAGAAGAGTTAGTAGAGGATTTTGAAGATGATTTAGACGAAGAATTTGTATTCACCGTAAAAACATTAAAACAGCAATTCTCTGTAATCACTGATAATTTACAATCTTATAGTAAAGATTGGCAATATATTGATGGTACAATTACTTCTAGTGATCAAATGAAGTTTGACACTGCTAAGCAATTGGTCACTGCTATGCAAAAAGGTAAGGAAGTCGCTGTAAAATTTAGTGAATCAATAGATAAAAGTCGTCAGTTTAGTTTTAGAATTGATAGTATTCAGCGTTTTGAAGATGACTCTGAGGTAGAAATTAAATGGTCAGGAGACTCATTTAATATAGAGACCGAAGGCTCAGCAACGTTATCAATACCTGGAAAGAATAATTTCTCGGTGATTAGCATTTCTGTAGCAAATGTGGATAATCAATACGTAGAGATTAATTTTTCTGACCCACTTAAGAAAAATCAAAATTTTAATGGACTGGTTACTATATCAGGGGCTAAAAATCTAAAATATACTGTAAACGGAAATGTTCTAAAAGTATACCCAAAAATTGAACTTAAAGGAATATTAGAAGTTACTGTTTTTGAAGGAATTCGAAGTACAGATAATTATAAACTTAAAAATAAGTATACAGAAAATGTATCTTTCCAACAACCAAATCCAGAGATAAGATTATTACAAAGTGGAGTGATTTTACCAACTTCTGATAACCTCAAGTTTAATTTTGAAGCTATAAATCTTCGTGCTGTTGAAGTGCAGGTAGTTAAAGTATTTGAAAATAATATGCTTCAGTTTTTACAAAACAATAACCTTGATGGATCTAGTAATTTGAGAAGTGTTGCAAGACCAGTCGCCAAGAAATTGATTAATCTTAAAGAAAACCCTTCGTTAAACCTTAGTAAATGGAATGCGTTTGCGATTGATTTAAAAGAACTCATTTCTCCAGACCCTGGAGCAATTTATAGGGTAGAACTTAATTACCGTAAAGCGTATTCACTATACAAGTGCGAAGGAGAAGGAGCAGACGATACACCAATTAAAGATTTAACCAATAATTATGATGAAGAAGAAGAAACAAGTTTTTGGGATAGTTCTCAATACTATTATGATGATTATTATGATTATAGTTGGGAAGAAAGAGAGAACCCATGTAGCACTTCTTACTTTAGGGATAAAAAAATAAGTGCGAACATATTAGCTTCCAATTTAGGAGTTGTGGTGAAGAAAGGATTAAATCAATCCTATGCGATTACTGTTAATGATATCGTAACCACGAGTCCGGTTTCTAATGCCAAAGTAGTTTTCTATAATTACCAGCAACAAGAAATAGGATCGGCTACAACCGATGCAGAAGGAATGACAGGGTTTGATGCTGATCGCCCGGCATATTTTGCTATTGTAACATCAGGGAAACAACAAACCTATGTAAAATTAAATGACGGTAATGCACTATCAGTAAGTAAATTTGATGTTTCTGGAGTACGACTTCAAAAAGGAATTAAAGGATTTATTTATGGAGAACGAGGTGTTTGGCGCCCGGGAGATACATTATTTTTATCTTTTATGCTTAATGATAATGCAAATAAGCTTCCAAAAGGACACCCTGTAAAGTTCGAATTGAGAGACCCCTACGGAAAAGTAACACATCAGGAAACAAAGACAAACGAAACCAATAATTTCTATAAATTTATAGTCAATACTTCTGATGAAGCCCCTACAGGGAACTGGCAGGCAAAAGTCAAGGTTGGTGGAGCCAGCTTTAGTAAAATACTTAAGATAGAGACCATAAAACCAAATCGTCTTAAGATCAAAACTACATTCGATGATGAAGTATTGGTGGCTGATAAGAATATTAAAGGAAATCTAGAAGTGCTATGGTTGCATGGTGCGATTGCAAAGAATTTACAGACTGATATTAATGTAAGATTTAATCCTGCGCAAACCAAATTTAAAACCTTCCCGGGCTATGTTTTTGATGACCCAACACGAAGGTTTGGTACAGAAGAACAAGAAGTGTTTCAAGGAAAAATTTCTGGAGAAGGAAAAGCTTCCTTTAACCTTACCCCTAAACTTGAAAATAAGGCAGCAGGGATGTTAAAAGCTTCTTTTATTACTAAAGTTTATGAAAATGGAGGAGATTTTAGTACCGATGTTATCAGCAAAGACTTCTCTCCTTATAGCACGTATATTGGAGTAAATACACCTAAAGGAGATAAAGCTCGTGGGATGTTACTCACCGATACACAACATAATTTTGAGGTGGTTTCAGTAGATGAAAAAGGAAATCCTAAAGCAGTAAAAGATCTTGAGGTTTTTATCTATAAAGTCGATTGGAGATGGTGGTGGGATTCTTCAGAAGATAATTTGTCTTCGTATAACAGAGGTTCATATCATAATGAAGTATTCAAAACAAAAGTTACAACCAGTAATAGTGGTAAAGCGAATTTCAAATTTGAATTAAAATATCCAGAATGGGGGAGATACCTAGTAAGGGTTGTAGATCCAAATGGAGGTCATGCTACAGGAAAAATAATGTATATTGATTGGCCAGATTGGGCAGGGAAGTCAAGAAAAAATGACCCATCAGCAGCAACTATGCTTTTGTTTTCTACAGATAAAAACACCTATAATGTTGGTGAGAAAGCAATAGTAACATTTCCATCAAGTGAGGGTGGTAGAGCATTGGTAACTGTAGAAAATGGCACAGAAGTATTATCTTCTCAATGGGTGATTCCTCAAAAAACAGAAACCAAGTTCGAAATTCCAATCGAAGAATTACATACGCCTAATGTGTATATTCATATTACGTTATTACAACCGCATGCCACAACTGCCAATGATTTACCAATACGATTATATGGCGTAGTGCCGATCTCTGTCGAAAATCCAAATACCAAGGTAAAACCTAAGCTAACTATGCCAGATGTGCTTAGGCCAGAAGAGACAATTACACTCAAAGTTGGAGAAAATAATGGTAAAGCGATGACCTATTCTATTGCAATTGTAGATGAAGGGTTATTGGATCTAACAAGGTTTAAAACTCCAAATCCATGGACTAGTTTTTATGCACGTGAAGCGCTGGGTGTAAAAACATGGGATGTATACGATGATGTAATTGGGGCCTATGGCGGAAGTATTAATCAAGTATTTAGTATTGGTGGTGACGCCGAAGCAGGAGGAAGTAAATCTAAAAAAGCAAATCGATTTAAACCAATGGTTGTATTCGAAGGGCCTTTTGAATTAAAGAAAGGAGAAACTCGTGCGCATAAAATCAAAATCCCTAAATATATAGGATCCGTGCGTACAATGATTGTAGCTTCAGATGCAGATAATGCAGCGTATGGTAGTGCTGATAAAACTACTCCGGTTCGAAAACCATTGATGGTATTAACTTCAATTCCTCGAAAAATTACTCCAGGTGAAAAAGTGACAATTCCGGTTACTGTTTTTGCAATGGAAAAGAAAGTGAAAAATGTAAACGTTACTTTAAAACCAAATAAAGGGTTTAAAGTAATTGGCGAGACACAACAGAAATTATCATTTCCACAACCCGATGAGAAAATGGCATACTTTGATATCGAAGTATTAGAAGGAGCTTCGATTACAGATATTGAGGTGGTAGCCAGTGGAGGTGGAGAAAAAGCTTCATATAAGGTGCCAATTAATATTGTGAATCCAAATCCGATGACAACAGAGGTAACCTCAATTGTTCTGGAACCAAATAGTGAACAAGAAGTTAGTTTTGCTGCGTTTGGAATTGAAGGGAGTAATAGTGCGACCATAGAACTATCATCATTACCACCAATGAATTTTGAAAGTAGATTGAGCTATCTTATTCGGTATCCACATGGATGTGTAGAGCAAACTACTTCTGCAGCATTTCCACAATTATATTTGGGAGAAGTATTTAATTTATCCTCAGAAAAGAAGCAGAAAATCCAAAAAAATATAGAAGCAGCTATTTATAGATTGAAACGTTTTATTCAACCTGGTGGTGGGATGTCGTATTGGCCTGGCTATAGTAATCCTAATGATTGGGGAACAACCTACGCAGGGCACTTCTTATTAGAAGCAAATAAGCAAGGATATGTCTTACCTATTGGTTTCAAAAGCAATTGGATTAATTATCAACAGCAACAGGCTAAACGATGGAGAAGTGGTAACAATGATTTGGCACAAGCCTATAGATTATATACACTTGCTCTTGCAGGGAGTCCAGATCTGTCTTCTATGAATAGGTTAAGAGAAACATCGGGATTGTCTAATGATGCCAAATTAAGATTAGCAGCGGGATATGGATTGATAGGTCAGTCGAATGCTGCAATTCAATTATTGAATTCTGCTAATATCGATTTCCAACCAAGAAAGAATAACCATCATACTTATGGTTCTACAAATCGTAATCGAGCGATGGCTTTAGAGACGCTAGTAACATTAGATCAAAAAGCCAAAGCACAGAAAGTGGCAGTAGAATTAGCCAAAGAGTTGTCTTCCAAAAATTGGATGAGTACACAAACAACTTCATATGCATTAATGGGAATGGCAAAATATGCAAAATATGTAGGAGGAAAAGGTGTGAATGTAAATTATATTCTTAATGGTAGATCAATTACTGCTAATACAGGTAAAACATTAGCAACTTCTGGAGAAGTTGGCATTTTAAAGGATAATAAATTAGTACTTAAAAACAATAAAGACAATACTATTTTTGTACAATTAGCTACAAGTGGGATTTTGCCTGTTGGAGAAGAGAAAGTACTTGAGAGTAACTTTAAAGCAATTGTAGATTATAAAACCAAGGACGGAAACATCATTAACCCAATATTACTGACCCAGGGAACCGATTTTGTTGCAGAGGTAACAATTACAAATACAACAGGTTCTAAGGTGAAGGATATTGCATTAACCGAAATTTTTCCATCTGGATGGGAAGTAGTAAATACTCGTTTTACCGATTTTGGATCGTTTAAAGCAAATGCTGTTACACATACAGACATTCGTGATGATCGGGTGAATTTCTATTTTGATTTAAAGCCAAAAGAAAGTAAAACAATGACTATCTTACTTAATGCATCATATTTAGGGAAATATTACCTGCCAGGCATTCAATGTGAAGCGATGTACGATAATGATTATGTTGTGCGAAGTAAAGGAAAATGGGTAGATGTTGTAAAATAGAAGCTTTAGTGGGGTACATGGTCTATGCTATGAGTGTTAATTCAACCATTTTAATGCTATAAGTTGGCAAAAATTAAACACATGCAAAAAAATAAATTAATACTAATTTTAGGATTAGCTCTTCTAATTTTAAGTTGTTCTAAAGGTAAGAAATTAGAATCCAAAGGATTTGCTGTTAGTGAGGTTGCAGAGGATGAAGAAGGAAAGCCTATAGATGGATTAAAAACAGATACATTAAAATTTGAAACCAGACCAAGAAATGTACTATTAACAGCTAATCCTAATCATAGATTGACTCCTGTTTATAAAGTAAATTATACTAAGAAAACAAAAAAGCCATTTACGGGATCAAATAGTTTTCATACCAATTGGAGTGAATATGGTGAAAGTAAAGGGAATCAATGGAATCACAATTATATGCCAGGATTTGAAGCCGTTTATGGGTATAATTTTGTTAATGTTTCTCATTATAATCATCAGACCAAAATAGAGAATAAGTTTTTTAAAAAACCTGTTTTAGTTAAAACGTTATATTACCCAGCATTTTCAAAAGACACTTTAAATGATGTGCCAATTACACGAAAATTCCATATGATTTCAGTATATGATGAGGATACAAATAAAGACGGATTTATAAATGTAAAAGATCTTAAGCGTTTTTATTATTTTGACATAAACGGAGAAAATAAAAAACCATTAGTTCCCAAGAATTTTTCGGTGATGAGTTCTGAATATGATCCTGCAAATGATTTCATGTATGTATTCGCAAAACTGGATCAAAATGAAAACGGAAAAATTGAAAATAATGAGGAAACTCAAATCTTTTGGATTGATTTAAATACCCCAGAAGAAAAAGGAGTACAGTATCAAAATAAATAAAAACAATAATAAATTAAAATCAATGAAATTGGTAAAAAAGACAACACAAGTTTTGGCTGCAATGTTTATGCTTGTTATGGTATCATCTTGTAATTCGACTGCAGAAAAAATAGAGGACGAACAGTTAAGTAGCTTTATGCTTGGAGGGATTTATTTTTTTAATGGATACGGTGGAATTGATGAGGTGAAGGAAATGATGAGTTCTGCAGGGTATACAAGTAATGAAGAATTGGTAAGTGGTTACAAAGAGATTTTAGAATTTCCGTTTGAATCATCACAAGCATCAGGAATCAAGAGTATGTTTAGAAATATGTGGGAGATTACAAATAAAGCTACTTTGCTTGAAACTTTGGAAGATTTGAAAACAAGAGAGTATAAATACAAATCATGGGATTATGCAAGAATTGTAAACAATGCTTGTATGGGGTACGCTGCAAATTATTTAACAAAAGATGAGGTGCTTGAGATTATAAAAGAAATTCTTCCGTTGGCAAGAGAAAAATATAAAAATTGGGAAGCATACTTTACCGATTTTAATTTGGGTAGAGTAGATTGGAACCCGAAGGACGAAGAAGGAGAAGCGTTTGAATTTTTATCAAAAAACATAACCAAAGGAGAACAATCAATTTACATGATTTTACCCCTAAATTCTGATAAAGAATAAGATTCTTATGATATAATATTCTCGATTATAAAAGTTAGGATGAATTAGGATTGAGAATTAATATAAAAACAATCATAATATAAAAATGGACAACTACTGCACGATATATTCTCATGAATTATACTTTGATAACATCGTTCCAGAGATACAAAAGGTATTTCCAAAAGGAAAAGTATCAGTCTCAGAACAAGATGGGCAAAAAATCATATATGTATCTATTAAAGAAGGACTTTTTAAACCTAAAAAAGAATTTCAGATCTCGTATCGGGAAAGAGCACAACCTTCTTATCAAATCTCTGAAATAGATTCCCCATTAACGCAAAATTTATCAGGAATGTCTGGTTTTGTAAATTCTTTACCTAGTAGTAATGAAAAGGTTAAAGGGCTATTACTTCAAAAAATACAAACCCTAAATAGTGAATTTCCGATTTTATCGGAAGGAAATCTGGATGAAGAATTAAAAATATTGACCAAAAATATGTGTCAATCTTGTGATGGGATACTATTTATTCGACCTGATACCAATATTAGTAGATCAGAAACACAACATTTTTTGGATAAAGATTTAAACCTAATTTTAGATACTAATGGGAATTGTGATATAGATCATCTAGACGTAAATATAAATGCTGCTTATTTTGATGAAGAACAAACAAAGGTGACAGAAGATCAAAAAAACAGAAAATCTAAAAGTGAGTCTATTATAAACGAACGACAGATTAAATTAAACAGTAATCTGCCCTGTATAGCATCTGAGAATACTACAATTTTACGAACTCCAAAAGAGATCGCAGAACGAGTTGCCATACTAGCAACAACTAATATGGTTGCATTTAATAATATAACCGGAGAACAAGCTATCGATTATTTAAAAAACTATGATCTTCTGGAAAAAGTAACCGAAAAAGAGCTAAGTTTCTTAAATAACCCGACCGATGAAGCCAAAAGTTATGAAACCTGGAAATGCGAATGTATTTGGGTTCTGATGTGGGCATTAGAAATTGTAGAAGAAATTGGATTTCCTGATACTTTGGCGAGTTTGGATAATATTCCGTCAGAGCAATATCCTATTGGAGAAGGAAAAGACCCTAATATTTTTATTAACGGCATTAATTCCTCTAGAGGGAAAACAGAGATCCTAGATGCTAATGATTTATATTATAGATTAGATTGGACTTGTGTTGATGCCAGGGTCAATGGAATCGAACTAGATAATCTGCATCCGGGAGTTGTTTATGAAAGACATTATGCATTAAATTGGTTAATACAATACAGAAACCAGAATTGGGATGATGTTTCCTGTGATACATAGAAAACATAACCTTTGTAAAGAGTTCTACAAATTCTTGTTGATTTCATTTTGAAGAGACATTATTTTAACCAAACCATAAACCTAACGTATTGTTTTTTTTAGTACCATTGTCAAAACATCAAAAAGATAATGAATACCAAGTTTTATATACCTATACTCAGTCTTTTCTTTTTAGCAAGTATTTCTGCCTGTAAACAAGAACCTATTACGGTTAGTAAAGTTTCGACAAGGCAAAAAAAGATTGATTCTACAATAGCTACAGATAAAACGATAGATTCATTTATAAAGCCGTTTAGAAATCACCTCAATAAAACATTAGATTCTACCCTTTGTATTGCGACAATTACCTTTACCAAAAATGATGGAGGGTTAGAAAGTACTCTGGGTAATCTTATGGCTGATATTTCATTACAACGTGCACAGCCTATTTTTAAAGAAAGATATCATAAAGAAATCGATTTTGTGTTGTTCAATCATGGTGGTATGCGGGCACCTATACTTAAAGGAGCAGTAACCTCTAGGGCTGCTTTTGAGCTGATGCCTTTTGAAAATGAACTAGTAGCCGTAGAATTATCTTATGAGAAAGTAAAAGAATTAATTTCGTATCTGGCAGAAAAACAAAGGGCACATCCAATCTCGAATATACAATTAAGCATACTAAAAGATGCAAAAACAAGTAAAGAGGTAACGATTAATGGTCATCTTTTACAAGAAGGGAAAAATTATATTGTCCTTACTACAGATTATTTGCAGCAAGGAGGGGATAGTATGAATTTCTTTAAAGACCCAATCCAATTATATAAAATAGATTATAAACTCAGAAATGCTCTGATAGATTATTTTAAATCAGTAGATACATTGCAGGTAAAACTGGATAAAAGAATGCATTATGCAAAATAGAAGAAGATTTATACAGCAAATGGCTTCGGCAACAGCTTTTGCCAGTTTGGGAGGATTAAGTTTAGCATCTTGTAGCCAACCGATATCAAAAAAGATTACGGTACTGCATAGTAACGACGTACATAGTCAAATTGATCCACTACCAAATAACCACTCCAGATACCCTGGTTTAGGAGGATTTGCCAGAAGAGCTTCTGTAATAGAGCAGGTTCGAAAACAAAACCCCAATACGATCTTGTTAGATGCGGGAGATATATTTCAAGGAACTCCCTATTTTAATTATTATGGAGGAGAAATAGAATTTAAATTAATGTCTAAGTTAGACTATGATTTGGCTACTATTGGAAATCATGATTTTGATAACGGCATCGATGGATTTTTAAGCCAATTACCAAATGCTACTTTTGATTTTGTTTCTGCCAATTATGATTTTACAAATACGGTTTTAAATGATCTTGTAAAACCTTATAAGGTGCTGATTCGAGATGGAATTCGTATTGGAGTATTTGGATTAGGCGTTGAGCTGGAGGGGTTAGTTAATAAGAATTTATATAAAGAAACCGGATACCTTGACCCCATTGAAATAGCACAGGATATGTCCCGAATTTTAAAGGAAGAAGAACACTGCGACCTTATTATATGTCTTTCTCATATAGGATATGATTATAAACGTAATCCAAATAGAGTTTCAGATTTGCATTTGGCAAAAAAAACAAAAGACATAGACCTTATTATTGGTGGCCATACACATACACTATTACCTGAGCCTACAATCGTGGATAATGCCTTGGGAGAAAAAGTGTTAGTGAATCAATGTGGTATGGGTGGAGTATATATTGGGCAAATTGATTTTTATTTTGATAGTACGGGAGGCAAGACTTTTGAAGGAAAATCTATTGAAGTTTAATTCTTTTTGAAAGAAATTATAATAGATACGCAATGATACTAGAAGATTTTGTGATTTCTAAAGATTAAATTTAAAATCTAAACTGATATTGCTTCAAAAATTAAAAACCTATATAAAAAGACATCCAAAACGTTTCATTCTTCTGGGAGTAGTATTGGTATGGTATTATTTTTTATTACCTAAGCCTTTATTTGGCGATCCAACTGCAACAGTGATCGAAACCAGAAATGGAGAACTACTAGGAGCCAAGATTGCTAATGATGGGCAATGGCGTTTTCCCGAAACCGATAGTGTTCCCATAAAATTCGAAAAATGTATTATTGCTTTTGAAGACCAACAGTTTTACCTACACCTTGGGTTTAATCCTGTGGCCATGGTTGAGGCTATTGGCGAGAATATTAGAGCAGGTAGGGTTGTTCGCGGCGGAAGTACACTTACACAACAGGTAATTCGACTTGCTCGAAAAGGTAAGAGACGTACTTATTTTGAAAAGTTAAAAGAGTTAATATTGGCAACGCGTCTAGAATTAGGAACTTCTAAAGAAAATATTCTAAAACTATATGCTTCTCACGCTCCTTTCGGAGGAAATGTTGTGGGAATTGATATGGCGTCGTGGAGGTATTTTGGATTACCAGCACATCAATTATCATGGGCAGAAAGTGCAACATTGGCTGTTTTGCCTAATGCCCCTTCATTAATCTATCCCGGAAAAAATCAAATTCGTTTACAACAAAAGAGAAATCGATTATTACATACGCTATTGCAAGAAGGTACTATTGATTCTTTAACCTATGAGCTATCCATAAGCGAAGAATTACCTAAGAAACCATATTTTCTACCGCAAACCGCTAAACATTTATTAGAAAGACTAGCAAAAAAATATAATGGAGAACGAATCCAGACAACCATTGATCCAATACTGCAAAAACAAGTTAATCAGGTTATACAAAAACATTACGAAGTATTAAAACAAAATGAAGTACATAATATGGCTGTTTTGGTACTGGATGTTGATACTAGAGAAGTGTTGAGCTATGTGGGTAATACCTCTACAGATAAAGCCCATCAGAAAGACGTAGATATTATTCAGGCAGGGCGAAGTACAGGAAGTACATTAAAACCATTATTATACGCAGCTATGATGGATAAGGGTGAATTGTTACCAGAGCAACTGGTTTCAGACATACCTACTGTAATTTCTGGGTATAGCCCTAAGAATTTTGATGAAAGCTATAGCGGTGCCGCCCCAGCCAATAGAGCATTGGCACGGTCATTAAATATTCCTGCAGTTCGATTGTTACAACAATACGGATTGCAGCGATTCAGAGATGAAATGAATGCCTTTAAAATTAAGGATTTAAAGTATAGTGCAGATCACTATGGATTATCTCTTATTGTAGGTGGTGCCGAGGGTAACCTATGGGATTTATGTAAAACATATGCAGGTTTTGCTGGAACATTAAATCATTATCAGGATACTTCTAGTGAATATTTCACCAAAGAATTTACAGAACCAATCATCTTAGCAGAAAAGAAGGTTGACTTTGGAAAAAAAACACAACAAAAATCTGTATTTGGTGCCGGAAGTATCTGGTTAACTTTTGAGGCGATGAAAAAAGTAAATAGGCCAGAAGGAGATGAAGCATGGGAATTTTATGACTCCTCAAAAAAGATTGCCTGGAAAACAGGAACTAGTTTTGGTAATCGAGATGCTTGGGCGATAGGAAGTAGCAAAAAGTATGTTGTTGGTGTTTGGATTGGTAACGCCGACGGAGAAGGACGACCAGAATTAACAGGGCTAAATGCAGCTGCACCAGTGTTATTTGATGTGTATAATCTGCTACCCAATTCAAAGTGGTTTTTGACTCCGTATGATGATTTGGTTCAAGTAAAGGTTTGTTCTAAAAGTGGGTTTTTGGCAGGGAATAATTGCCCAACTAAAGAAATGTATGTGCCAATTTCGGGAGATCGAACGAATCCGTGTCCTTATCATCAATTAATTCATTTAGATGCAACTAGACAATACAGAGTAAATTCCTCTTGTGAACCCGTAGCTAATATGACTCATACACCCTGGTTTGTATTACCTCCCTTACAAGAGTACTTTTATAAGACTAATAATGCGGATTATAAATCATTACCATTGTATAGATCTGATTGTACAAAAGAGTCTCAGGACCGAATGGATTTTATTTTTCCAAAACCCAATAGTAGTGTGTATCTTCCCAAAGGTTTTGATGGTAAGACAAATGAGGTTGTGTTTAAAATTGCACATACTAATCCAGAAACTCAAGTATTCTGGTATATCGATGATCATTTTATTGGTGCCACAAAACAATTTCATGAAATGCCTGTATTCGCTAATCCAGGAATGCATATTATTACCGTTTTGGATGAAAAAGGAAATGAATTAAAAAGGAGCATAGAAATCAAGGAATAGTGTTTATCTGTAGTATTATAAATTATTGTTTTTTTCTTAATTAAATTAAAATTAGTACTAAAATTTGTGTTAAAAACGGATATGTGTTAAATATTTAACAATTATCTTCTTACCTTAAGTAGTGTATTTTATGAATTAACCAGCTAATTTTTAATTTATTACACAAACCTAACTCTTAAAACCAATGAGAAAAACAATTGTATTGCTTGGCATAGCTATATGTTCAAGCATTAGTGCCTATTCGCAAATAGGTCAAGGAGGAGAACCAGCGTTCTCAAATGAAAATATTGCGAAATCTAGACAAATTCCTAGTGTAACATTACCTGGGCTGGATATAGCAAAGCTTTTAAAAGAAGATGAACTTGAGTCGAGTAAAGATGTACCAATGCGCTTTGCCTATCCTCATGAAACAAACCTAAATCCAAATAATTCTGGGAAATGGTATACTAATTCTAAAGGTGATCGATACTGGTTAATTGAGATTGAATCAAAGGGGGCCTTGTCACTTAACCTTACATTTTCAAGTTTTCAAATTCCTGAAGGAGCTAAGTTATTTATCTATAATGAGGATAAATCAGATGTTCGGGGAGCCTTTACATCTGCAAATAATAAAAATTCAAAAAGATTAGGTTTAGCTCCTGTAAAAGGGGATAAACTTATCGTTGAATATTTTCAGCCGGCACGTATTAAGGGACTTCCTGATTTAAATATTTCTACAGTCGCTCATGACTATAAGGGCATTATGGGAATGGCAAAGGCTTTTGGTAGTTCTGGGTCTTGTAACAATAATGTAGTTTGCTCTGAAGGAGATCCATGGAGAGATCAAATTAGATCTGTTGCATTAGTAATATTAGGAAACGGAACCCGATGGTGCTCAGGATCTTTAATCAATAATACAGCAAATAATGAAACGCCATATTTTTTAACAGCGAATCATTGTACCGCTGGTCGTGATGTGACCAACTGGGTTTTTGTATTTAATTATGAATCTCCTGGTTGTAGTAGCTCTGACGGTTCAACGAGTCAATCTATATCTGGTTCTCAGATGATGGATAGCGGTTCTGGTTCTGATTATGCATTATTAAGACTTTCTTCTACACCACCATCCAGTTATAATGTATATTACTCAGGATGGGATGCTACAGGAAGTATTCCTACTCAAACCACAGGTATTCATCACCCTGCCGGAGATGTAAAGAAAATATCATTTGATAGTGACCCATCATCTATTTCTGGATATTTAGGAGGGCAATGAACCTCACATTGGCAGGTTACAGATTGGAATGACGGGACTACCGAAGGAGGATCATCTGGTTCTGCTCTTTTTGATCAAAACAAAAGGATTGTTGGTCAGTTACATGGTGGATATGCTGCTTGTGGTAATGACAGAGGAGATTGGTATGGCCGTTTATCAGTTACATATCCAAACATCTGTCAATGGTTAGCTCCTGGCTGTACTACAAAGATAGTTAACGGTTTTAATCCTGGTAGTGGGGGAGATACACAAGCACCATCTGCGCCTTCAGGATTGACAGCATCTAATGTAACAGCCACAACATTATCATTATCATGGAATGCTTCTACAGATAATATAGGTGTAACTGGGTATGATGTATATCAAGGTAACTCGATTACGACTTCAGTAACAGGAACGTCAGCAAATATTGCAGGATTAACATCGGGTACAGCATATCAGTTTAAAATAAAAGCGAAAGATGCTGCAGGAAATATTTCTGGCTTTAGTAATACAGTTAATGTAACAACTACAAGTGGAGGTGTTACGTATTGTTCTGCAAATGGAAATAATGCAACAGAAGAATATATCAGTAGAGTTCAACTAGGATCTATTGATAAAACTTCTGCTGCCGGAAATGGGGGATACAATGATTTTACATCAGAATCCACAAATTTATCTAAAGGAAGTTCAAATACGATTACTGTGACCCCAACGTGGCCCGGAACAACATATAATGAAGCCTATCGCGTATGGATAGACTATAATCAGGATGGTGATTTTGCAGATGCAGGAGAGCAAGTTTGGTCACAGTCATCAACCCAGGATGCTTCAGTCAGCGGAAGTTTTACAGTACCATCATCGGCTACTAATGGAGCTACAAGAATGAGAGTTATTATGCGATATAATACCGTTCCTTCTTCATGTGGATCATTTAATTATGGAGAAGTAGAAGATTATACTGTGGTTATTGGAGGATCTACTGCTAAACAAACGAATAGTGTATCGATTTATCCAAACCCAGTGACCAGAAATATACTTAATGTTTCTTTTGAAACACAATCAAAAGAAATTTCATATTCTGTGATAGATGTTGTAGGAAAAACAATCATTACGATAACCGATCAAAATAAATCTGCGATTGATGTCGGAGGTTTAAAACAAGGAGTTTATTTTTTGAAATTTACTGATGGAAATAAACAATATACTAAACGTTTTGTGAAGCAATAAAGTTATTTTTTGGCTGGATAATACATAAAATACTATAATAGAGAGTGAAGATTCTTAGATTTAATTAGGAATCTCACTCTTTTTTAATTTTTCATTACCTCAAAGGAAAACCTTTTGCCGCCCACCAGGGATGTATTTCAATAATTAAACGCCCTGATTTGACCATTGGATCCATATTGGCAAGACTATCTGCCATTTGTTGTGTAGGAGTATTATAAATAGTAATACCTCGAATATCACCATCATCTCCAAAAGGTCCAGAAATATCAGCAAACCCTTCTTTATACATTTTGCCTAAATGTCCAAGATGTAATTTTTGTAGACTATCTGCTTCTTCTTTACTTTGAGAACGATTAGGCCCTCTTTTTAGGAAGGCTATAAAATATTGTTGCATAATCACAGTGTCACCACTTTCCTCATCTACATAATCAAAAATTTCAAACCCATCTTTTAGTAACTGTTCTTTAATAGCCCTTGCAGAATGTTTTATTGATTCTACATCATCTACAATAGTATCTATTTTTTCAACGTGTTGTTCTTTGGGTTGTTGTTGGCAAGATATAGATACTATTAGCATAAGAAAACCAAATAGCTTTGGTATAAGTGAAGTTCGTATTGTACTCATAACAAACATCTTTTATAAAATTAAACGCTATCAAATATACTGATTTGATAGCGTGTTTTTATAATGTAATATTATATGTTCTAATTAGCTTTATAAACAAGTCCTACAGAAAAAGAAGATGCTCTATCATAATTTCTACCTTCCATATTAACAGCATATCCTGTCGAAATCCCAAAGTTATTTTTATATACAGGAACATATAGATCCAAATTAAGATTGGTATAGTCGACTTCTGTTTCGGGTAAAGCTCTGGCACCACCGGCAGCTATAAATTCTTGAGAACCTATGTCAAATCCACTTAAGGAATTTTGAACACCTATTTTGGCATGAGCATAAAACCATTTATTGTAATATCCAAGTTTAGCACTGTACATTAAAGCATTAGGAACTTCAAAATCTGAATTGTTTTTTAAGCTATAGACTGCTTGTAACTCTACAAATAGATTTGACGGAGTTGTAAATTGTACAAATCCGCAACCATCAAAAACGGTAGCACCACTACCTAATGATAAAATCCCAGCTTCTTCATATCCTCCCACAGGAACAGTAATACCAGTTGCACCTCCCAGCGCAATTTTTGCATTATTGTTGAATTTTTTATCGATAACTTTAGCCTTAAGAAAGACATTCAAATCCTGGAAACCTTCAACTTGACTTGTTCCCTGAACCGGGTCTAGGGCACCTGTTTCATTTTCAATAGATATGTATGGTACAGTCGCAGATGTAGATAACCAATCTAAAATTCCATATTCTCCATAAACGCTATAGATCGTGGATGATATTGTACCCATATTTGCAGGATTATTTTTGGTAGCAGTTTCTCCTCTAAAAAAGTTGTCATAACTTTTATAGGAGTAAGATGAGGCTATTGTTAAATCCTTCTTTTTTGGAAAAAAACCATTTATAATGGTCTGGGCTGTAATGGATGAAACAGATAATAAAAATACTATCAAAATCATCTTGTTGAAGCTTGTAAAGTTGTTCATAATATTTATGTTATTGGTTAGCCTGACTGAAAATCAACCCGTAATTAGCACACTGTAAGCGTTAATATTATGTGAAAGTAAAAATTTAAAGTATAAAAAAAATCCACAAAAAACAAATTTAACCGATAAAGTGCGGTTTTACCATTAAGGTTTAACGGTAGCTGTAGCTTTCTTCTCTAGGTGAGCCTTTTTATCTATACGAGTTTTTTTACTTTTAAAGTATAAACATCAAAGAATGGTAGTGCTATGAATATCTAATCACCATCATATGGATTATGACGATGATTAGATGATGTATGTAGATATGATATTTATCTTGCAGTATAGACTAAACCAAAAGAGATTGCAGATTCTTTATTATAGTTTCTTCCATCAAGTGTAGTCCCATAACCTGCAGAAACACCAATACTATTTTTATATACGGGGACATAAAAATCAAAAGAGAGGTTTGTGAAATCCACTTCTGTTTCTGGAAGAACAGCTGCACCTCCTGCAGCACCAAATTCTGGAGTTCCTATATCTAATCCAGACATAGAATCCTGTATATCTAATCTAGCGTGTAGATACAGAAACTCATTATGATATCCAATTTTTGCACTATATAACATAGCATTGGGGATATCGAAGTTGTCACTATTTCTAAGACTATATCCTAATTGGATTTCGCTAAAAATTTTAATCGGAGTAGAATATTGAAAAATAGCAGATCCATTAACAGTAGTTGCTTCATTACCAAGAGAAAGTACTCCCGCTCCTTCATAATTGCCAACGGGAAATGTCATTCCCGAAGCACCTCCCAGGCTTATTTTTGAAGAATTGTCGAATTTCTTTTCCAGAATTCTTGCTTTTAGAAAAATACCTAAATCCTGTACACCATCAACCTGATCAACGTTTTGAATTGGATCAAGTTCTCCATCCTCACTTTCAACACTAATATATGGTAAGGTAACCGTAGTCGATAACCAGTCTAATATGGCATATTGCCCATAAAAAGAGAAAATAGATGAAGAAATCTCTCCTAAACCTGCTGGATTTCCTTCTGATAATGTAGAACCTCGGTAAAATTGATCATAGCTCTTGTATCCATAACTAGGAGCAATTGTAAATGTGTTTTTTTCGGGATAAAATCCATTAACAGGAATTTGGGCAAGAATGGTTAAAAAAGGGCAGAGAAATAGTACTATCCCCAGAAGGGATTTTTTTGATTTGTGTAACATAATTGTAATTTTTGGTTAATAATAAGTCCGCTTAGACGTACTAAAAAACTATGCCTTACGAGCAATTTATGTTACACTTTTGTTAAGGTTTTTTAATACTTTGTTAATCAATGTGAAAGACTTAAAACGCTTACTTTTTTACCATAATGTATATGGTTTTTTACTTAATTGAGAATTATAATATCGAGAATCACCCGTGACCTCATTTCCAATCCAATTAGGTTTAAGAAAAGATTCATTTTCATCACTTAGTTCGATTTCTGCAAGAATTAAACCATTGTTTTCTGCAGAAAAGACATCTACTTCTATAGTGTGATGTCCAGAAGGTATTTCGTATCGAATTTTTTCAATTATTCCTTTTTCACATAAGGGTAAAAGTTGTTCTGCTTCTTTGACAGAAATCTCTTTTTCCCATTCAAACCGAGAAGTGCCAGATGCATTACCAATTCCTTTGACGGTGATAAAAGCCTGTTCTGCTTTTATTCTAACTCTAACAGTACGTTCTGGATGTGTATTAAGGAATCCTTGGACGATTCGAGTACTTTTTTGAGCTTCATTTTTAAAATTCTCGGATGTGACCAGAAACTTACGTTCTATTTCGATCATGAGTTATTTAGTTTTGGCGATTGTATATATTTCATCAGAGACAATTCTTTTTTGATCAAACTTATGATTTGCCAACCAAATCATAGATGAAATGATCGTTTCAGGATCAATAGTACGATATTTTTTCATTGCACCTATGAGTAGTGGATTAAAAACCTTCATGATTTGCTTAAAAAAATACTCTCCTGGTCTTTTTTCATTTCTTTTTCCTCCAATAAGCGAAGGTTGCAAAATGTGGGTTTTTGGAATTTCTAAAGCAAGAACTCTTTCTTCCATTTCACCTTTGGTACGATTATAAAAGACTCGACTTTTTGGATTGGCACCTAATGCCGAGATTATCAGTAAAGTACTAATGTTATTTTTCAAACAAAGTTGAGCTGTATCTACTGGAATTCCGAAATCAATTTTATGATATAACTCCTTATTTGGGGTTTTGGCATTTGTAGTCCCAATGCAACAAAAGACTTCATCTGCAGTAAAATTTTTGGAATGATCGTTTAATTGAAACATATCAATCAAATATTCTTCTATTTTTGGATGGGATATATTAACACTCTTTCTTGAAAAAAGCTTGATCTTGTCATACCTATTGTCATGAAGAAGTTTTTGTAATAAAACTCCTCCCGTAAGTCCGGTTGCGCCCAGTATGATAGCTGTTTTCATTAAAAGGGTTAGATTTTAGGTTCTTTAAAAACGAGAAATTAATGCATCATAGACAAATTAAACATACGATAAAGATATTATAATTTGAATCACCAATATCTATTATTTTTGTATTGTGGAAGAAGTAAGGGCACATAGAAAAATTATTCATGTAGATATGGATGCATTTTATGCTTCTGTTGAGCAAATGGATGACCCCAAACTTAGAGGAAAACCTTTGGCAGTAGGAGGAGCAGGCAAGCGCGGAGTAATAAGTGCAGCCAGTTACGAAGCTCGCGTATTTGGTGTGCGGTCTGCCATGCCAGGATTTAAAGCAAGAAAATTGTGCCCTGATCTCATTTTTGTTCGGCCACGATTTGATAGATATAAGGAGATTTCGTCTCAGGTTCGTAAAATATTCTTTGAGTATACAGATTTAGTAGAACCGTTATCACTGGATGAGGCTTATCTGGATGTTACAGAGAATAAAAAAGGAAATCCGAGTGCGACATTAATTGCCCAACAAATACGGAAGCAGATTTTTGATGAGGTGGGCTTAACAGCCTCTGCTGGGATATCCATAAATAAATTTATTGCAAAAGTTGCTAGTGATTATAATAAACCCAATGGACAAAAAACAGTAAACCCCGAAGATGTAATTGAGTTCTTGGAAGTGTTAGATGTTAAAAAGTTCTACGGCGTAGGTAAAGTAACTCAAGCCAAAATGTATCAAATGGGAATCTATACAGGCAAAGATTTAAAATCTAAATCTGAAGAATTTCTTACCCAGCACTTTGGTAAATCAGGAGGGCATTATTACAGAATTGTACGAGGAATTCATTTGAGCGAAGTAAAACCTAATCGAGAACGTAAGTCTCTTGCAGCGGAGCGTACTTTTAGTGAAAATATAGCTTCAGAGATTTATATGCTGGAGCGGTTAGAAAATATTGCCGAAGAATTACAAAAACGTCTAAAGAATAACAAAGTTTCTGGCAGAACGGTTACATTGAAGATTAGGTATAGTGATTTTAGCCTTCAAACACGAAGTAAAACTTTACCTTATTTTGTTAGTGATGCTGATATTTTGTTAGAAACAGCAAGAGAGCTATTATATCAGGAGAAAATGAGAGATTCTGTACGTTTACTAGGGATTTCACTGTCTAATCTCAATACAGGTAAAGAAAAAAGAAAAGAAAAGGAAAAAGAAGAAGTAGAGATTATACAGTTACGGTTTGATTTTTAGATTCAAATTTTACATAAAACCTCAGCAGCACGTTTTAAAGTATCTTCAGTTTTTGCAAAGCAAAATCGCAAAACCTTATCATCTTGTTGGTTTAAATTAAAGACTGAAACTGGTATTGAAGCGATATTATGTTCTTTGGTTAGTCTTTCAGCAAAAGCCACATCTCCTTCATCTGTGATTGCTGAATATTTTAATAACTGAAAATAGGTTCCTGATGCTGGAGTAAAAGAGAACCTGGAATCTTTAACAAGAGATAAAAACAAATCTCTTTTTTCTTGATAAAAATTTGGGAGAGAAAGGTAGGTGTCAGCATTTTTTAAATACTCAGCCAAAGCATATTGCATAGGATGACTACTACAAAAGACATTAAACTGGTGAACCTTTCTAAATTCTGCCATCAATTCCCTGGGAGCTAGACAATAACCCATTTTCCACCCTGTGGTATGAAATGTTTTTCCAAAAGAAGCTGTGATAAAAGAACGCTCGGCTAATCCTGGAAATTTAGCAGCGCTTTGATGCGCTAGGCCATCAAAAATAATGTGCTCATAGACTTCATCACTCAATAAAATAATATCAGTGCCTTCTAATAGTTTTTCTAATTGCAGCATGTCTTCTTTAGATAAAATACTTCCACTGGGGTTATGCGGTGAATTAATAATCACCATTTTGGTTTTAGAAGTGATTTTTGTAGCTACCTCTTGCCAATCTATAGTAAAATCAGGCATTGATAGTTGTATGGGAACGATCGTTCCTCCAAATAACTCAATAGAAGGTTCATAAGAATCATAAGCTGGTTTAAAAATAATTACTTCATCATTAGGACGTATAAATGCCGAAATGATAGTAAAAATAGCTTGTGTAGCGCCAGAGGTTATAGTAACCTCTGTGTTGGGGTTATAATTGCTTTGATATAGCGTGTTCGTTTTTTGAGCAATTATTTCTCTAAGAGATAATAATCCTGGCATTGGAGCATATTGATTGTGGCCTTTTTTCATTGCAAGAGTCACAAGGTCAATAAGACCTTTATCGGTTTCAAAATTTGGAAACCCTTGAGATAGATTTATTGCCCCATATGTATTAGCTAAAGTGCTCATTACAGTAAATATGGTGGTAGAAACCTCAGGAAGCTTAGAATTGATATTTTTCATAGGGTAAAATTAACATTATTGTAAAAAAAAGTATTGTTTTTTGTTTAAAGTTAATTATAGATTTCAAACGTTTTAGTGAAGAATAGTAAACAAAGTTTTTTCTTTTTTATATTCATTATAAATAGTGAAATAAACACAAGCTAAAACTTGGCTAAAATGGCACTGAGCCCTATTTTTGTTGAACAACTAATTAAACATTTTAAATAATGGGTGGATTGATAAAATCTTCAATAGCTAGAAAAGTTGCCATGGCACTTTCGGGACTTTTCTTAGTTTTTTTCTTATTACAACACTTTACTATCAATTTCACTTCAATTTTCAGCGAAGATACCTTTAACGAATTATCTCATTTTATGGGTACAAATCCGTTAGTTCAATTTGTATTGCAACCGGTATTGATTTTTGGAGTAGTTTTTCATTTTGTAATGGGTTTTATTTTAGAAATTAAAAACAGAAATGCCAGAGCGGTAAAGTATGCTAAGTATAATGGAGGAGCAAATGCTTCGTGGATGTCTAGAAATATGATTTATTCTGGATTAGTAGTTCTTGCATTTTTAGGATTACATTTCTATGACTTCTGGGTTCCAGAGATGGTTCATAAATATGTAGATTTTGCGCCAGAGGACCCAACACGATATTATACAGAATTGTTGCATAGATTTGAAAGCCCGGTGCGTACTGGGGTATATATACTTTCATTTGTGTTTTTAGCGCTTCATTTATGGCATGGGTTTGCCTCTTCGTTTCAATCTGTTGGATTTAACAATAAATATTCAGTAGGAGCAACTAAGTTTGCCAAAGCTTTTTCAATTGTAATCCCTTTAGGATTTATTATTGTAGCTATAGCGTTACATTTTACTCATTAAAAATACCACAGTATGTCAATTTTAGATTCTAAAATACCTGAAGGTCCACTGGCAGATAAGTGGACAAAACATAAAAACACAATTAACCTGGTTAATCCCGCTAACAAGCGTAACATTGATGTTATTGTTGTCGGTACAGGATTAGCGGGAGGAAGTGCGGCAGCAACTCTAGCTGAACTTGGTTATAATGTAAAAACATTTTGTTATCAGGATTCCCCTCGTCGTGCACACTCGATTGCTGCTCAAGGAGGAATTAATGCCGCTAAGAATTACCAGGGAGATGGTGATTCTAACTATCGTTTGTTTTATGATACAGTAAAAGGAGGAGATTATAGATCTCGTGAGGCAAACGTATATCGATTAGCCGAGGTTTCTGGAAATATCATCGATCAATGTGTTGCACAAGGAGTTCCTTTTGCTCGTGAATATGGTGGATTACTTGATAATCGTTCTTTTGGAGGAGTTTTGGTGTCCAGAACATTTTATGCCAAGGGACAAACAGGTCAGCAATTACTTTTAGGAGCGTATTCTGCAATGAATCGCCAGATTAATAGAGGAAAGATACAGGCATTTAACCGTCACGAAATGCTGGATTTAGTAAAAATCGATGGCAAAGCAAGAGGGATTATAGCACGTGATTTGGTTACCGGAGAAATAGAAAGACATTCTGCTCATGCGGTTGTTTTGGCTACTGGTGGGTACGGAAATGTATTCTTTTTGAGTACTAATGCAATGGGAAGTAATGTAATGGCAGCTTGGAGAGCACACCGTAGAGGAGCATTCTTTGCAAATCCTTGCTATACGCAGATTCACCCAACGTGTATTCCGGTTTCGGGAGATCATCAGTCTAAACTAACGTTAATGTCAGAATCATTACGTAATGATGGACGTATTTGGGTGCCAAAAAGAGTAGAAGATGCAGAAGCAATACGAGCTGGTAAATTAAAACCAACACAACTATCAGAAGAAGAGAGAGATTATTACCTAGAACGTCGTTATCCTGCATTTGGTAATCTGGTACCACGTGATGTGGCATCTAGAGCAGCCAAAGAGCGTTGTGATGCTGGTTTTGGTGTAAATAAAACGGGAGAGGCTGTGTATCTTGATTTTGCAGCAGCTATCCAACGATACGGAAAAGAAAAAGCATTGACTTCTGGAATGCATAATCCAACAGCAGATCAGATTCGGGAATTAGGAGAAAAAGTTATCGAAGATAAGTATGGTAACTTATTCCAGATGTATGAAAAAATCGTTGATGAGAATCCATATAAAACTCCAATGATGATTTACCCCGCAGTACATTATACAATGGGGGGATTATGGGTTGATTATAACTTACAAACTACTGTGCCTGGGTGTTATGCAGCTGGAGAAGCGAATTTTTCTGATCATGGTGCAAACAGACTAGGGGCATCAGCATTGATGCAAGGATTGGCAGATGGATATTTTGTATTACCATATACAATCGGAGATTATTTATCTCATGATATCCGTACCGGAAAAATCCCAACAGATACACCAGAATTTGATCAGGCAGAGAAAGATGTTAAAGATCGTATCGAAAAATTAATGAGCGGATCTGGAGAACATTCTGTAGATTATTACCATAAGAAATTAGGTAAGATCATGTGGAACAAATGCGGAATGTCTCGTAATGAAAAAGGACTAAAAGAAGCGATTGGAGAAATTGCAGCATTACGTGAAGATTTCTGGAAAAATGTAAAAGTTCCTGGAGAAGCAAATAGCATGAATCCAGAATTAGAAAAAGCAGGAAGAGTTGCAGATTTCTTAGAATTAGGAGAGTTGTTTGCAAAAGATGCTTTGGATCGTAATGAATCTTGTGGAGGACACTTTAGAGAAGAGTCGGTAGAGCAGGATGGAGAGCAAAAAGGTGAAGCTCTGCGAGACGACAAAAACTTTAAATATGTGTCTGCATGGGAATACAAAGGAGAACCTAAAGATGCTAAGTTGCATAAAGAAGATTTGGTCTTCGAAAATATTGAATTAAAAACACGTTCTTATAAATAAAAAAGCTATGAATCTTACACTAAAAATATGGCGTCAAAAAGACGCTACCTCAAAAGGAGCGATAGTAGACTATCAAGTGAAAGGAATTGAAGGAGACATGTCTTTTTTAGAAATGTTAGACGTGTTAAATGAACAACTCATTACTAAAGGAGAAGAGCCGGTAGTATTTGATCATGATTGTCGAGAAGGTATCTGTGGTGCTTGTTCATTACAAATTAATGGAGAACCGCATGGACCTGATCGTTTGGTAACTACTTGTCAATTACATATGCGTAAGTTTAATGATGGAGATACCATTTATATCGAACCATTTAGAGCAAAAGCATTTCCGGTAGTAAAGGATTTAATGATTGATAGAAGTGCATTTGATAGAATTCAGCATGCTGGAGGATACATTTCTGTAAATACTTCTGGTAATACGATTGATGCAAATGCAATCCCTGTAAATAAAGATGATGCCGATGAATCATTCGAAGCTGCAACCTGTATTGGTTGCGGTGCTTGTGTAGCAGCATGTAAAAATGCTTCAGCAATGTTGTTTACATCTGCCAAAGTTTCTCAGTTTGCATTGTTGCCTCAAGGACAAGTAGAAGCTACAGATCGTGTATTAGCAATGGTAAATCAAATGGATGAAGAAGGTTTTGGTAACTGTACCAATACTGGAGCCTGCGAAATCGAATGTCCAAAGGGAATTTCGTTAGAAAATATTGCACGTATGAATCGTGAATACTTATCAGCAAGTTTGAAAGGATAATAAAAACAACTTTTCTAAATAAATTAAGATCCAAACCTTTATAAGGGGTTTGGATTTTTTTATACACGTAATTATTGTAGTTCCAAAAATGAGTTCTAGATCTTCAACTTTCTAAATATGCAGAACTCCAATTTTTTTTAAAAGACTATAATTGTCAGAGCATTGTCAAGAATTTTTTAACAAGATTAGGTAAGTTTTGATCGATCAATCAAAACAATGTATTAGGCGTAAACCGAAAAGCCTTTAAGAGAGTAGGTAATTACAATAAATTAAAAAGAATATGAATCAATTATTAATTAATACTATTAAAAAAGAAGAAATTGGTATTATCTCTAAAAAATCTCTACGGTCAGTAGTTGGAGGAACAGAGACTAGGCCATCTCTTTCAGAAATTACAATTACAAAGGAAAAGAAACTCCCTTCGGAAGAATAATTTCTTTTTTTAGATAGTTGTGATTGGTTCGTTGAACTAATTATATTAAAAAGCCCTCTGAAGATTCTCTTCAGAGGGCTTTTTACATATCTTCAAAATGACTTATTTCATTCATCCTATACTAGTCTCAGCTGTGTTTCCTTTTCCTATTGCAGCATTTATAACTCCACCTTGTTCTATACTCGTGTTCATATCAAGATCACCACCAATAGTGCTGTTCCCCCCAAAAATGCTTGATAAATTGTTTACTTCATAATTAGTAAAATTATCAATTGCAGTATTCTTTACTTGTCTTTTCATAATTTTGAATTTTAGTTCTGTGATTTTACTTGATTTGATCAATTGTACTTCAAGTTTAAGCTAAAAATGTATAGTATACAAATGTTATATATTTTTAGTGAATTGATAAGAGAGTTGTGAAATCAGTTTTTTAGAATCAATTAATTTTCCTTTTGAAGGGGTTTCGAAATCATAATCTGGTTTGGGTAATCCCATTTGAGCACATACTTTTTCATAATAGATTGCTTTTTCTGGATGATCAGGGTACGATGCATTAAATACGGTATTCCAACTATGGGTTTCGATGATCTTTTTGATAATACCAATACAATCATTAAGATGAATAAGGTTTACTGGTGCTTTTGGGTTTTTAATACTTGTTTTGCGAGATAGCATATGGGCAGGATGTCGATCTGGCCCCAGTAAACCTGAAAACCGTATTATGGTAGTTTTGAAACTTTGATTGTTTTGCAGTAGTTTTTCAACCTGAAACAGCTGTTTTCCAGCGTTAGAAGTTGCGTTTGGTGTAGTTTCTTCAGAAACTAAAGGAAATCCATCTAAATCAGCAAAAACGGACGTAGAGCTCACGAAAAGAACATTTTGAATATCACTCTCTTCTATAAATGGAATAAGTTTTTGGATTTTTGCTACAAAATTAACTTCTGGGTTTCTCCTTAAACCGGGAGGAATGTTGATGATTAATGTTGTGCTTCCTTTTAAAAAAGAAATAATATCACCCGCTGGTCCCGATTCATAGAGGGAAATACAATATACATCTATCTCTTTATTCTTTAAGTACAGTAATTTGTTTTCAGAAGTAGTAGAGCCTTTTATTATATACTTTTCCTTTATTAAAGTTTCTGCGAGAGGTAATCCTAACCACCCTGTACCTAGAATGCTAATCTGTTTATTCATTTCTAATTGAAGTAATTTTTAAGCATAAATTCGGCAGAGGCATACTTATTTCTAATTTCTCTAATGTTATTTTTGGCATTATCTATTTTTCGTTTTTCATTATAATAAGAGCCTCCTATACCTCCAAAAATTAGAGCTAAGATACCTATAACTCCTGAAGGTTTTATTTCTTCTTCCAGATTTAGATCAGGTATTTCATTAATATAATTTAATACAAAATCATCTTTAATTATACTCAATAGAAAAGATTTTATTTCATCTGAATATTGAGCAAATTGTGAAATTTGCTCAAGACTGACTTTTTCTTTTATTAACCGATCAGCTTGCACTTGGATATCAGTTACTTGCCTTAGAATAGAATTATTCATTAGTAGTAGTCTGAGCAGGAGAAACGGAATCGATAACGGCATTATCCACTTTTATTTCTTTATATTTTTCTATGGCAAAACTTTTTTTGATGACCACAGCATCATTTAAAATAAAAGGTTTAGGCATCATATCTTTTTCTCTTGTAGGAATGGAGAAATGTTCATTTTTAAGTAGATCATATGAAGATTCGTATAAAATAAACTCGGGTAATGAATCTTTATGAAATCTCATTCGAAGTTCCAGTGGTTTATTTTTGCTGACAAAATAAGTGAGTAGATTTTGACTCCATCTTTTTGTAAATGCATTATAGGTATTGTTGTCAGAATAATTAAAATCCAGAGCAGTTTCATCATCAATATGTAATGCATCAAAATTAAACAGTGTTTTGGTATATAGATCGATTCTTTGGATATCCCTTTGAGGAGCAATACACAAATCCAGATGTCTCTGGTCACCTATAATGGTATCTTTACTGATATCCAACCTTGGTTGTGGTACTTTTTTTAGTGGTGCTTGATTAGCATAGGTAAAAGCTCTTCCGTATTTACTTTGTAACGTATTTGCATTATATGCTTCTGCAATATTTTCTTCGGGGTTAATATAATTCTTTGTCCAGGAATCAAGAATATTATCATAAGAAGCCCATACTGCCTTATTTTGATCTATATCCAAAACATAAACCAAACTGTTTGGTTTTTGACGTTCTTCTGTAAAATCGGATTTAAAATGCGCAATAATCAGAAAAACCAATGTGAATAATAAAGCAAGATTTCCTAACAGATTTTTTCTTTTATAAAATGAAAATACGGGGAGTAACGCACCAAATAATAACACTGATAAAATTGAAGAAATAAAGATAATCTTAAGACCTAAGGCTACAGGAAAAGTAGCGATGAATGGTGATAAAATAAAAATAGATGGCACAGCCAAAACTACCATTAAAAATGGATTTGGCCTTTTTTGTCGAATGAGAACGAATAATGAAATTAGCCCAAAGAATACTATAATTATAAAATAACTAGCTCCTTTAAGGTATACTGCAGACATGGTAGAAACCACAAGCCATATAAATAAAGGTGCAATCATTAAACTCGGTGTTTTTACAGGAGTTTTAAATTTGGCATATACCTTAAAACAAACGGCTACCGCAAATAAGATAAAAGCAGAAATATAAACATATCCATTGTAGGTAAACCCATGCTGAATTTCTTTATATTGAGGATAAACAAGTTTAATTAATTGCCACATACCAAAAGATAAGAGTCCCGTAATACTCAATACCAAAAGGAACAAACCAAAACCTTTAAAAACAGTAGGAAAATCAATTCGATAGGTGATTTTACCATAGAAAATTAATCCTATAAATAGAAAGATAGCAATGCCAAGGAGTACAAATATCCAACTAAAAGGATATTTGATAAGATTAAAAACAGGTGCATTAAAATAAATATAATCACGATCCGATTTTAGATTGGTTAAATCTACTTGAGAGAAATAGGAGAGTAGTGGCATTAAGTAGCTTCCTTGGTGTTGTAATGTATTTTGATCAAGGTTTTGCCAAGTATCATTAGCAGTATGGTAATCAAAGTGATCATCAATAAAAGCAAAATTAAACCCTTCAATATCTCCTTGCTCTCTAAATACTGTAAGATCAGTATCATTGGGTAGCATTTTATAAATGCTGTATGCCAGAGAATTGGTTACGGGATATGATGCTCCGGCTTTAGAAAATTCACTGATCATTTTTCCATTCTTACCATTTGTCTCGATAAGCATATAAGAATTTCCTCCACTTCCTCTGGCTTCAAAATTAAGGGCAAGTCCTACATTTTTAGCTAATGGGTGTTTTTTAATAAAGAGATCGGCGCCATTAAGCCCTAGTTCTTCTCCATCAGTTATACAGATAATAATATCATTTCTTGGGACTTTGTTTGTTGCCAAATATGCTCGTATTCCTTCCAAAATTGTGGCAACGCCACTACCAGCATCACTAGCGCCATATGAGGAGTGTGGTGAGCTATCATAATGAGACATTAAGACTAAGGATTTGGTATTATCACTACCTTTAATTTTGGCAATAATGTTTTGAGGGTTACTTATTCTACCAGTTTTAGAAACAGAGGTTCCTTTTTGGACTTCTGGCTGTAACCCCATCTTTTTTAACTCATTTATGATATACGTTTTAGTTTCTTCATGAGCTGCGCTGCCCAAATAATGACATTCTTTAGCGATGTTTTTTACATGTTCTAAAGCTCGGAGTGTCGAGAACTCTTGTTTTGGTGTGTCAAGATCGGTTATTCGTTGTGGTTTGCTGCTGTAAAAGGTGTAGATTAATGAGATAATGATAAGGAGAAACGTAAGTAAAGAGGAAAACTTTCTCATGTGTGTGTATTGATTTATGCTAAAGGTAAGAAATAAGCCACAATTATTAAACTAATGCTAAATGAAATGAATATTAACTTTTAATGTATCAAGGGATTTAATAATTAGAATGAAATAATTATGAATGCATTAAAAATAGGGAGTTAAGAACGTAAAACTTAAAATAGTACTTGAATAAGTTATTGAGAATCACTATATTTAAGATTCACTAAATCATTAAATATTATGGGGATAATCAGTTTTCAAGGAGCCCGTTCCAAAACGAAGAAGCAAGATGAGAGTCCGATAAAAGTCTCGGATTATATGTCAAGAGATCTGATTACATTTAGTCCTAATCAGTCTGTAATGGAGGTCATCGAGACTTTGGTAAAGTATAAAATATCAGGAGGACCTGTTGTAGATGACAGTAATCGATTGTTAGGTATAATTTCTGAAGGAGATTGTATAAAACAGCTCAATGAAAGTCGATACTACAATATGCCTATTGATGATGCAACAGTAGAAAAATTTATGGTTAAAGATGTCGAGACTATAGATGGAAATGTTAATATTTTTGACGCAGCAAATAAATTTATCGAAACAAAGAGAAGACGTTTTCCGATTCTTGAAGACGGTAAGCTAGTTGGCCAGATTAGTCAGAAAGATGTTATGAAAGCAGCACTAAAATTGAATAGTCAAAATTGGTGGGAGAAGTAGTGTAATCTTTACACTTTTGCTTTTGGGTCATCTGTAATTAATAGCTTGTTTGTTTTATTACCAGATATAAATAGATTTTGAGTAGAGTATTTGTCAAACATGTGGTCAGATACTTTCCAATTTGCTGTACCCAAAACAGAAATTTCTTCGCCTATTTCTATAATTCCTTCTTGAAAATGCATTGTTTTATTAAAACCAAAAAAACCAGTGCTATCTTTACCATGAGAAGCGAGATAGTTTTCTAAAAATTTTGGAGGATCATTCAATATACCCGATTCACGTTTAACATCTTTTACAAGATGGACCATTTTATAATTTGAAGAAGAATAAGCCTGAACGATAGCTTTTTCACCAGAAGATTCAATACTAAAATCAACGGCTTTTTCTTCATTAATAATAGTATGCCAGGATTTATTTTTTCCTCCACTTCTTTCTTCTACTTTGATTTGGTAATAAACACATTTTCTTTTACTTATAGGAGAAATTAATGGCGTGTCAATGCAATGGGCTTTTCCTATAATCTTAAGGTACTCGTTTTCTTTTGCTAATTGTATCTGCTTAGAAGGTATTTTTTTCATGCTTCTAAGTATTTTATTTCGTTTACTGAAATAGAATGTAACGGCTACTATTGCTATAACTATGAGGACAAATAAAATAATATAAAACATAGCGTCTTCTGATGTTCGTACAGTGTAAATAAGAGGATGCATATTAACTATTTCGTTTTACTAAAGCATAGAATTCATTTTCTAAAGGAAGATAGCCTTGATCATATACAAAATAATAGGTGTTACCAGTTTTGGTAACATAAATGCTTGTGAAGTGTTGAAAATCAAAACCCTTTGCAATAAGTTTTGTTTTGGTTGTTTTTGTTTTGTCTTTAGGGTTAAGTTCTCCCAGAATGCGATAATTTTTACGCAATAGATTATTAATATTACGTACTAGATTTTTACTATCCTTATTTAACTGGTTGTTATAAGCATTACGACAGTAATCGCTACAGAATTTTTTATCTGCACGACCTACGATTTTATCACCACAGACAGGACATTCTTTTTGCATAGAAAAGAAAATTGAGAATCGAATATACGATAAATATCCGTTTACAAATGACTAATATGTTTTAAAAGAAAATATCTTGAGCTAATCTAAAGGTATTAGCATGTGCTTCAATAATGATTTTAATGTCTGGAGAATATCCACCTCCCATAGAACACATTACGGGAATGCTAAGATCTTTGCAGGTTTGCAGTACAAATCGATCTCGTTCTGCACAGCCATCAATAGTACACCCCAGCTTTCCTAACTTATCTGTAGCTAATATATCTACACCAGAGAGATAATAGATGAAATCAGGTTGTTGATCTTTTATAAGTTTGGGGAACCTTTCTTTTAGAATCTTAAGATAGGCTTGATCGTCGGTTTTATCAGGAAGGTCAATATCCAGGTCTGACTTTTCTTTTTTGAAAGGATAATTATTGGCTCCATGCATCGAAAAAGTAAACACAGAAGGGTTATTATCAAATATCTCTGCTGTTCCATTACCTTGATGTACATCGAGATCTACAATCAGTATTTTTTTTGCTAAACCTTGCTGTAGAAGATATTTTGATCCTATTGCTTGATCGTTGAGTAAACAGAATGCTTCTCCTCGATCGGTATATGCATGATGAGTACCGCCAGCTATATTCATAGCGATACCATGTTTAAGAGCATATTCTGAGGCTTTTATAGTGCCATCAGCAATGATTACTTCACGATTGACTAAGGCTTTAGATAGTGGAAAACCAGTTTTACGAACGGCTTTGGGTGATAAAGACAATGAAACAAGACTGTCATAATAAGCAGCAGTATGCACAGCCAAAATGTATTTGGGATTTGGGATTTCGGGTTTAAAAAAATTTTCCTTGCTACAGGTTCCTTCATGAAGCAATTGCTCTGGTAATAGCTCGTATTTAATCATCGGAAAACGATGCTTCTCTGGGAGAGGGTGTGTATAAATAGGATGGTAGGCTATTTTGAGCATAAAAAAACTGTTAATTGACCACAGCTTTTAAGTTAATATCTATGGTTTTTTTTAAATTTAAAACTAGCTGCCAAATGTAACTCAAAAAAATCACAACCGAGATGGCACCAATATATCATAAGATGATAATGCCAGATTTTTAATGAACACTTATACAAAAGTGTAGATTATAAAGATATTGAATAGTGTTTGTATTGTGTTTTTAGAGAGAAAATCACAAAATATAACTCTTTATCTCTTTCGACGTATTCTACGTTTACTTTGTACTACATTATCGAACCAATAAACTTCTTCGGATAAATTGTCGGAATAGTTTTTTGAGGGTTTCGTGTGATCTCTAACATCAAAAAAGATATCAATTTTAACTGAAGTAGTAGATTTTGGAGTGTCCGAAAAATTAAAAATAGCTGTGCGCCATGTATTTGCTTTTCCTGAATAGATAAAATCCTTTTCAACACCTTTTTGAAATTTTAATGTAATCATTCCCTTTGGCCTTGGCGAAAAAAAGTCTATACTAAAAAATCGTCCTTCGTCAAAGCTAATTGTTTGACCAAATTTATTTACAATAGTAGAACCCCAATATTGACATTCTGCAAATTCGGTCACTTTTATGGCATTTTTTGATGGATTGATTCCATCAGTAACAGGATTATCATCTATATATGCAACAAGTTTTGGTGTATTGGAAGTGATATTTTGCGTTAATATAGCTTCAAATGGCTATTTCGGAGTGACTGTGCCACCTATTTCGGTCAAATGGTGCCACTAAGAGAGATCTTGCAATAATAGTTAAATTTTGTTATTAGTCCTTTTTAATTTTTCCTTTTCTTAATGATTCCCCCACAA
>NZ_VLNR01000039.1 GCF_007489275.1 Aquimarina algiphila
TAAAAGACCACATTGGAGTCTTAATTTAAAAACACCTAATTTTATACATAACAAAAAATCCTGTGAAGCTAGCTTCACAGGACTAAATTAAATATCGTAAAATTGTCAACCTATTTTAGGACGACTCAAAGGATTGTATTATTTGCCAAAAAGCCCTCCAAGGCCACCTTTGTTCTTTCCTCCACTGCTTAATAGCATACCGGCAACATCATCAAGGATACTACCATCTCCATCGGCATCTAGAAAAGATTCAATCAGAGATTGCTCTTTTGAACCTTTTGCAGCACCTGACATATTTCCTAATAAGCTTGTTAAACCATTAGCATCACTAACATTATTCTGTGATGCTTGTTTTCCTAATACTCCCATAAGAATTGGAGCAGCTACTTTTAGAATCTGTCTAACAGAACCAGCGTCTATTCCAGATTTTTGACTTAGAGCGTTTTCAACAGCAGGTTGTTTCCCACCAAGGATGTGACCTAAAATTCCGGCACCATCATTGGTTACACTTTGATCAACACCACCTTCAAACAAACCTCCTAAGTTATCTAGGATACCACCAGAATGATTTCCAGAAAGCGCATTTAATAAACCAGAAGCACCTTCTGGGGTAGAAGCATTACGTTGCATTGCTCCCATTAGCACGGGCATGGCCATACTCAATAGTCCACTAGTTTTATCAGATGATTGTCCCGTTTGTGAACTTACACCATCAATAATTTGTTTGCCCATAGGGCTATTTAAGAGTTCTAAAATTCCAGACATAGTTGTTATAGTTTTTGTGAATCTAAATTTACATCTTTTATTAGTAGAATTTTATAAAGCCAATCATTTTATTTTGGTCAAAAATAGATGAAAGACCATTTCGCAAGATGAAATACAAAAAAAGGTCATTTCAGAAACTGAAATGACCTTTTAGCGTTAACACTTATATAATTATAATTAATTCAAGATTTTAATAATTTGTTCAGCTAATTCCTGTCCAATACGATCTTGTGCTTCTCCTGTAGCCGCTCCAATATGTGGTGTTAATGATATTTTATTGTTCATTAATACTTTTATTGCAGGGCTAGGTTCGTTTTCGAATACATCAAGACCAGCAAAACCTAATTTACCGTTCTCCAAAGCATCTACTAATGCTACTTCATCGATTACTCCTCCACGAGCGGCATTAATAATACCTGCACCATCTTTCATTTGCTCGATTTCTGGTTTTCCGATAATATATTCTTTTTGTGCTGGAACGTGTAAGGTAAAGAAATCAGCTTGTTTTAAAACTTCTTCTTTAGAAACAGTTTTAATTTTGAAGGTTAAAGATTGCCCGTCAAAGAAATCTACCGGAATTTCTATTTCTTCAATAAATGGATCGTATGCTATTACATTCATTCCAACTCCGATAGCTATTTTGGCAGTTGCTTGTCCAATTCGTCCTATACCTATAACTCCAAGGGTTTTTCCTCTTAGTTCGATACCACTTCCGTATGCTTTTTTAAGATTTTTGAATTTGCTGTCACCTTCTAAAGGCATATTACGGTTAGAATCGTGTAAAAAACGAACACTACCATATAAATGAGCAAATACTAATTCTGCAACAGATCCAGAAGATGCTGCTGGAGTATTAATTACATGTAATCCTTTTTCACGGGCATAGGCAACATCTATATTATCCATACCAACACCTCCACGGCCAATAATCTTAAGAGAAGGGCAGTTATCAATGATATCAGTTCTTACTTTGGTCGCACTACGAACAAGTAATACCGAAACTTGATTTTCATTAATATAATCTACTAATTGATCTTGAGCTACTGTCGTAGTCAAGACTTCAAATCCTTCTTTTTCCAAGGCTTCAATTCCGCTTTGTGATACTCCGTCGTTTGCTAATACTTTCATTATTTCTAAATCTTGTTTTTTTTATTTTAAATCTCCCGGGTGTTATGCTTTTCGTTCTAAATCTCCCATTACATCAACAAGAGCGGCAACGCTTTCCATAGTCATTGCATTATACATACTGGCTCTATATCCTCCAACACTTCTATGTCCATTCACTCCATTAATTCCTGCTTCTTTCCACATCGCATCAAATGTTTCTTTAAGATCTTCATTAACGAGTGTAAATGTAGCATTCATATTTGAACGATCTTCTTTTGCAGCAAATCCGTTAAATAATGGATTTAAGTCTATTTCAGAATAAATAAGTTTTGCTTTTTTCTCATTTAACTCTTCTATAGCGGCTATACCACCTAGTTTTTTAAGCCATCTAAGTGTAAGCATTGAAACATATACTGCAAAAACAGGAGGAGTATTAAACATACTCGCTTTGCTAATATGAACTTGATAATCTAACATAGAAGGAATTTGTCTTTCTATTTTACCAAGAATATCTTCTTTTACAACGACAAGAGTTGTTCCTGCAGGTCCCATATTCTTTTGCGCTCCCGCATAAATAAGACTAAACTGTGAAAAGTCTAATTGTCTAGAGAATATATCGCTACTCATATCACAAATAAGTGGAGCGTTTGATACAGGGAAATCTTTAATTTGAGTTCCAAAAATTGTATTGTTACTGGTACAGTGTATGTAATCTAAATTCTCAGGTATTTCAAATCCTTTTGGAATGTAATTGAAGTTTTTATCCTTAGAAGATGCAATTTCTATTACTTCTCCAAAAAGTTTGGCTTCTTTAACTGCTTTGTCACTCCAGCTACCAGTATTCATATATCCGGCATTGGATTGTAATAAGTTATACGCTACCATAAGGAATTGGGTACTTGCTCCTCCTTGAAGGAATAGTGCTTTGTATCCTTTACCTTCCAGACCTAGTAATTCTAAAGCCAGACTACGAGCTTCTTCCATTACGTCAACAAAATCTTTACTACGATGTGAAATTTCGATAATGGAAAGGCCTGAATTATTATAATCTAGAATAGCTTGAGAAGCTTCTTTAAATACTTCTTGTGGTAAAATACAGGGTCCAGCGCTAAAATTATGCTTTTTCATGTGCTAATGTTTATTGTTTTTAATGGCCACATGGAATCTTCTTTAACGATCAAAAACACCTTTTACAAAATTTGATAATAGTTGTTCTAATCGCTTCGGTTTCATCAGTAGTTTTTAATGTTGATAAATAGTATTATTTAATAGTGTTTTGACTCCTATAAAATAGGGTTGAAAAAACACCACAAAGGTGCTAATAATCTAATACAAATTCATTGTCAAAATGATAAATTATTTAATTAATTTTTGTCAAAAATTCAATAATGTCAATACTATCGGCATAATCTGAAAGCTTTGGGTGTTGAGTTTTTCCGAAATCAACAGTGTCATAAGGTAAATTAGAACCTACAATACACTGTATTTTTTCTTTATCAAGCTCTAGTTTTTGTGATAGGGATTCATTTGATTCATAAGTTTCATAGAATAATGTTGCAATAGGAGAACCATAACTTTCATCTTCTTTAATCATCAAAAAACCATTTTCTAATAATGTATAGTTACTCATCAGGTAAACTGCTTTATTATAATCATAATTATTAGCATATTTTGCCCCTTTGATAATATCTTGATATGGGTATATCGCTCTAAAAAAAACATCAAAATCATAGCCTTTAGGTACCATTAATTTAGACACGCTTCTGCATCCTAAACCAAAATATCTAAATATATCCTCTCCGAGAGCTTCAAGTTGCTGAGTCGTCTCATTTCCTGTTAGTACTGCAATAGAATTTCGATTTTTACGTATGATATTAGGGACATTACCAAAATAATGTTCAAAATACCTCGAAGTATTGTTACTACCTGTAGCAATAACGGCATCAAAATTTTTAAACTTTTCATTTGTAAAAGAAATGTAGGTCTCAAAATTTGGCTCTATGGCAATAAGATATGAAGATAAAAGAGGTAATAATTGATTATCATTAGAAGATTGTTTTACCAAGACCCGATGTCCCGAAATAAGAACAGAAAGGAAATCATGAAACCCGACCAATGGAATATTACCAGCCATAATAATTCCTATAGTTTTTGAATTAATTTCGTCTAATTCATAGTGAGAAACCCAGTCCAATAAATTCTCTTCTGTTAAGAGATTACTCCATTGCTGTATAGAAAAAAGAACATTTTCTTCTGTAAACCATCCATTATGGTGGACTGCATTGGTAATCTTGTGGGTCATTTCATCAAAAAAATCATTGGTATGAATAACAGAGTTAACTTTCTCGTAACCAGTAGATTTGAATTGACTAAGAAACTTTCCTAATTGAGAAAAAGCTTTGATACGATCATTTAATAACATTTCTTATTTGTTTATCACTAGTTTAGGAGTTATTTTTGTCTTGCAAATTTAGAATAAAAAAGAGCTATGGCAATTATAATAACGGATGAATGTATAAACTGTGGTGCTTGTGAGCCAGAATGCCCAAATACTGCAATTTATGAAGGAGCTGATGATTGGAGATATTCTGATGGTACAGATTTAGAAGGTGATGTGGTTCTTCCTGGAGGAAAAGCGGTAAATGCTGATGAGGCACAAGAACCTGTTAGTGATGAATTATATTATATAGTACCTGATAAATGTACTGAATGTAAAGGTTTTCATGAAGAACCACAATGTGCAGCTGTATGTCCTGTGGATTGCTGTGTACCAGATGAAGATATAGTAGAAACTGAAGAATTTTTATTGCAGAAACAAAGTTTCATGCATAAATAATATATTGTTTTTTGGAAAAAATTAAGAAAAACCTGTCTATTGGCAGGTTTTTTTATGGTCATTTTTCAAATTTTAGTACTTTCGCCATTAAATACAACCTCAAATCAAAACATGAAATTATGAAAAAAATAGTTTTCTTTATCTTATTTGCAACAATCTCTATTACTTCTTATGGACAATATAGATGGGAGGTTTCTGCTGGAGCAACCTTTTCTAAATTAAACCTTGATCAAGGTGAAACCTCTGGAGGCACTGGTTTTTTTGTTAATGCAGGATATGGATATGTGATGGGAGTGAGAGCTAGAACCAGTATTGTTTTTTCTTTAGACCTTTTACAACGTACTAGTGAAATAGAAGGAGTTGGTGATGCAGAGACATTACAAGTAGGATTTAATCCAAAATTTAGATATCTAACCGGAGAAGGTAAAGATAGATTTCGAGGATTCATTAATGTAGGTCCTTCATTTAGAGTAAATACAAAATTTGAAGTTGGTGGTGTTGAGCTGGAGGATGATGCTTATGAGAAATTAATTATTGGCGGAGTATACGGAGCTGGTTTTTCTCAAATGGTTGGTGAAATGTTTGATATCATAGCAGAAGTTGGTGTGATGAATGATTTTGTGGATAATATTACTGATACAGATAGTAAGTTTTTTGATATTTACGCAAGAGTGGGAGTTCGATTTAGAATCTATGATGCAAGACGTTAATATTAATATATTAGAATAAACTTTATAATCCTGCTTCGGCAGGATTTTTTATAGGTACATATCTATTTAATTTTTTGTAAATTAGTTACTTACAAAAAAGATAATTGGATGTCAAATTGGGGATATATAATAATTATAACTCTTGCAGTATACTTTGTTGCAAGTGTAGCCCTGTATTATTTACAAGAGTATTTCATTTTTAAACCAGAAAAACTAGATAAGGATTTTCAATTTCATTACAATAATCAAGTTGTAGAGGAGTATAATATAGAAACAAGAGATGGAGCAATAATAAATGGACTTCATTTTAAAGTAGACAATCCAAAAGGAATTGTTTTATATCTAAAAGGAAATTCTAAAAGTATAAAAGGGTGGGGGAAGTTTGCAGTGGATTTCACTAGACATAGATATGATGTTTTTATGCTAGACTATAGAGGTTTTGGTAAAAGCACTGGTAGACGTTCACTAAAAGCTATTAAACGAGATCTGCAATTTGTGTATAATATTATGAAAGAAAAAGTAGATGAGAAATACATTATTTTATATGGTAGATCGATGGGGTCTGGGTTTGCTGCAAAATTAGCATCTATAAATAATCCTAAAATGTTAATTCTAGATGCTCCATATTATAGTTTGAGTAAAGTAGCCGCAAAGTTTATTCCTTTTATGCCTGTCTCGCTGATTATGCGTTATCCTATACCAACCTATAAATGGCTTAAGTATGTAAATTGTCCTATTCATATTATACATGGAACCCAAGATAAATTGATTCCGTTTAAATCCAGTATTAAATTATCTAAAATCAAACCTAAACTTACCCGTTTATATACTGTAATAGGGGGAGGTCATAAAAACCTTAATAATTTTGAATCTTATCACAAGATGCTTGGAGAAATTATTAATTCTAAAATGAGACGTTTAAATCTTTCTGAGACTAGTATAGGGGTTGTGCATTCTTCAAAGAAACTAAATGCAGAAGCTTAGAAATATATTCCTATATGGTGTTTGCTTTTATGGTGTTGTTCTTTTACTGCTTTATTGTTTTCAGGAGAAAATTCTTTTTCAACCAGAAGAGCTTTCTAATAACTATACATTTCAATTCGAAGACCCTTTTAATGAGTTTTTTCTTAAAACTAATGATGGTAATCAGCTTAATGCAATTCATTTTACTACAAAAAAACCTAAAGGAGTTATTTTGTATTTTCACGGAAATAAAGGAAGTCTGAAACGTTGGGGTAACATTGCGTCTTTTTTTGTGAAAAAAAAATATGATGTAGTAGTTATGGATTACAGAGAATATGGGAAAAGTACGGGTAAGATTAGTGAGCAGGTATTGTATAAGGATGCTCAATTGTTTTATGATTATGTAAAAAACATATATCCTGAAAATCAAATTGTAGTATATGGTAGATCACTAGGTACAGGAATTGCAGCAAAAGTGGCCTCAGAAAACAATCCAAATCATTTGGTACTAGAAACCCCTTATTACAATATTAAAGATGTTGCAGAACATTGGTTTCCTTATTTTCCTGTTAGTTTTATATTAAAGTACAATTTACCATCAGATGTTTTTGTTAAGAAAGTAAGTTGTGATATAACCATATATCATGGGACAGAGGATAAGGTTGTTCCTTACCAATCAGGAGAACGCCTCTTTAAAAGTATCTCTATTTCTAATAAAAGAATGATAACGATTAAAGGAGGTGAGCATAATAATTTAATAGAATTTAATACATACCGTAGTACAATAGATGAAATTCTAAAAAATGACTAATACTAATTAATCATTTTTTTAGAAATCATATTAACTGTAAAGAAAAAAATTAGGTTTAATTCTTTAGTGTGCCATTAAAGCATCTCGGTAATCTTTTAAATCTGATATATTCATCTTGTTATTAAGACTTTTAGTCAAAGAAATAAGGTATTTAAGACTTTCTACTGGGTCTTTAACCGTATCGTTATCAGAGGATGTGGTTTCTTCATCAATTGGTTCATCATCAGGGATAGGTATAAGAAACGAATCATTCTCTTCTATATGCTCATAAGTATATCTAAGCACTTTTACTACAAGAGGCACTTGTTCTTCTAGAGCATATGTTCTTAATTCTTTAAGATCATCAATTAATGTGTCTGAATTGATACCTGTTTTTCCAAGGTCTTCAATAATTTTATCGACTAACTTGTTTGCTTTTTTATTTTCCAAAAGGGTAAAATTATAAAGATGATTAACTATTAATGATTGCAAATTTAAATTTTTCCTCACTTATGAGAAATCAATTATGAGTATTTATTTAATTTAACACTGTTTTTTTTATTTAAGATATTTTAACAATTGACTCGTTTTTGTGTAAAATACTGTTTTTCAGGTATTTAAAAGATATTACTTCAATCAATACTACTATTCCGGCTAAAGTTTGAGGTAAAACCGTAACCGTATATGCTCCAAACCTCTTTATCTTTGAAAAGTATTCCAATTACAATTTTTCCCTTACTTTTTTTGTTTTCCCCAACACTTACCTCCTTATCCTAAGGAGGTAAGTTCTTCTTATACCATTACGTAATGAGAATAAGAATCTAATTTTTTATTTGAAATTAAATCAAAAACTGCTTGAGATACAATGAAATTCTACCTTAAACAATTATTGACAGCTTACTTTTTGGGTTCTAATAAAATGATATTGTAATCAGAATTGATTCTAACAGAATCTTTAGATACATTTACTTCGATACCAGAATATTGATCAATTAAAGACATTCCTTCTGGAAAAATAGAATCAATTTTTATTGTTTTTTCTCCCTTAGGAAGATCTAAAGCTACCACAACTTTGTCAGAAATGTTGTTTTTATTGTATGTTCTAGAAAAAACATAAGGTGATTTTGAAATCATTTTGTGTTTTCCGCCTCCAATAGCAGGGTGGTTTTTTCTGAATACTCCTAATTTTTGCCAGTGAATCAACAAAGATTTGGTGTTACTATTAGAGATTGAATCCCAGTTCATATTAGATCTAAGGGTAGCATCGCCTTTGGTCCCTTCAATAATAAGAGGTCTTGCTATTTCATCTCCATAATATATCTGCGATATACCAGGCGTTAATAAAAGCTTGGTGGCAGATTCGTATGTTTTAGTGCGGTCCTTATCAAAAGGTTGTGAATCATCATGAGAACTAATATAGTTCATCACACTTTTTCCGATTAAATTTGTATTAAGGATGGTACTGTATTTGCTAAATAATTGTTCATAATCCTTCTGAGCAGCATCATATTTAAATTGAAAATTGATTAGATTATCAAATCCATTAGCAAAATAATCTACTTTTCTATCTCCAAAATCATAATATCGTTTTCCATCAACTCCGTAACCATATAGCTCGCCGATAATATAAAATTCATTCTCGTCAAGTATTTTATCAGGGTTTTTAGATTTCCATTCTGCAAACGCTAGTTTTGCTTGTTCTGCTAATACACTCCATGCACCTTCTTCTACATGCTTAACTGTGTCAACACGATATCCATCTATTCCTAGTTCTCTAACATAATCTGTTAACCATTTAATGATATAATTCTTAGGAGATCTTTTTAAGCCAGTTTTAGTGAAGAAAACATCTATTTCTGCAAGTTCTATTTCTAATGTTCCTTCTTTTTTCCATTTGTTTAATAGTATGGCGGGTAATCCTACATTTTCATCACTTTCTGTTTTAACATCCGGAAGATTTTCTACCAATGTACAAGCAACTGTACTTTTATAATCTTTAAAAGCGCATTTTGGAGAAGTACGTACCCAATTATCTGGCCATACAGGGTCTTTATCTGTAACAGGGCCAGTGTGATTCAATACGACATCCATGAGTATTCGTATTCCGTTCTTATGGGCAATTTCAACTAATTTTTTTAAATCTTTATACGTACCAAAATTTGGATCAATCTTAGTCCAGTCTTTTGTCCAATACCCATGAAATGCATATGTGTTTCCGGTTCCTTCATCCACGCTTTCATGTACTTGTTCTACCACAGGGTTAAACCAAATAGCATTAATTCCCAGTTTCTTAAAATATCCATCTTCTATCTTTTGAATAACCCCTCTGATGTCTCCTCCTTCAAAACCTCGTAGTTTTCCTGTTTCTTTTGTTCTTTCTAAAGATTCATCATTATTAGGATTTCCATTGTTAAACCTATCGGTAAGTAAAAAATAAACATTAGATCCTTCCCAAATGAATGGTAATGTTTTTGAAGTATTTGGCTTTTTAATACTATCATTTGAGGTAGTTGATGTAGTGTTTTTCTCTTTTTTTGAATCATTATTACATCCAGCGGTTACAAATAAAAATAGAAAAGCGGTAATTATTATATGTCTCATAAGTATGTGGTGGTTTAAAGTGCTAATCTATAAAAAGTCTCATAAAAATATGGGGAAGAAGAATTGCGAAATTAATAAAAATGGAATCAAAACAATTTGGTGTTATTATGATAATCGAACTATGAATGTGAAGAATTGATGTGAATTATTTTTATTTTTTTAGGAAAATACTGTTCCTTTGGGATCTAAATGATCAAGAATGACCAAAATTAAAGCCTGGATCTCGGCTGCACGTCTGCGAACATTACCCTTATCGGTATCTGGAATAATTGTAGGTTCTGCCTTGGGATATCAAAGTTTTATAGGGACAGGTATTTTTTGGCTTGCTATAGCTACTACTTTAGGGTTACAAATACTTTCTAATTTTGCTAATGATTATGGCGATGGAGTAAAAGGAACGGATAATGAGGATAGGGTTGGCCCGCAAAGAGCTTTACAAAGTGGAGCAATTTCTAAAAAAGAAATGTTTAGAGGGATCATAATTACTGCTTTAATAACTTTAGGAGTATCTATTGCTTTGATTTATGTCTCCTTTGGAGCAGCCAATTTTTTGTATTCAATATTCTTTTTTCTTTTAGGATTAGCTTCTATCGTCGCAGCTATAAAATATACCATGGGTAGTTCTGCTTATGGATATAAAGGACTAGGAGACATTTTTGTATTTATATTTTTTGGATTGGTAAGTGTGGTAGGTTGTTATTTTTTATTTACTAAGCATTTAAGTTTTCTTATTTTTCTTCCTGCCATAACTATTGGATTATTAAGTGCAACGGTATTAAATCTTAACAATATGAGAGATCATAATAGTGATAAAAAAGCAGGGAAAAATACACTTGTTGTAAAATTAGGGATCAATCGTGCAAAGAAATACCACCTTTCATTACTAATACTTGCTATGCTATCCATGTTGCTTTATCTTTTACTCACCTATGATCATTGGGTAAATTTATTATTTCTTTTATCATTTATTCCTTTATTGATACATATCAAAAAAGTGATCAATACTAAAAATACAGAACTATTGGATCCAGAACTTAAAAAAGTAGCTTTAACAACATTTTTGCTTTCTATTTTGTTCAGTCTCGGTCAGATTTTATAATTTTCGTATTACTTAAAAGTATTTCACACATGAAAATTACATTTTACGGGCAGAACACCCTACTTGTTAAGATTAATGATATCAATATATTAATTGATCCGTTTATATCTGGAAACCCACTATCAAAAGATAAAATAGCTATCGATGATATAAAAGTTGATTATATCCTACTTACACATGCACATGAAGATCATGTTCTTGATGCAGAAGCTATAGCTAAAAATAATAATGCAACAATCGTTTCTAATTATGAAATAGCTATGTATTATCAAAATCGAGGTATTCAGGTTCATCCTATGAACCATGGGGGAAATTGGAATTTTGAATTTGGAAAAGTGAAGTATGTTAATGCTATTCATACCAGTAGTTTTGCTGATGGAACCTATGGAGGACAACCTGGTGGATTTATAATTGAAGGAGAGCACAAGACCATTTATATTGCTGGAGATACTGCTTTAACAATGGATATGAAACTAATTCCAATGTATACAAAGTTAGATTTAGCAATATTACCGATTGGTGATAATTTTACCATGGGAGTTGATGATGCTATTATAGCCAGCGATTTTGTTGAATGTGATAAAATTTTAGGAGTACATTATGATACCTTTGGATATATAGAAATTGATCATGATGAAGCAAAACGAAAGTTTTTTGAAAGAAATAAAGATCTTATGTTATTAGAAATAGGTTCAAGCATTGAATTATAATGATCGCTAAATACCATAAACATATTCTGGAGTTTAAAAGACCAAGTGGTACTTCCAGAGGAGTTTTGAAAACTAAGGAAACATGGTTTATAACTCTAATAGATGGAATGAAAAATGGGGTAGGGGAATGTGGTATTCTAAGAACATTAAGTATAGATGATCGATCTGATTATGAAGAAAAACTTAAATGGACTTGTGAGCATATACATTTAGGTGTGGATAAATTATGGGAAGAGTTGATCGAATTTCCTAGTATTCAATTTGGAGTAGAAATGGCTTTTAAATCCCTGCATAGTGATTCTCCGTTTGTATTATTTCCTTCAAAATTTACTTTAAACCAAGATGATATTTCTATTAATGGACTCATTTGGATGGGAACCAAAGAATTTATGCGTGAGCAAATAGTGGATAAATTAAACCAGGGATTTAATTGCATAAAAATGAAGATCGGTGCTATCGACTTTGAAACTGAGTTAAACTTGTTATCCTATATAAGATCACAGTTTTCACCAGAACAAATAGAGTTAAGAGTTGATGCTAATGGTGCTTTTAAACCCCAGAATGCATTAAAAATATTAGACCGTCTTTCGATCTATGATTTACATAGTATAGAACAACCCATACGACAAGGTCAGTACGAAGAAATGAAGAACTTATGTGAAAAAACCCGATTGCCTATTGCTTTGGATGAGGAATTAATTGGTGTTTTTGATGTAACGGAAAAGAAAAAAATGTTACAAACTATACAACCACAATATATCATTCTTAAACCAAGTTTGATAGGTGGCTTTAAAGGGACTATGGAGTGGATTTCAATAGCAGAAGACCTCAATATTGGTTGGTGGATCACTAGCGCATTAGAAAGTAATATAGGTCTGAATGCAATTGCCCAATTTACGTACACATTACAAAACAAAATGCCTCAGGGGTTAGGTACGGGAGGTTTGTACACCAATAATATTGATTCTCCCTTGGTTGTTGATCAAGGAACTTTAATCTATGATCAAAATAAAGATTGGGCTATAGATTTTTTTAATTAAATATAGAGTATAATTATATGTATATCACACAAGGAAGACAAGGAAAATTAGGAATGTGGAAATATTTGCCGATCCCGATAGTGTTTATGGGATTAATGGGGTTTAATTATTTGGCAATAAAACTAATGGGAATTGATATTGCTTCTATAATGGAAAAAGAAATCCTTACAAAAGGAAAAAATAGATTTTTTGCAGAAAATATGGCATTTTTTGTGGTTTTATTAGGTGGTTTGTTTTTTTGGGTTAGGTATGTTCATCAACAAAGTCTTTTATCACTTACTACTAGTAGGAAAAAAGTAGATTGGGGGCGTATTTTCTTCATTTTTATTCTGATGGCCTCATTTATTATTATTTCTACACTAATTGTATATTTTGTGACTCCAGAAAACTATGAGATTAATTTTAAGCCTATTCCGTTTCTTATTCTTACGGCTATTGCTTTGATATTAGTTCCTATACAGACAAGTTTTGAAGAGTACTTTTTCAGAGGATACCTAATGCAAGGGTTGGGGTTAGCTTTTAGGAATAAATGGATGCCATTATTTTTAACATCTATACTTTTTGGTGTTATGCATATTGCTAATCCCGAGGTGGATAAAATAGGGCCTATATTGATGATTTACTATATAGGCACAGGTCTTTTCTTAGGTATTATTACTTTAATGGATGAAGGGATTGAATTAGCATTAGGTTTTCATGCGGCTAATAATTTAGTAACAGTTCTTTTAGTAACTGCAGATTGGACGGCATTACAGACAGACTCTATATTTCTAGATAAATCTGATCCAACTTCTGGATATGAAATCTTACTACCTATTTTAGTGATTTTTCCAATGTTCTTATTCATATTGTCAAAAAAATATAAATGGACAGGGTGGAAAGATAAACTTTTTGGATCCTTGAATACATTTAATAATGTTCAAGAAGAGGCTTCTGGGATAACAGAATAATAATATACTGTTTACACACTGTTAACCTGTGGATATACTAGAAAATTGAAATTTGAGTATGCAAACTGATAGCGAATTTTCTTTACCAGAAATACACCAGAGTTTTTCAATAAACAAGAACTCCTTGGATAAGGAAGGACTAAGGTATTTTGCCTATAATTTTGTAAAAGATGGAGAAGTATATGAACAGGATGCAGGAAACTTTTTATTAGATTGGTTAAATGAAAAAGATCATATAATTGTACAAACATCTGGATCTACCGGGAAACCAAAAAAGATTAAGGTGTTCAAGAAACATATGATTAATAGCGCAAGAGCTACCGGTAAATTTTTTAAAGCAGAAGAAGGTACAACAGCGTTATTATGTCTTCCCGCAAATTATATAGCCGGTAAAATGATGCTGATAAGGGCAATGGTACTAGGATGGAAGATAGATTTAGTCCCTCCAAAAACAATTCCTCTTGATACAGTTTATAAGCAATATGATTTTTGCGCTATGGTCCCTTTGCAATTAGATAATTCTTTAAACAGGCTTCATTTGATTAAAAAGTTAATCGTAGGAGGGGGACCTGTTTCAGAAAACCTAAAAGAACTTGTTCAAGGTATTAAGACTAAAATATTTGAAACTTATGGTATGACCGAAACGGTATCTCATATTGCCGCACGTAGGATAAATCCAAAGAAAAAAGATAAAAAAGATGCTAATTTTTTTAAAGCATTACCCAATATAACGCTGAACATAGATAATAGAAATTGCCTAGTTATTAAAGCTCCTCAGCTCAATGAAGAAACTATCATTACCAATGATGTTGTAGAACTTAAAACATATAAAAAATTTTTGTGGAAAGGACGACATGATAATGTAATTAATAGTGGAGGAGTAAAGTTATATCCAGAAGAGATAGAAACAAAATTACAGTTATTAATTGGACATCGTTTTTTTATTACCAGTGTACCAGATGATGCATTAGGTGATAAAGTAATTTTACTCATAGAACGTGATTATGATAAAATTGCATATCTCACACTTCGGGAAGGAATACAAAATTTAAATACCCTAAACAAATACGAAATCCCAAAAGAAATTCATTTCCTCCCTCAATTTATAGGAACAGAAAATGGAAAAGTACAAAGAAAGCAAACAGTAGAGTTAGCTTTAAATTCTAAATTCTAATCTGAATTTTAAGGAATATTAAAATTAATTATATCCTTTTTACTCATCAGAAAGCCTACTTCACTCATTTTTGATTGCTAGCCCATAGAAGAACATTTAGTTTTAGTTTGTAATTAAAAACTATCCACTATGAAACTATTAAATTATATGTTTTTATTCTTCTTTTCTATAGGAGTTTTAAATGCACAAGAAATAAAAGTTACAGGAAAAGTAACGGATAATCAAAATTTAGCTTTACCAGGGGTTAATATTTTGATCAAGGGCAGTCATAAAGGAGTACAAACCGATTTTGATGGAAACTATACTATTCTTGCACATATAGGGGATACATTGATGTATTCTTATCTTGGATATGAAACCGAAGAAAAGAAAGTAGACTCCCAATCTACTACTATGCATGTAACTATGCAAGTGTCTGCTGCTCAATTAGAAGAAGTAGTAGTTGTAGGCTACGCACCAGTATATAAAAGACAAATCACCGCTTCTGCTACTGTAGTGTCTAGTGAAAGTATTTCTCGTAAACCTAGAAAACGTAGACGGAAACTATCGCGAAAACAAACTATTAATAAGGGGTATACAAATCAGAATAATAGTACGATTAGAATTCGTGGAATGAATTCAATTTCAAATGCTAATCAACCATTATATGTAGTTGATGGAGTACCTGTAAATAGTAGGGATATTGCTTTAGTAAAAGCTATAAAACCAGAGAATATTATAAAAACTGAAGTACTTAAAAATAAAAAAGCGTCTGCGATTTATGGCAGTCGAGCATCAGGTGGAGTAGTCTTGATTACTACAAAATCGGGCAATTATAAAGTGCAGAATGATGAATCATACAAAGAGATTATAGAAAATGATTTTAAAAGAGTCAATTTATCTCCTCTGTCTACTTTTTCTATAGATGTAGATAAAGCATCTTATAGTAATATTCGAAGAATGATCAATAATGGAACTAATATTCCTGCAGATGCAGTTAAAATTGAAGAAATGATTAATTATTTTGATTATGAGTATGAACAACCTACAGGAAAACATCCTTTTGCAATTCATACAGAATATACATCGACTCCATGGAATGCAAAAACTCAATTGGTTAAGATCGGATTAAAAGGAAAAGAGATTCCGCAAAATGAGATCCCTCCTTCCAATCTTGTGTTTTTAATTGATGTGTCTGGATCTATGAGTAATAGTAACAAATTACCATTACTTAAGAAGGCATTTAAACTCTTGGTAAAGCAATTAAGAGAGAAAGATAAGGTTTCAATTGTGGTATATGCAGGAGCAGCAGGAATGGTATTAAAACCTACATCGGGTGCAAATAAGCAAGAAATCAATCAAGCTTTACAAAATCTTCAGGCAGGAGGTTCTACAGCAGGAGGAGAGGGAATTCAATTAGCATATAAAATAGCTAAAGAAAACTTTATAAAAAACGGAAATAATAGAGTAATTCTTGCTACAGATGGGGATTTTAATGTTGGAATAAGTAGTGATAAGGAAATGAAAGATTTAATCGAAGAAAAACGAAAATCAAATGTATTTCTTACATGCCTAGGATTTGGTATGGGAAACTATAAGGATAGTAAATTAGAAACATTGGCAGATAAAGGGAATGGAAATCATGCATACATTGATACAATGCAAGAAGCACAACGAGTATTGGGTAAAGAATTTGGAGGCACGTTATATACTATTGCTAAGGATGTGAAAATACAAGTTGAGTTTAACCCGGGAAAAGTACAAGCATATCGTTTAATCGGATATGAAAATAGACTTCTGGAAGATGAAGATTTTGTAGATGATACAAAAGATGCTGGAGAATTAGGAAGTGGTCATACAGTTACAGCACTTTATGAAGTAGTTCCCGTAGGAGTAAAAAGTGAATATGTTAAGGATGTTGCAAATCTAAAATATACAGATTCAAAAATGAATACAGATTATGGAGATGAGCTATTAACAGTAAAATTTAGATATAAAAAGCCGAAGGAAAGAAAAAGTATCGAAATGATTCATGTTTTAAAAACCGATAATAAATCTTCTGTTTCACAAGACTTTAATTTTGCAGCCTCTGTAGCTTGGTTTGGAATGAAATTAAGAAATTCAAAATATATTGAAAATGAGGATCTTAATACTATAATTTCTTTAGCCAGAACAAACAAAGAAAAAGATGATCAGGGATATAAAGCAGAATTTGTAAGATTGATGAATAGTTATAATGGATTATAAAGGGTTAGAATAAATGATTGAATATGAATAGACACTTGCAAAACATTGCAGGTGTCTCTTTTTTGTAATACATTTAATTTTTAATACACCTTATTAATTACCTCACACTAATCTTACAATGAAAAACCTCATTTTAGTCACGATATTTCTTTTTAGCATAACTATTCAATCACAAATCCTTAAGCAAAGAGAAAGAGCGGCAGCTATTGATATGGTTCTAAAAGAAAGGTTTGATAATCTCTTACCTCAATTGATGGATAGAACAGAGTTTGATATGTGGATTTTGATTTCACGAGAGTATAATGAAGACCCTGTGCTTAAAACAATGCTACCCGCAACATGGTTGAATGCCAGAAGAAGGACAATATTAGTTTTTTATAGAGATAAAGTCAAGAATACTATAGAAAAAATGGCCGTAGCTAGATATAGTGTAGGTAAAAATATTGATTCTGCATGGGATAAAGAGAAGCAACCTGATCAATGGAAAGCACTGATCGATATCATCTCAAAAAGAAATCCTCAAAAAATAGGAATTAATTACTCTAAAGACTTTGGGATATTAGATGGTATTGTAAAAACGGACTATGAAGAGTTTATGGAGGCATTACCACAAGAATATAAATCTCGAGTGGTTTCTGCTGAGAAGTTAGCCATTGCCTGGATAGAAACTCGTACTCAACAAGAGATGGAAATATATAAAGAGTTGGTAAAGATTACTCATGATATTATTGAAGAAGCATTTAGCACTTCGGTAATACAACCAGGAACTACAACTACAGATGATGTAGTGTGGTGGTTAAGACAAAAAGTAACCGATATGGGATTAAAAACATGGTTTCATCCTACAGTAGATATTCAACGATCTGGCGAAGTACTTAAAAGTCATATCGTTTCCTTTTCTGACCGACCAAAAGATAAAGTAATTAGACCTGGTGATTTGATTCATTGTGATTTTGGAATTACGTATTTGAGGTTAAATACAGATTGTCAACAACATGCTTATATTTTAAGAAACGAAGAAACTTCCCCTCCAGAGTCTTTGGTTAAAGCTTTTACAGATGGAAATAGAGTGCAGGATATTTTTACATCAAATTTTGAAACAGGGAAGACAGGAAATGAGATATTACTGAAATCCCTGGAGCAAGGAAAAACAGAAGGGCTAAAACCATCAATATATACTCATCCACTAGGGTTATATGGACATTCTGCTGGACCTACTATTGGTATGTGGGACTCTCAAGGAGGAGTTCAAGGAACGGGAGATTACCAATTGTATGAAAATACGGTATATGCTATCGAACTGAATACCACAGTCAATCTACCAGAATGGAAGAAAGATATTCGTATTATGCTTGAAGAAGCAGGCTTTTGGGGAGAATCAGGTTTTAGGTATGTAAATGAAAGACAGACAGAGTTGATCACAATTCCCAAACGTTAATTTATTTCAATCTTTTCATAGTAGAGTATATAAAAAAGGTTTTTTAGCTATTTTCGCGCTTTCAAATTAATCAACTCTGTTTATGAAGCACTTATTTACATTTTTATTTTTAAGTATAATCTTTTTCGGATGCAGTTCTGATGATGATCCAATAGTTGATGAACCAGATGGTAATGAAGTTGTTGGGGAAGAAGATACAATTTTATTAACTGTATCTAGAGGAGCAAATTCTAGTCTTAGATTTAATGAAGAAATTAAAGACCTTAGTCTAGAAGCTATTATAACTGGAGAAGATGGTACTATTTTGGCAAGAAATAGTATAGAAACAAATACAGAGGTTAAATTAGAAGCAGAATACGATAAGAATAAACCATACCATTTACATTTTGTACTTAGATATATTGAATCTGATACAGAACCAGAATTTAGATATGAAAATGTTGTAAGATATTTTGTTCAGACTTTTCTTGATGTCGCTAACCGTGAATACTTTTATGATCTTGATATAGATCGAGGAACAGCTATAGGAACTGCAGAACTAAAATTTGAAAATGTACCGTTTAGTTTCTTAAATGCATCCCATAGCACTAGTTTTGGAAGTTCTACATCAAGCAGTTTACCTATTGTGGATAATAGACTCAATTTTGAGATAAAAGTTAAACAGAATGGTGTTAACACGGTTTATGCTTATGCTCAAAGTGAAGATCCTGGTAACGAGGATTTTAGGTACACAAGACAAGAGCTAAGTAATGGACAGTTGGTTAGTTTGGATTATAACACTTTACCAAAAGCGAAACAAGTTAAAATTAATTTCCCTGATTTAAGTTCTTCAAATTCAACATTTAGAAGGTTTACTAGTAGTATATCTGGTGTTGATTTATCAAAAAACACAGATTTTTTTAGATTTGATAGTAGTTTATTATTTGCAACGGATGAGCTATCAAAAGAATTTTTTTTACCAGAGAATATTTTTGAAAGATATTCATTTTTTGGAACAGCATCATATGATAATTTTATTACTCATACTAGGGATTTTTATACCACTATTAATGATATTCCTAAAATGTATGTTCCATCCAGTTTAAATGCTTCTATAACTAATAACTCTTTCCTATCATATCAAGCTACAGTGACGGGTGAGTATGATTATTTCAATTTTGCTGCAGGATATAGTGATGGGGATAATATATTATCGACTACTAAAAGATTTAATTGGGTAATCTATAATGGTGCTACGCCATCAATATCAATTACATTAAAAGATTTGATTTCAGAATTTATTAAAAAAGAAGATGGTTTTAATATTACAGCTGAGAACCTCGGAACTCCACAATTATCTATTTATAAAAGCTCAGAAATTAATAGTAAAGACGATTTTATAGATATGGTAATTAATAGAAATCGCTCAAAAAATCTAAGAAATATACCCTATGAAAGATGGATATCTGTTGATAGGGTAGACTCTAGAACATTAAATAAACACTTCTCAATTGATAATAAATATTCAAAAGAATATGAAGACGATTATTTAAATTAAAAAGTGTTTTTATTTTTTTGAATAAACTACAGATGCAAAAACTCCAATTATTAGATTTCTAACAATTGGAGTTTTTAATTAAATCATAGGATAATGATTTATCCTAATTTTTTATCCCTTTAGAAAGCACATAAATCAGGTATGTAAAAACCATTTACCGTTGCACCACATCTTCCGCAATGGCAGTCACTATCATTCATTCCAACATGGTCGGAATTCTGGACATACGACTCCCAAAAAACCAGCATTAATTGATTTTTGGTCTTCTTTTTTAAGAATTGTGACTTTTTCTAAATTTAAAATGTTCTTAATCATTGCGTAAAATTTTAGATGTTAATTTAAATTAGTTTTATCCCTTACTAATTTTGAAATTCCTTAAAATCTTGCAAATAAAAAAAATATAAATTAATATTCTATATTTTATCCAGTTACAATGATGAGCATTATTATATATTGAAAATAGTAATAAACAAAATAGGTTGTTATAGTTTATACATGATATTGATAAATTCGGACTTATTTATGTAAATTGTTTGATCAGTATTAGTATGCCAATACCTCCAAAAATAATTCCCCAATATTGCATCTTAATCCAAAAGAGGCTGTGATTTGGTTTTATAATAATTTCTTGCCCTGTTTGCTTGTCTATTACAATTCTCCCATCAGATTCATTCCATTTTTTACCCATGAACCAACTAAAAACTCCAGCTACGAAGAGTCCAATAATATAGGCATAATCACTTTGTTCTTTTGGCAAAATAGATGTAAATACGACAAGGATCACGGCCAATACTAATACCGAAAGGAATCCTCTTCCTGACCATACTATCATTTCTTAAATATTTTTAATGATACCTACTCCTTTTTTTAAGTCCTTTTTCGGTAAGTTCAGACTTTGGTATATTTAATTATGAAAGTAAAATAATCATAATCAATATCCAGTAGTTTATCGTTATTGCTTTCTTAATTCTACTCTTCTGTTTTGTGCTTTTCCATCCTCCGTAGTATTATCTGAGACAGGTTTAGTTTCACCAAACCCCTCGCTACTTAACCTGGATTCTTCAATTCCTTCATCTGTTAATGCCATTAAAACTGCTCGAGCTCGATTTTTTGATAGTTTTAGATTTGAACTATCATCACCCACATCATCAGTATGTCCTTCGATACTAATTTTTAGATCAGGTGAGTTTTTGAGCATTTTAACAATTTCGTCTATGATAGAGTAGGAGTCTGTTTTTATTCTTGATTTTCCAGTATCAAAATTAATATGAAGAGCTACAAATCCGTTTTTTTCAATCTCTTCTTTAATTTCACTAGCAGTAATTTTTTCAATGGTTTGTTCAAAATCTTTAACTTCAACAATACCTATTTCGCCTGTAGCAGTGTTTGAATATACCTGGAAACCTATTTTTTGAGATTGCGTTCTCAAAACATACATTCTGACTTTATCGTTTACCACATCGCCAATGTAAAAATCATGCATATGAGCATATCTTTCGTTTGGGGTATCCCCAAAATTGACCATGAGTTCTTCAGGAATTTTTTGATCAGAAATTAACTTCGCTCCAATTGATGCAAGATATTCTGAAACACTTTTATCAAATAAATACTGATTCCAGTCTTGATCAGAATTATCCTTGAGACTCATCTTAATACTCATTTTTTCAACACGTCCTTCAAAAGCAAAGAAAGAAGTGCCATCAAACATCTCTAATTTGTGGAAATCATAAGATTTTGTAGCACTACTACTTTCACTCACCTCCATTCCCTTTGGAGGAGTTATATATGGATAGTCACCAATATCTTGATTAGTAATAGAGATGTCATTCCAGTTAAATTCTTTGATAGGTTGTTTTTCTGTTTCTGTATTTTTAATTACTTCTACAGTTTCAGTTGTTTCACTATTAGGAATAGAAGTTTCTTCTTCTGTCTGTATTCGTTCTTTTTCTTCTGTTTCTCCAGTGTTATTTTTACAATTCGTTAATAGTAATGATAAGCAGATTACCCAAATTACTTTTGTCATTTCGTTATATTTTTATGATTTAGATTACTGGACTTTTGTTAATTGGTGATATCCAGTCAATTTTCCTTTTTTATTGTAAGATTCAGATTTTATGACCACAACATTATCATGATACCATTCTACACCACTACCTTTTACTTTTATGATTCCGAATTTACTTTCAAAATCAAACGTTACTTTTTGACAATCAAAAGTTCCTGCAGGAGTAGTAATACTCTCCTCTCCAACGATTTTTCTATTTTTGATATCAAAAGTCATAGTAATAAGTGTAAATCCTTCACTATTTAGTTTTATTGTGATGTGGCCATCATCCATTTGATCTCCTACTTTACTGTTTACAGGAAATTCTAGAACATCTCCATCTATTTTCAGTTTAAGTCCTTTTTGTTGTTGTTCTGATAACTTATCATAGTTAAAGAAACGCATCATGTCTACACTAAACAGTCCTCCTTCACATCTGGTTTTAAAGCTGGTAGTAAAAGTTTCTTTGTTTTTTTGATCTTTTCTGGTAGCTTGAATTATGGCCGTGTAGAGATTATTTTCTTGCGTAACTGATGTCGTTTCATGTACCGTTGAGTTAAGCTCTTTCCCTTTTTTGTTATAATCAGTATAAGTAAGGATAGCACCTTTTTTCATAAATAATACTTCATCACAGTTCTGAGCATATGAACGTATGCAAAAAAGAGTAACAAGTATGGTTATAAGTATTCCAATTTTAATTTTCATTTATATTACATTTTAGAAGTGATGAATGTACCTTGGTTCTCCTGTGCTAACGTTCTCATAAAGTTATGATCAGCATCTTCGCCAAAAGCAATAGTATGTATGATAACTCCCTTGGTATTTACTTTTCGTATTTCCTCTAGTACTGCTTGAGGACCTCCATTAGGAAGACCATCACTCATTAATACAATTTCCTCAACTCCTTCTGTAGATAAGGCTTCTAAAAGACCATTTAATGTATTTGTACCTCCTCCAGCTTTTAGATTTTCAACAAAAATATTTGAAGAGGTTCTAGATGTATTAGTAGCGATTCTAAGTTCTATAGATTGTTTGGTTACATTATTGTTATAAGCAAAAACAACAAATTTTTTACCATCAGGTAATCCTTTTATTGCAGGTATTAGTTTTCGTTTTACAGCACCTAATTTGGTTGCTTGTTTGGTTACCTGCCTACCAAGAATGTTACCTATCTTCCCCCCAATAGTTTTACTTACTACATTTCCAGCTTTATTGCCAGCTTCACGCATTACTTGATCTTTTACAGATCCTTCATCAATACCTTCCATACTTCCGGATATATCAATGAGATATAGTGTATTTCGATTTGATGTTTCAATGCCGAAAAACTGATCAGATTTTTTCATGACATAACATGACTGAAACATGGCAAGTAGTAATAAAAGTGATAAAATTGATTTTATCTTTTTCATTTTTTATTCCAATTAAATATTTGTGTGATGTGCTATTCTTTTTTTTATTGCCCTAGTTGATTTAATTTAAGTTCTTTAATGGCGTTCTTTAATTGAACCATAGAGACTCTTTCTCCGTCTAGAGTAACAATGAATCTATTGGAGATTAGAAGTTCTATTTTAGAATCCTCACTACCATCGTAGCTATCTTTTTCTACTTCTTCTATAGCTTTATATCCGTTTATAGTTATGGATTTTCTATATCCAGAATCACTCTGTTCTTCGAAATCCCTAGAAAAACCTAATCGGGCAAGTGTTACCATTGCACTACCTGTTTCTCCCGCGCCATCAATTATAGAATAAGAAATAAGATCTCCATTTTCGTTTTCATATTCGGCTTCTGCCATATTCATATCTGGCATAAACTGATTTCCGATAGAGAATTTTTTTCTTGGATACCCCAATAAACTTTCTGGTAATAAAGCTTTTAGTTTTTCTTTGGAGATAGGTGTGGCATTTTTTAGTTGTTCGCTTTCTTCTTCAATTTTTTCTGCTTCATTGGCCATTTGATTAAGATCCGAAACACTTTCAATTACGTCAAATAGCCCGGGTTCTTTTTCTCCGCTTTTATCTTTTCCGCAGGAAAATAATAACGCAATACATACTATTGTGATTGCAGTTTTTTTCATTGTTTTTTCTGTTTTAAAATAGTTTTATGAACTAATTTAAATCTATTAAAAACAAGATTTTTTATAAATGTGAATTTGAAGAGGAGTATTTAGAAATCAAGGGAGTTTAAAGAGAATCTTAAAACAATTGGTTAATATATTCTATTAGATTCTTTTTTCTGCTTTGTGCTACTGGTATGCAATGTTCTTGTTTAAGGATTACTTCTTCATTGCGTTTATCAAACTTAGATATATAGCTAAGATTAATTAGAAAGCTCTGATGTACACGAAAAAAATTATAACTACCTAGCTTTTCATCAAAAGATTTAAGAGGTTTTGAAACCAAAATTTCTTTGTTATTTACAAGAAGGAATGTAGTGTAGTTATTATCTGATTTTGCATATAAAATGTCTTTAATATCAACAATGTGAATAGCATCGGCATTTTTTAGTACAAGTTTTTTTGACTGATCTTTATGAGAAAGATTATGAAGAAGTGTGTTTAATTGTGATTGATAGTTTGTTTTGTGGATATCCTGAATTACTTTATCCAAAGCCAAAGCTAATTCTTTCTCTTCATAAGGTTTTAAAAGATAATCTAATGCGCTGAACCTAAAAGCATCGATGGCATATTTGGCAAATGAAGTAGTGAAAATAATTTTGAATTCGATAGTGTTAAAAAGAGCAAGAAATTCGAATGCATTTCCATCGGTTAAAAAAACATCCAGAATGATAAAGTCAGGTTTTAACTCTTTTATTTGGTTTGAAGCTTTTATTATAGAGTCACAACTCCCAATAATGTTAATGGTACCATATTTTTCTACAATAGCAGATGCATAGGTAAGTGCTTGTGGATCATCTTCAACAATAAAGCAAGATATATTACTCATAGGATAAAGGTAGTATACTTTTTGATTATGCCGCAGTAAAACTTAGAATAACCTTTGTTCCCTCGTTAGAAGAATCAATAGAAATATGTCCGTCAAAATGTTTTGAAGTTTTATTGAGGTTTTTTAACTGTTCTCTAATAATCCCCATGCTCATGGATTTGTGTAATCGTTTGGCATTTTCTTTTTTAGTTTCAAAACCTTTACCATTATCTACAATAGATACATATAAAGTATTATTGTTTTTATAGTATTTTACTACGATGTTTCCTGTGTCGCTATCTTTTAGCCCATGTAATATTGCGTTTTCTACAAAAGGTTGGGTAATGAGAGTAGGTAACATGTCAAAATCTTCTTCTACAGTACTATCAACATCAATAGTATAATCAAATTTACTATTATAATTAAGCTGTTGTAGATTAAGATAAGATTCTAAAGCGGTTTTATCATCTTCAACGCTAGTAAAGTTATCATCTGATTTTTCTAAAATTAGTCGAATTAATTTTGAATAGCTAGCTAAATACGAACCAGATTTTTCTTTATCATTTTGATAGATAAAATTTTGAATACTTTGCAAAGCATTAAATAAGAAATGTGGATTCAACTGTGTTTTTCTTAATTTTTGTTGCAATAACACAGTATCCAGTTGTTGTCTGGTTTTGTAACTTTTAAACCCAAAATACCCTAAAATTAATACCAGTACACCAAAAATAATCAATACGATAAGTATATAATTTTGTTGTTTTATAGTAAGTGCTTGTAATTCATTTTTTGTATCTAAAATATCAATTTGTTGTTGTTTCTTTTCAGATTCAAATCTTTCTGTTAGTTCAGCTACTTTTTCCTTTTGCTCGGCATTAGTAATAGAATCTTTGATTTGATCTTTAAGATCGGCGTATAGAATTGCAGTTTTGTAATCTTTTAAACCAGAATAGGATTCTTTTAGATTATTGTAGATATATGACTTTAATACACCTTGAGTACCGGGCACTGCGCTATCCAGATATTGTATTGCTTTTCTATATTCTCCTTTTTTGAGATAAGAATGTCCTACATTATTATAGGAAACATTTAAAGTACTCGTCTGATTAAGTTCTTTTTTTAATATAATTGCTTTTTTTCCGTAATCAAGAGCTTTGTTATAATCAGCTCCTTCTTCTGTATAATAAGGAGCAAGGTTATTATATATTACAGATAAGATATTTTTTGCTTTATACTTTTTTGCTAAAGCTTCGGCTTCAAAGATATTATCTGTAAATTTTTTAAAGAGTTTTTGTTCCTTATAAATGTTACAAAGATTCACGAGGATCTGTAATCTCAAAATTTCATTAAATTCACTTAATGGTAGAGCTCTCTCCAAATACGTTTGCGCATTTTTGAAGTTTTTAAGTGCAGCATTAATAGAGCCTATATTCGTATACGTATTTACAAGTTGTTTAGAATTATTAGTTTGTTCTAAGATCTTTGCTGCTTTTAGGTAAATATCTAACGCTCTTTTAAAGTCTTGTTTGTAATATTGAATAGTCCCTAGATTATGTAATGTTTGCCCCTCAATATGTTTTGGTAATTCATTCTTAAGATTGTTTTGAAGTAATGAATCTGCTTCAGAAAACCCTTTTTTAAAAATAAGAACACTACTTTTTTGTAATCGAGATTTGGCTAATAACGTATCATTAGCAATTAGTTTGGATAATTCTAGAGCTTTTTCAACATAAAAAAGAGAGCTATCTAAATCTTTTTGTAATAAAGCTTTAGATTTTAATAAGTGTTGTTCTATTTTTTGAGTTTTTTCTACTTCAGATTGTGCATGTATCCCGTGTAAACTGAGTACTAGTGCATAAATAATAACAATAAAAGATACTTTCATTTTTATACCTGGATAATCCCTAAATTAAACTTCTTTTCGATAGGGGCATGGTCTGCAGCTTCGATACCCATAGAAATCCATTTTCTAGTATCCAAGGGATCAATTACACCATCTGTCCATATTCTTGCTGCGGCATAATATGGAGAGGTTTGAGCATCATATCTGCCTTTAATCTTATTAAAAAGAGCTTTTTCATCCTCTTCAGATAATTCTTCACCTTTCTTTTTTAAAGAAGCCGTTTCAATTTGTAATAATACTTTTGCAGCTTGGGCACCTCCCATTACAGCGAGTTCTGCACTTGGCCATGCGGCAATTAACCTGGGATCGTATGCTTTACCACACATGGCATAATTCCCTGCTCCGTAGGAATTACCAACTACAATAGTAAATTTTGGAACAACACTATTACTTACAGCATTTACCATTTTTGCACCATCCTTGATAATACCTCCATGTTCACTTTTACTCCCAACCATAAATCCAGTCACATCTTGCAGAAATACTAATGGTATTTTCTTTTGATTACAATTAGCAATAAATCGAGTGGCTTTATCTGCAGAATCTGAATAAATAACCCCTCCAAATTGCATTTCTCCCTTTTTGGTTTTTACAATTTTACGTTGATTGGCAACAATACCAACAGCCCAACCGTCAATACGTGCATATCCAGTTATAATAGTTTGTCCATATCCAGCTTTGTATTCTTCAAATTCAGAATCATCAACCAATCGACTAATGATTTGCATCATGTCGTATTGCTCATTTCTGGCTTTTGGTAATATGCCATAAATTTCTTCTGGGTTATCTTTAGGTTTAGCAGGTTTAACACGATTAAACCCAGCTTTTTCAAAGTCTCCGATTTTTGAGATTATATTTTTAATTGTATCCAAAGCATCTTTGTCATCTTTGGCTTTATAATCTGTGACTCCAGAGATTTCACAATGTGTAGTCGCTCCGCCTAGAGTTTCATTGTCAATAGTTTCACCTATTGCAGCTTTTACCAAATAGCTTCCTGCTAAAAAAATACTTCCCGTTTTATCAACTATCAATGCTTCATCGCTCATGATAGGAAGGTAGGCACCACCAGCAACGCAACTTCCCATAACCGCAGATATCTGGACAATACCCATACTACTCATTACGGCATTGTTACGAAAGATTCTACCAAAATGTTCTTTATCAGGGAATATTTCATCCTGCATAGGAAGATATACTCCGGCACTATCAACAAGATAAATAATGGGTAGTTTGTTTTCTATAGATAATTCCTGAGCTCTTAAATTCTTCTTTCCAGTAATAGGAAACCATGCACCGGCCTTAACCGTTGCGTCATTTGCTACGACAATACATTGTTTACCACTAATATATCCAATTTTGACAACAACACCGCCACTGGGGCATCCACCGTGTTCTTGATACATTTCTTCACCAGCAAAAGCAGCAATTTCAATACATTCAGAATCTTTGTCTAATAAATAATCAATTCTTTCTCTGGCGGTCATTTTACCTTGAGAATGAAGTTTTTCAATTCGTTTTTCACCCCCTCCTAATTTTACTTTGGCTAGTCGCTGCCTTAGGTCTGATGCTAAAAGTTTATTATGATCTTCGTTCTTATTGAAGTTTATATCCATTTGTGTGTATTGTTTGCACGAAAATACAAAAAAGGTACAGTTTATAAAGAATACATATTGAATTTAAGAATAGTTATAGTAATGTTTCTAAAGTGTTATTTTTTCATTAATTAAAGTGTTGATTATTAATTGTTTGATAACATTTTTTTGGTAAGTGATTAACAGTGTTATGATGCATTTACGATTATTTTGAAATTAAAATAACACAAATCAATAACCTAAAAATTCAACTATGAGACTTTTGAATGTCAATTTTTTCCCTTTTCTTTTTGTAATTACTTTACTAATTGCAGGTTGTGATACCAATGATGAATCTGTTTATGAACCCATTGAATCTGTCCCCTTAGCCATTAACGGTGAGTTTGATGTGACAACTAATTTTTATGATAATGAAGGTCCACATGAGCATAATTTTTCTGCAAAACGGTCATCAGGCTTTACAGAAGGATATGAGTCTGGTTCAAAACCAAGATATGCGAGTGGAAGTGTTAACTTATCTTCTGGAAACTGGTCATTTAACGATGCTTTGATAGGTACACTATCAAGAGATAGAAAGTTTGGAAGAAAATCTATTAGAATGAGAAATACAGGATATGCTGTGATGTCCTTTAATATGGATAATGGGGCAAGAACTGTTCGTGTTCGCCATGCCAAATACGGTAATGATGGAAATTCTTCCTGGAGATTAATAGCTTCTTATGATAATGGATCCTCGTGGTCTTTTGTAGGAGAAACTGTAAATACAACCTCTACAACATTAAACACCGTTTCTTTTGAAGTGAATGAAACCCGTAGTGTACGATATGGTATTTCCAAAGCTTCAGGAGGACGTAACAGAATTAATATCGATAATCTAGAAATTGTTACTGGTACTACCGGAGGAGGTGGTGATGGCGGCGGAGGCAACCAAGGTGGCGGAAGAAATAGTAATATTGCTTTTGGAAACCCTTCTAATGCAAATTCTAATGCAAATAATTATTTCTTGTCTAAACCAGAATTTGCTTTATCCTACAATAATAATAATGGTACACCAAATTGGGTGAGTTGGCATCTAAATGCTGATTGGTTAGGAAGCAGAGGACGTTGTAACTGCTTTCAGCAAGATACATCTTTGCCAAGTACCTTTAATAGAATAACAGAAAATGAATATAGAGGTTCTGGATTTCATAGAGGACATATCTGCCCATCTGCAGACAGAACCGTTACGGCTCAGGAAAATGAGAATACTTTTTTTATGACCAATATGGCACCACAAGCACCTAGAAATAACACAAGACCATGGGTAGGACTTGAGAGATATTTAAGAACATTGGTAGATGCAGGTAACGAAGTTCATATCGTATCAGGTGTCACAGGTACTGGTGGTACCGGAAGTAATGGTTTTAGATCAACTTTAAGTAATGGAAGGGTTAATGTACCCGATTCTTTTTGGAAAGTTGCATTGGTATTACCAAATGGCTCTAACGATATCAATAGAGTGACTACCTCAACTAGAATGATTGCTATCAATGTTCCTAATGATCAAAATGTTAGTAGTGACTGGAGACAATATATAACAACAGTTGATGATATTGAAAACCTTACAGGGTATGACTTTTTTGAAAATATACCTAATTCTATTGAATCAGTAGTAGAATCAAGATTAGATAACAGGTCTTTTAATTAAAAACATACCTTATATATTTTAAAACGGATGTTCTTATAATAGGGCATCCGTTTTTGTGTATTCTAAAATTGAAATTTAAGATAGAGATGGATCAAATCGAAAAAGTAACGTTAAAAAAAGCGAAAATAATTTGGTAGGTTTTTAATATTTATACATTTACTCCAGTTCTATTGCCATTTTAGTTTTATTGGAAATAGATGAATCAATTAAAGTAAGAATAAGAATAACAATAATGATTAGAAAATTATTTTTTTCCTTTGTCGGGATAGTGTCTTTTGTGTCCACCTCTAATGCTCAATTTGAAATATGTAATACCTCTGAAACTATACCAGAATTAAAATTATCTCTGTGTTCAGTAGTAAAAACTCCGTTATTTCATGAACCTGGAAAAGAAGAAACCATTGATTTATTTATAAGGAAGTTCCCCGCAAAAGAAAAAAGAGAAGGTTCAATTTGGTTAATTGCTGGTGGGCCAGGTGAATCAGGAGCAAGTTTTTATCCTTTAATTACAAAATTTAAAGAAATATTTCCTCATTTAGATATAATTGTTCCTGATCATAGAGGTACAGGTGCCTCTAGTAAGATATGCCCAGAACAAGAGAGTTTGGAATCTGCAAATGGTATTGCATTGGCAAATGATGAATGGGGTCCATGCTTTGGACAAATGTTTGGTAATATACCGTATACCCAGGCATTTTCGATTACCAATGCAGCAAAGGATTTAGGAGTACTAATAAATAATTTGAGTGGAGAAGGGAAAAGGTACATATACGGTGTTTCTTATGGTACACAATTAGTCCTGAGATTAATGCAGCAAAATATGGTAAAAGTAGATGGAGTTTTATTAGATTCTCTAGTGCCTTTACAAGATGATGGTGATTTTGATTTGAGTAAACGATCTCAGGTTACAGATAAAGTAGGGCGTATGGTTTTACAGAATTTTGACACAACTAATCCTAAAGGAGTTAATTTAGCTTCAAGGTTAGAAAAATTGATCGAACGTTCACAGAGCGATAAGAAATTTGCAGAACAGATACCAGGTCAAAATTTATCTTCAATCTTGGGGATGATGCTTGATATTCCTGATGCTAGAAATAAGTTACCTTCGATAATAGAGGGTTTAGAAAAAAATGATTTTAAAGTATTAAATGATGTTGTGCAAGATATTATTAACTTTTATAAAGATTATGGCTCTAAATATGATACATCTCCAAGTTCAATTCCGTTGGTGCAAATAATAACAGCCTCAGAAAATAATCTAAGACCAGGAATGAAAAAAGTTGATGTTGTAGAAGAAGCTAAAGGGTTATTGTTTACAAGTCCTTTACCTAATCTTATTGCAGAAAATACGATGCCAACCTATCAACGTGATCAGTATTTTACCATTATACCTCAAAAAATGCCTCCAACGTTAATATTTCAAGGCACTTTAGATCCTAAAACAGATTATGATGGTGCAGTTCGACATGTTAAGAAATTATCTAAAGTAGGAGAAGTGACATTGGTGAGTGTAACAGATGCTCCTCATTTTGTAGCTCTTTTTGCACAAAATAGTTTTGCCAAAATAGCTGCAGAGTTTATTGAAGGAAAATCAATTACTCAAACTATAGTAAATGATGAATACGTAGCTTTAAAAAAATAAATAATCTTAACAAAGAAATTTAATTTGGTTTTTCTTTTGATTGTATTTAATTTTTCGATCTTATTGTAATTATCAAAACGACTTAAATGTTGCTATTGAGTGTTTTACATGCTTTACGTTATAATAAGTGGATAAAAAATCACTTTTTTTGACTATAAAATACCGATATTTGCATCTGCTTATATTTGAAAAATTACAAGTGTTAGTACTAAACTAAATAATAATTTATGGGAATGAATAAAAATACAGTATTGGCTTGGGCAACTTTTATAATGATATTAGTTGGCCTTGCACTTATTGCATTAGGAGCATTTAGATATAGAGATGTGTCAGGATATGGTTTTGCAGCTGTAGGAGTTGGCTTTTTTGCAATTGCCTGGGTTTTTAATGCTTTAAAAGGAAGAGTGTAACTCTTTTTACATACAATCAATCATCAAATAAAAATATAATTTAAGGGCATATGTCAGACGATAAAAAAGTAATCTTCTCAATGTCCGGAGTTAGTAAAACGTATAAAAGTGCGAATACTCCGGTATTAAAAAATATATATTTAAGTTTTTTCTACGGAGCCAAAATTGGTATTCTGGGGCTTAATGGTTCTGGTAAGTCTACTTTATTAAAAATTATAGCTGGGGTAGATAAAAACTTTCAGGGAGATGTTGTATTTGCATCAGGATATACGGTAGGTTTTTTAGAACAAGAGCCACAGTTAGATCCAGAAAAAACAGTATTAGAAGTTGTAAAGGAAGGAGTTGCAGAAACGGTTGCTGTTTTGGATGAATATAATAAGATTAATGATATGTTTGGCCTTCCAGAAGTATATGAAAATCCTGATAAAATGCAGGAGCTTATGGATAAGCAGGCAAATCTTCAAGATCAGATTGATGCAAGTAATGCTTGGGAGCTAGATACCAAACTAGAGATAGCAATGGATGCACTTCGTACTCCCGATTCTGATAAGAAAATCAGTGTTTTATCAGGTGGAGAAAGACGAAGAGTTGCATTATGTCGTCTTTTACTAAAAGAACCAGATGTTCTTTTATTGGATGAACCAACAAACCACCTTGATGCAGAATCTGTTCATTGGTTAGAGCATCACCTTCAAAATTATAAAGGTACAGTTATCGCAGTTACGCATGATAGGTACTTTTTGGATAATGTTGCAGGATGGATATTAGAATTAGATAGAGGAGAAGGGATCCCTTGGAAAGGAAATTATTCTTCTTGGTTAGATCAAAAGGCAAAGAAATTAGCTCAAGAACAAAAACAAGCATCCAAACGTCAAAAAACATTAGAACGAGAATTAGAATGGGTGCGAATGGCACCAAAAGGACGTCAGGCAAAACAAAAAGCTCGTCTTAGTAATTATGATAAATTATTAAGTCAGGATCAAAAACAAGTTGACGAAAAATTAGAAATTTATATCCCTAATGGTCCTAGATTAGGAACCAATGTTATTGAAGCCAGTGGAGTAAGTAAAGCTTTTGGGGATAAGTTGTTGTACGAAGATTTAAACTTTAACCTTCCTCAGGCAGGTATTGTAGGTATTATAGGTCCCAATGGGGCAGGTAAGACGACAATATTTAAGATGATTATGGGAGAAGAACAACCGGATAAAGGGAGTTTTAATGTAGGAGAAACAGCATCTATCGCCTATGTAGATCAAAGTCATAGTAATATAGATACAGAGAAAACCATTTGGCAAAATTTTAGTGATGAGCAAGAATTGGTTATGATGGGAGGAAGACAAGTAAACTCCAGAGCGTATTTAAGCCGTTTTAATTTTAGCGGTAGCGAACAGAATAAGAAAGTATCTACACTTTCTGGAGGGGAACGTAACCGATTACATTTGGCAATGACCTTAAAGGAAGAAGGTAATGTATTGCTTTTGGATGAGCCAACCAATGATCTTGATGTTAATACCTTAAGAGCATTAGAAGAAGGTCTTGAAAACTTTGCAGGGTGTGCTGTTGTTATTTCTCATGATAGATGGTTTTTAGATAGAATATGTACCCACATATTAGCTTTTGAAGGAGATTCACAAGTGTATTTCTTTGAAGGAAGTTTCTCTGATTATGAAGAGAATAAAAAGAAACGTTTGGGTGGAGATTTAATGCCAAAACGTATTAAGTACAAGAAACTAGTAAGATAGTATTAGATGTCATTTCAAAATATAAAAGTCATTGCATTTGATGCTGATGATACCCTATGGGTTAATGAAACTTTTTTCAGGAAAGCAGAAGAAGAGTTTTGTGAATTATTAGAACAATTTTTACCTAAAGAAGAGGCAAATAAATTACTTTTTGATGTGGAGATGAAAAACCTTCCATTATATGGATATGGTATCAAACCATTTACGCTTTCGTTAATTGAGGCTGCTATTACTATTTCTAATGGAGAAATGAATATTGGTTTAGTAGAAAAGCTTATTGAGAAAGGAAAGCAAATGCTTCAGGAGCCTATAGAACTAATCGATGGAATTGATAAAACTCTTAATGAGTTATCCAAGAAATACCGGTTGGTAATGGCTACAAAAGGAGATCTATTAGATCAAGAGCGTAAATTGATGAAATCAGGATTGGAAAAATATTTTCATCATATTGAAATTGTTTCCGATAAAACAGAAATGCATTATCGTAAATTGGTAAAACATCTTGATATTACAGAAAAGGAATTTCTAATGGTAGGTAACTCATTAAAATCAGATGTTTTACCCGTTTTAAATATTGGAGCACACGCCTTTCATATTCCTTTTCATACTACATGGGCTCATGAAATGGTGCATGAAGAAGTCAATCATCCTAATTTTAGAAGTTTTACTAAAGCAAGTGAGCTTTTACAAGTGTTATAATAATGAAAACAGTACTTGATTTTAATTCCTGGAGCCGAAAAGAACATTTTGAGTTCTTTGGAAGTTTTGATGAACCATTTTTTGGGATTACAACTACTGTTGATTTTACAAAAGGATATCAAAAAATAAAAGATTTTGGATATCCTTACTTTTTATATTATTTACATAAATCTCTTCAGGCGGCTAATGCAATCAAAGAGTTTAGGTATAGAGTAGAAGATGATAAAGTGTTTGTATATAATAAGATTCACGCATCTCCTACTATTGGAAGAGAAGATCATAGTTTTGGTTTTTCATTTATGGAATTTGATAGTAATTTCGAGATTTTTATGGCTAAGGCCCAAAAAGAAATTGAAGCTGTAAAAAATAGTACAGGTTTACGTCATAATGATAATGCAAAACGAATAGATACGATTCATTATTCATCTATTCCCTGGTATTCTTTTACAGGACTTACTCATGCCAGACATTTTCAATATAAAGATAGTGTACCCAAAATTTCATTTGGTAAATACTCAAAAGACAATGGAAAATTAAACTTACCCGTAGCGATTTATGTACATCATGGTTTGATGGATGGATATCATATTGGTCAATACCTGGAGGAGTTTCAAAAGTTATTGAATGAATAGTAATAAAAGCTTTTGAAATCTTTAATTCATTGATTAAGAATTGTTTATTTTGTTTTTTATATTTTTAATAAAATAATCAATCTATTGTAATGTGATTCAGTTACCTGTAAATATTTTGAATTTCACAATACTGGTCTCTGTTATTATTGGTATCACTTTTGGAATTCTATTAATTTTCACAAAAAGATTTAATTTAAAAGCAAATCGTTTTCTGGGCTTGGTTCCAATAATTATTTCGTTATGGAATTGCTGGGTACTGTTAATAGATTTTGATTTATATACTTTACATAATGTTTTAAATTTGATTCCTCTTCATTATGCTCTGGCCTTAGGCCCATGTATTTATTTTTACACCAAATACATGACCGAAAGGGAATTTAGTCTTAAAAAGAAACATTTTTTACATTTCACACCTGTTTTAGTAGAGTTCTGTATTTCTATTATTCAAGGGATTGAAAGTATACATAAAGAAATACCAAATTATGATACCATAACTTTCCTTATATCGAGTCCATTATTACAATTAATAGCTATTATTTCTGTACTCTTATATAGTTTTTATGCATTAAAATCGATAAAGAACTATCATCAATGGGTTAAGAATAATTATAGTAATGATCACAAGTATTATTTAGGTTGGTTGTATCGCTTACTCATTATCTTTGCTGTACTCTGGTTTCTTTGGGTTCCTTATACGTTTATAGATTATTTTGTTTTTGATTACTCCTTAGGGGTAATACACTATTATCCACTTTATATCTTAATGGCAGCAGTTACTATTTGGATAAGTGCTGAAGGGTTTTTAAGACCTGAAATTATTTTATTAGAGGATAGAGAAAAACCACTTGAGAAAAATAATATCCCATCTAAAGAAATCATTGAACAAGCTAAATGGTTAAAAATACAAATGGAAACTAATTTATTCTTTCTAAATGCAGAATTAACCCTTAGTGCTCTTGCCAAAGAATTAGATATTCATCCAAATGTGACTTCCAGGATTATTAATGAGGGTTTAGATAAAAGTTTTTCAGATTTTGTAAATGAATACCGGATTGATGCCGTAATTAATAGACTTAAAGATGTTGAGTATAACAGAATAACATTATTAGGTATTGCTTATGAATGTGGTTTTAATTCTAAAGCTACTTTTAATAGAGTTTTTAAAAAAACCACAGGAAAGACACCTTTTGAATTTAGGAAATTGAATAAAGATTGATTTTTTATGTATCATATTATAATTTGATACGATTGGCCTTTGTTTATTCCTTTTTTTTATGCTTCAAAATATTTATTAAGGTCATCATCAATCAAACAATAATTCACAAATGAAGCATTTTCATCTTATTTTCGTTTTTCTTATTTTTTGTCAGAGTAGTTTTTCCCAATTTGATAAAGGTATTCAGGGCTATTGGTTACAAGAGGGATATGGGGTGTATTTAGAAATATCTGAAACCACCTACAAAATGTATGATGTAACTCAAATTTCGTGTCAACCATCATCTTCTAGTGCCTTAAATGATTGGACCGGTTCCTTAGAAACTTTATTCGATCTGTATAAGATTGAAGAAACTGACGAGGTATCAATGATTCTTAAATATGGCATCACAAGATATAAGTTTAATAAACTTAAAGAACCTCTTGCATTATGTGAAAATCCTATTTTTTCTTCTAAAGATCCAAAGCTTAACTTCAATGTTTTATGGCATACTTTTAAAGAAAACTATGCATATTCTGCACTAAGAGGGGTTGATTGGGATAAGATATATAGGGATCATATACATCTTATTACAGAAAATACAACAGAGGTAGAGTTATATGGTTATATAGGAGAAATCTTAGATGCAATTCAAGATGAACATATTAGTTTACGAGTGCCCAAAGATATAAGCGAAGCATATTTAAAAATTAGAGAACTAAAAAAAGAAGAGAGTGAACCTTCTGATAATGAAAAAGAGGTTTCAGATTCGAATAAAGAATATGATTATACTTCCTTGAGAAGCAATGCACTAGAAAATATTCTAAAACTCTACAATACAAATAATTTTAAGCGATATCATAAGGACTTACTGATATGGGGAAAATTAAAAAAAGAGGTGGGATACATTCAAATTAATAGTATGAATGGTTATTCTCAAGATGTTTATGTTGCAGAAAGCTATAATTCTAATGAGTATTGGGATAAACATTGGGAAAAAGTTTTTGATGATATTAAAAAAGGAAAAACACTTGGGCAATATCTTAGAGGAGAAAGAAAAGGAGTGAAGGTTATGATGGATTCTATTATTACGCAGTTGTCTGATACTCCAAATCTAATAATAGACCTAAGATTTAATCCTGGGGGTACAGATCAGGTGGCTATGGATATACTGTCGTATTTTACAACAAACAAAACTAATATTTTTACAAAAAAGATATGGACTGGGGTAGAAAATTCATTCGAAAGTAAGGTGTATGTTGAGTCTTCAGATAAACTATACCAAGGAAAAGTTGTACTTCTAATGGGATCTCAAACTGGCAGTTCTGCAGAAGCAATGGTTTTAGGATCACTTGGTTTTAAAAATATAATTAGAATTGGTTCTAACACCATGGGGATTTTTTCTGATGTCTTACAGAAAAAATTGCCCAATGGATGGAGTTTTGGTTTATCCAATGAGATATATGAGTCTAGCAACAATAAAAACTATGAATATGTAGGGATTACTCCTGATTTTTTAATTCCATATTCTAGAGAATGGGTAACTTTTCATAAATCCATGGTTATGCTTAATGATAAGGACCCAGCAATAGAAAAAGCTTTTTCTATATTTAATAAATAAAATTTTAAAAATAAGATTATAACATTAATTTTCTAACTTCTCCTATCTGCATGCTATCGAGGTAGATTTCTCCAACTCGAACCCTTACAAGTCGTAGTGTAGGAAAACCTACCGCTGAAGTCATTTTACGAACCTGGCGAAATTTACCTTCTTTTAATGTAATTGATACCCAGCTTGTAGGGCCATGCCTATCATCTCTTATTTTTTTGCTCCTTTGTGGAAATTCAGGGGTAGTTTTTAATTTAAAAGCTTTGCATGGAGCTGTAGTGTATTTTTTTCCTTCAAAACCAATCTCGACTCCTTGTGTTAATAATTTTATAGCATCTACGGTAATATCTCCATCTACCTGTGCATAATATTCCTTTTCGACCCCACCACTACATATATAATTACTGGTTTTTCCATCAGTAGTAAGTAATAATAATCCTTCTGATTTTTCATCCAATCGTCCTATAGCCATTATTCCTTCTGGGAAATCGTATAGTGTTCCTAGTAATTTCTTTGAATTTTGTTTTTGCCCATTATTGATGAATTGACTTAGAAATCCATAAGGTTTATAAATCATAAAATGATGATGTTTTTCTTCTTTTTCCATATGGATTTGCTATTCGCAATGCTTTAGAATCACTTTTAATATAGTTTGGTAAAAGCGAAATTAAGGATTTAGTTTTTTATGGGTCTAAATTCTTATATCCCGCAATTTATGAAAGAGTCTTTTTTAAATTAAAATGTATACCCTATCTTTGTATATATTTTCAGCTCATATTCACGTTTTATATATACGCTGTAGCAAGTTATTGCGACAACTGGGTAAATTTTAGGTAAATCAATCTTAAGTATTGTTATTTTCCAATCATTCGTTTAGTATTTCAATGACAAATCATAGTGAATGATAGGGTTAAAATGTAAATTTAGTAAAACAGTATAAAAAAACGAATGGCAAAATCACAACAAACTTTTAGTAAAATAGAGAAAGAAAAAAAGAAATTAAAAAAGCGCGAAGAAAAGCAAAAAAAGAAGGCAGAACGTCTAGCCAATTCTAACAAAGGAAATGGTTTAGATAGTATGATTGCTTATGTGGATGAGTATGGCTATACTACTGATGCTCCGCCAGATCCTTCTAAAAAGAAAAAAATTAAAGCTGAGAATATAGAGATAGGAATTCCTAAAAGAGAAAAAGAAGAATTTGACCCAGTAAAAAAGGGAAGAGTAGCTTTTTTTAATGATTCTAAAGGATATGGTTTTATTAATGAGGATGAAACTCAGGAAAGATATTTTGTACATGTTAACGGTTTAACGCAAGAAGTAAAAGAAAATGACAGGGTTACTTTTGAATTAGAGAAAGGACCTAAGGGTATGAATGCGGTAAGAGTTAAAAAAGTATAATTTTTTTATTATTGATCGATTTTGAAACCTTCATAATATCTAAATCAAAAAGGTCTGCTCCAGAGCAGACCTTTTTGATTGTCTCTTTTTTTAAGGTGTTATTGTTTTAATGACTCAGGTTTTATAACCTCTTGCACTTGTTGCTGTACTTTCTTTTTATCACCAACTATTATTAATGTCATTTTATCAGGATTAATATACTTTTTTGTCATTTCCACAACTTTTTCTGGAGTAACACTTTGTATGTTTTTTACTCGATCTTTTAAGTAAGACTCATCTAAATCGTGTCTATCTAAAAATGATAATTGATTAATGATTCCTTGTGGGGTGGAGTTTCTAAGTACAAAAATCCCCGATTCATAGTTTTTAATTCCGTCAAGTTCTTCTACAGAAGGAGCTTCTTTTTGAAGTCGTATAATTTCTTTATTGATTTCTTGTATAGAAGCCCCAGTATGTGTAGTGGTTACGTCTGCCGATTCATACCAAATTCCGCTTTTGTAATTAGCTGATATTGTACTTCTGGGTGAATACGTGTATCCTTTATCTTCTCGTATGTTACTTGTTATTCTGGAACCAAAAGATCCTCCTAATAAGGAGTTTGTAACTTCTAATGATATAAAATCAGGGTCTGAAGGGCCAACAACCGGTAATCCGTAGTAAATAGTCGACTGGGGTGCGTCAGGTCTGTCAATTATCTGTACTGAAGGATCAGTTTTTGCCTGCGCTACAGGATAATTAGACTCAGGGCCTTTTCTCCAGTCTCCAAGGGCTTTTTCAACTGCTTCTTTTACTTTGTTTTTATCGAACCTACCTGCAATATAGACCGTAGTGCGTTGTGCTCCATAGTTTTCTGTATAGAAGTTTTTAACATCTTCAATAGAAAAAGAATCAATTATTGTATTTGTTGAATATGATTGTCCATAGGGGTGGTCAGGATATAGTCTTCCAAAAAACTCTTTATTAGCTTGCGCTTGTGGTCTTGATAGAGCAACAGTTAAATTACGTTTCATATCGTTTTTTAATCGTTCAATTTCTGTCTCAGGCCATTTTGGATTTTTAAGAATATCACCAATCAGGTGTATTGCATCAGGTGCAAATTCGAATAAAACAGAAGTATTTAAATTTGTGTTATGAGGTCGAACAGAGACATCTAAATTACCACCCATTTCTGCCATTTTATTAGCTATTTCCTTTGCATTCATAGAAGTAGATCCTTCTTTGAGGAGGTCAGCCATAAGATCTGATAACCATACTTGATCTTTCTTCTCGTGAATATTTCCTGACTTAATGCTTACAGCAATGGTAGCTTTTGGAATTGCACCATAAGGAATCATTACCAGTTTTAATCCGTTTTCTAAAGTTATTGTTTCTTTTTTTGGTAGCACAAAATTCTTCGGAGCACTACCAATAGGTGGTTTTTCCTTTTCCTTTTCTTGGCTAAAAGTTATAGTCACGGTTAGAAGTACTGCCGTTATTATTGAGAGAGTCTTTTTCATGATTTTGTGTTTTCAGCGTTAGTTAAAAGAGGATTTACTGTTAAAATGGTCCGATTGGTAGGTCTTAAATATTCTTTGATAGTTTTTGTTATCAGTTCTGGAGTTACCTTTTTGAATTCTTCTTCTATACTGTTTATTCTATTGGGATCGTCATCAAATAAGGCAAAGCTGCATAATAAATCCGCTCTTCCTAGTCCAAAAGTACCACCTAAGTCATCATATAGTTTCGAACGCATTTTTATAATAGCACTATCGATCATTTCTTGGGAAACCCCTTTACTTATTTCTGTCATTACTTCTTCTATTGATACTAATATATCATCTCGAGATGTTTCATTATCGTAAGTGAAATTATACATCCAAAGCATTGGACCTTTATAGTTAAACATGTTTCCAAGATAATTAATGCCTCCTGCAACACTAGAAGTGTATCCTTTTTCATTTTCTAACTTTTGGACTAATAATGCATTGTCACCTTGAACCAATATTTGATCTATTAATCCCATCGCATAATATTCAGGAGTATTACGGTCAGGCATATGATATGCTAATGCTATTGCAGGTTTGTTTGCTAAAGGATCGTCTTTTGTAAATTCTTTTTGTTCTTCTTGTCTTGGTTCTGAAATATCAGGTGTATCTGGTAATTCAGAAGCAGAAAGATTTCCAAAGTATTTTTGAATCCAATTTTTTACCTGTTCGGTGTCAAAATCTCCAACTACAGATATTGCGGCATTATTAGGAGCATAAAAAGTTTTAAAAAATTTATCTACATCTTCAAGATTAGCTGCATCTAAATCTTTTAAATCTCCATAAAAGTTATGGGCATTATACCAATTTGTATTTGCATATTGCGGCATATCTAACCAAGGAAAACCTCCATAGGGTTGGTTAAGTACATTTACTTTAACTTCATTTTTCACAACACCTTGTTGATTGGTTAGATTATCTTGTGTTATTGCTAAACCTTTCATTCGATCGGCTTCAGCCCATAACATAGTTTCTAACTTATGAGAAGGCACAATTTCAAAATAGTTAGTAAAATCAAATCGGGTAGAACCGTTTAAAATTCCACCATTTTTTTGAACCAATTGAATGAATTCCATTTTACCAAGGTTTTCTGATCCCTGAAACATCATATGTTCAAAAAGATGTGCAAATCCAGTTCTGTCCTTTGGTTCATTTCTAAACCCTATATTATAATACACAGCAACTATTGCAGTTGGAGAGGTTTTATCTTGTGAAAGTATTACCTTAAGACCGTTGTCTAATTTGTAATATTCAACAGGAACTTTAAACTCAGAAACCACTTCTGAAGTCTTTTCTGTTGTGTCGATGTTAGGTTCTTCTTTTTCCTTTTTACACCCTATGATATTTATAAATAGGCAAAAAAGAAAGACTGTTTTTAATGTAAACTTCATTTTTTGAATAGATTAAGATGAATATTGCGTGATAATTTTGATTTTATTTTAATTCTATATTTTTGGATACCAATCCAATTGTACTACTTCTATAGTTGAATCTTTGGCTATTAGTTCCTTGAATTTTTTTACATCACTTAATCCTTCTGTTCCTCTATAGTGATATGGATATACTTGTTTAGGTTTGAATTCGAGCACTGCATCAGCTGCACTTTCAACGGTCATTGTATATGGTAAATTCATGGATATAAAGGATATGTCTATATATTTTAAATTTCTCATCTCAGGAATATCCTCAGTATCTCCAGAGAAGTACAACCGTTTTTTTCCTAAGGTAATTACATATCCATTGCCTCTTCCTTTATTATGAAATTTTAAAGCTTCTTCTCGTAGGTTATACATGGGTATCGCTTCAATTGAAATTCCTTGTATTTCTTTTGTTTCTCCATTGTTAAGGATTATCAATTGATCGGTATATTGTGCAGGAAGTTTCTCTGCTACAGCTTGAGGTACTATGAGTTCTGCATTCGATAAATCCAAGCTGTCTAAAGTGTCAATATTCATATGATCTCCATGGATATCTGTAATAAGTACTAGGTTTGGAGTTTTTTTACCTTTAAAAGCTTTGGCGCCTCCTGTTGGATCGATATAAATTGTTTTTTCTTTCCATTCAAGAATAGCTGTCGCATGGATGATTGGATCAATAGTAATATCGCTTATTGGTTTTTTCGGAATCTCTTCAGGTATTTCAGTAACAGTTTCATTAGTAACTTCAATATCCTCTTTTTTTTGAGATTTACAGTTTAAAAATAGAAAACAAATAAACGTGATATAAAAGGGGGAAAGTTTCATGAGATGATGATTTTTGTGTTTTTTTAGATTTAAAAGATAAGAATAATGCTTGAGATATGGGAGATTTATAATGTTGTGTTGCTATTATAAAAATGATTCTCAAACTAGATTTAGTATAACAAGTTGTGATATTGGGAAATAAAAACTAGATATCTTTTAAATATGTGCTACGTTTTTGAGTTAACTATCTATCCATAATTTTATTGCCATTGCGATAACCATGATCACTAAGAAAACCTTTACTAAACCATCTCCTTTTTTAACTGACCACCTGCTTGCAATCCAACCTCCTGTAGCGTTACCAAAAGCAAGGATAATACCGTATAAATAATCGATCTGTTGATTGTAAATAAAAATAGCAAGCGCTCCTACTGTATAAATGAAAACAACTAATACTTTGACAGCATTGGATTTAACTAAACTTAAATAATTGATAGAGGTCAAGGCTAATAAGATAAATATTCCAACACCAGCTTGAATAAATCCTCCGTAAATTCCTATAAAGAAAAAGACAATAATAGATAGCCATAGGTATTTACCTTCTGTTCTTTCTGCCAGGTTTTTAAGATTAACTTTAGGTTTGAACACCATAAAAAAGACTACTATTACCATTACAATAGCTAGTATTTTATTGAAGCTGTCTCCTTTTATATCTACCGCTATCTGTGCTCCAATGATTGATCCAATCAAAGCAGATATACCAAGATAAACTCCAAAAACTGTAGGTTTGATTCCTTTGCTCTTAAAACCAGCCACTGAGGTAATACATTGAATAAAAATACCGATGCGGTTTGTACCATTGGCTACAGCAGGAGGGAGTCCCATAAAAATGAGCATAGGTAGCGTGAGTAATGAACCTCCTCCTGCTATGGTGTTAATAACTCCAGCTACAAATCCAATAACAGCAAGAAGGAGAAGAAGTAAAGTTTCGTTCATCTATTTTTATGAATATATAAGAAAATGTAAGATAGTTTATATTCAAAAATAGGGATAACTTCTCAAACTATTGTAGATTTACGGTATCAACTAAAATTTTAATAAAAAGTCAAAACACTACAAAAAATAATTCCGTTTCTTCTAATCTTTAAAAAAAAAGAATACAATAGTGCTATTCTTAAATCAGATATCTTAGCAGGTATTACAGTTGGAGTAATATTGATACCTCAAGCTATTGCATATGCATTATTAATGGGTGTCCCTGCTATTTATGGGCTATATGCTTGTTTGGTTCCATTACTGCTATATGCTTTCTTTGGGACGTCAAGACAATTAAGTATAGGCCCTGTAGCCGTTACTGCCATTTTGGTGATGAGCGGAGTTAGTCAGTTAGCTGACCCTTTTTCAGATAAATTTATTTCCTTAGTTCTGTTTACAGGTTTTCTCATTGGTGTGTTACAGATTATTATGAGTGTATTGAGAATGGGGTTTTTGGTGAATCTTATTTCTCAGCCGGTTATTTCTGGTTTTATCTCTGCTGCGGCCATAATTATAATTGTTTCTCAGTTAGAAGAAGGTTTAGGAATGACTATTCCAGATTATAAATATACACATCAGACTATTGGGTATGTCATAGGTCATTTTTCTAATGTAAATTGGATCACTTTAGCAATCTGTATTGGTTCGATTACCGTAATTGTAATACTGAAGAAGTGGAAGCGTTCTTTTCCAGGAGCACTTACGGTACTTGTTATTACAACCCTGTTAACCTATGTTTTCAATCTAAAAGAAAAAGGACTGGCGATTATTCAAGATGTCCCTAGTGGCTTACCATCTTTTAGTATTCCAGAGATGAATTATGATACTATGGTTACTTTAATCCCTACGGTGCTTACAGTTACTTTTATTGGATATGTTGGCAGTATTGGTATTGCTAAATCTATGGAGATGAAAAATAGGGATCATATTATACGCCCTAATCAGGAGCTATTGGCTTTAGGAATAGCAAAGGTAATTGGAGCATTCTTTCAGGCAGTTCCTTCATCGGGAAGTTATAGTAGAACGGCAATTAATGATGAAGCAGGAGCGAAGACTACGGTGTCCTCTATTATTGCCGCAATAATGGTTATACTTTCATTGTTGTTTCTTACTTCGTTTTTCTATTATATTCCAAAATCTACTCTTGCTGCAATTATTCTTGTATCTGTATTTGGGTTAATCAATTACAGTGAGGCTAAATATCTTTTTAGTTTAAGGAGACGAGACTTTATTGTAATGATTATAACTTTTTTAGGAACTTTAATTTTTGGGGTAGAGAATGGGATTTTTATTGGAGTGCTTCTGTCTTTTGTTTTCCTTCAATATTATAGTGCTCGTCCTCATATAGCAGAATTGGTAAATATTCCAGGGACTATGTATTATCGTAATATTAATAGATTTCCTGATGCTGTTCAGTCTAAGGAATATTTAATTATTAGATTTGATAATCAGTTGTATTTTGGGAACTCAGGATATTTCAAGGATACTATTTTTAAATATGTGTCACATCGTGATGTGCATCCAAAATTTTTAATCCTGGATAATACAAACATGCATGATATTGATAGTACAGGTTTACACGTTTTGGAGGATATTCATCAGTATTTGGAAGATCTTGATATACAACTATTAATGGTTGGAACGATTGGTCCAGTAAGAGATTTTCTAAAGAGGTCAGGATTTACTGATAAATTGGGGAAGGATTATTATTACCTTACAATCTCAAACGCTGTTGATTATGCCGAGAATAGAATGGAGCATGAAGATATTCATGAAGCTGCAGTACAATTTAATCAAAAACGAAGATCTTTTCTTGATTAGAAGTGTAAAGTGTTTTTTTAAGTCTAAATTTTATAAGTTAATTATCTTCGTATAAATGTAATTTTAGACCCATTCCATAATTAGTGTTGTTATTTTTGATAAGATTATTATTATTGCTATATTCTTTATCAAAACGTTGCCAGGCTCTATTTTTAAAGAATATTCTTCTTGTAAAAGTTTTGTAACCGCTAATCTTATCGGTAAAAGGGAGTAATGGCCTAAAAGTAGTAGAAACCTTTACAATGCCTTTTCTGGTTTCGATCTCGCTATATTTTTTTGTTTGTTGGAGCTTTCCTTTAGTATCAGCATAGCCAAGTACCTGTATAGATACAAAAAAGCCTTCTTTGGGTACGAAAACCCTATGTTCTGAAACGTTCAGTTCAAAATTAGATTTGTCTTTATCTGTAACCTTAAATATAATATCCTCATAGGATAATCTTTTCCCGGGAAAACCATTGTCATTTTCATAGAATTGCATCTTAAATAATGTAGAGAATGATCCAGTACTATTAGAATTTCTATTGGATGACTCTGTTTTAATCGGGAGGTATACAGAAGCAATTTTTGTAGATTTTTCTGAATTTCTAGGAAAGAAAACTGCAATTTCTGATTCTACAGTGGGGAGCCAACTTTTAAAATAGTCGTTATGTACTTCTGAAGCAATCTTCTTTGTTTTGTATTTTCTTTTCTTTTCTGCAGTAATATACACTTCTTTTAGTTCAGCTATATCTTCAACTAAGAGTATGTATTTATCTAAGGATGTGGTGGATATGGTTTTTTCTTTATGTCCTACTGCAGAAATGTATAAGGAGTCAATATCAGAATACCATTTTTTAGAAAACTGAAAGCGACCATCTGCATCTGCAAAAGTACCATTACCATTGCCAAAAGATATTGTGGCATAAGATATGGGGGTCTTTTGCACAGAATCCAGCACAGTATAGGTCTGAGAGCAGACTATTTGAGCTAAAAAAAGCAATAGTAGGGGGAATAGCTTTTTCATTGTGTGATTGGGGATTAAAAATCTAAAATAATAAAATATATTTATAATAAGCTATTATCATGCCAAAGAGTATAAATACAGGTTTAAGTTTTATTGTTTATTTTTTTAAACATAACTATCTATTTTTTAATAATTTAAATTCTTTTATTTAAACAATAGCTCCAATTTTTTTATCAAGACCACATCGCTCGATAAAACCATTAGTAAACACTTGCATTGCCTCTGGGCTTAATAATTCATTACGTGTGTCGATCCAGTGTTGTACTGTTGCAGATCCATACATATTTTGAATTCGTTGAAAGTTTAAATTAAAATTAATTTTCCCCCAGTGTAATGTGTATGGTATGTTTATAGCTTCTAATCGATTCCATACCTTTTCATAGAATTTACGAGTAACATCAGCATCTACTCCGTCTAATTCTAGTACACAGGTTTTTGTAAACTTTGTAAAGCCTAATAAGGCTTTTGTTCCTTTTACATAACGTAATGATATTCCTCCAGGAAAAGGATCTCCGTTTTCAATAATGTTAAGAATTTCTTCTACAACACGTACACTATCTTTAATGTCAATACCAAGAGCTGCACTCGCTACTTTACCTCTAAATTTTGTGTTACTAAACGTTTCTCCTATTGTGCCTTCTATTGGAGGGACTTCTTTGTATGCTAAAGGAAATAATATGTTTACCAGTTTGGGAACTAATAAAACTGATAATCCCCCAAGACTGTCCATTACTGTTTGTATAAGACCTAATAAATCATCACCATAGGTAAGTCCTTTGTCATCAGTAGTTCTTCTAATGTAATTCTCTCTATAGCTACGTTTGTATGATGCTTTTAAGAACACTCCTTTTTCTGTGTTATTAGGTTCAAAATCATAAGGATTGATAATTACTTCAAAATGATACAATTCTCGGTCTGGTGAGAATTGGGGAAAGGGGAGGGTGTTGTTTATTGATGAAAAGTCTAATGTTTTCATCGTGTTTTTTAAATTGTTATCATATGCTATTCCTTCTATTCGATGTTCTTCTAACAAGAACTTAGGTTCTGTTTCTATCATAATGCCATGTATAATTCCGAAACTACCAAAACTTACTAGTGCGGCGTTAAACATAGTGTCATCTCTAATCAGTTCTGCTCCTAACCAATTTATAAATTTATCTGATACAACAGGATTAGAATCGCGTTCTAACCACACATGTCTGTCTTTACTTACAATTAGGTGTATTCCTGTTACAAAATCCTGAATTGATCCAACATTAAAAGCGGCTCCGTGTGTTCCTGTGGATAGAGCTCCAGCTACAGTTTGTCCATTACTGGCACCGGATGCTTTTATAGATCGATTTGGTCGTTTTTCTTTTTCTAATTTTGAGTTAAGTTGAAGCATGGATACCCCGCATTGTGCAAAGAATAAATTATCCGCTGATCCTCCTTTATTTAAATATGTGTTGGAAATATTAGGTTTGCTGACAGAAAAATTGAGGCGTAATGATTTAGTGTCTAAAATGCCCCCTTCTGATACGGCAACTTTAGAAAATGACCATCCACTCCCCATTGCTCTTAATCGTGTATTGTTGTCGGTTGCATGTCCAATCAACCATTGTAAGTTTTTAGTGGTAGCGATATATCTATCAGTTCCTTTTGCAAGGGCGTTATCGTTACGAACCTTAAAAGAAGCATTTGGAGTGAGTTTTTGCGTGAAGTTTTGATGTTTATTTTCCCATTTCTGAATAGGAAGTATTTCAATGCCTTTTGGTAGTACCATGATACTGTTTTTTATATTTTTATGTGTATTTGATGCTTTTTACCTAAGTACAATTAGGTAAAGTAGGGTGTTGAGTGTTATAACTCCTCAATACCTGGATCTGGCGGAGCGCATTCCCATTCTATAGTTTGTGGTACTACAATCCCTAATGTGATGGCGGATAATAAGATGTGTCCTATGTTAGTGGAGTTAGTAGCTGAGCTCATTCGTTTAGTTTCGCAATCGGCGTCAATATCTTTGGGAGATACTAGTCCCCAGGCAAAACTCCATGTTGTTTTGGTGTTTTTTACTACAGAGTCGTTATCGTAGATACTTACAACTTTTGTTGTCATGCAACTTGAGCAGCAAAGTATTATTGCTAGCATAATGCAAGTGCTTTGTAATTGAATAGAATGTTTTATCATGCCTTTTAGTATTTAGGCAATCAGACGATATAGTGGGGTATACCGGTAAAATATTAAAATTAACGATATTTTAAACAATATAATAGGGGGATTTACCTGTTTTTTTGGTTAATAATAGTGTGTTTTGTTTTTGGATTTCAAAAGAATATTTATAACATATTTTAAAGTATATTTTTATATACTTTAAAATATGTTATAAATATCTAGGTATATAGTAGTGTACTTTATGTATATTTGTGTATATGTTGCTTTAAAAGTATATTAAGTTATACATAATAAATATAAAAAAGTATTTAAGGTATATTTTTATATACTTTAATTTAAAGTTAGGCTATGGATATAAATAATCTTTCAGACGAACAAATTTTAACTCAGTTAACCCAAAGGGTAAAACAGAGAAGACTTAATCTTAATATTACTCAAGAAGAGCTTTCAAAAAGAGCAGGAGTACATGTGCAAACGATTAAAAATTTTGAATCAGGTAAAACGACTACTTTGTTAACCTTTATACAAATATTAAGAGCGTTTGGTGATTTGGATGCATTACATACATTGTTCCCAGATCCAGGAATCAGTCCAATAGCATTATTAAAACTTAAAGGCAAAGAGCGGGAGCGAGCATCACGTAGTTCTAAAAATCAAAATGAAGATCCATCATGGTAGATGTTATTAAAATTACACTTTGGGGGGAAGAATTAGGAGCATTAAGTTGGGATAGTACTAAGAATTTTGCTTCTTTCGAATTCTTTTCTTCATTTTTAAATAAAAACCTGGATGTATCACCAATACATATGCCGATACGATCTTCTGCTAAGAAAATATATAGTTTTCCTAATTTAAATCAGGAAACGTATAAAGGATTACCAGGAATGTTATCAGATGTATTACCAGATGACTTTGGAAACCGCTTAATTGATCAATGGTTAATACTTAATAATATTCCTAAATCAGAATTTACACCGTTAGATCGACTGTGTTACATTGGTAAAAGAGGAATGGGAGCTTTAGAATTTCAGCCAGCAAAAAGTATTGGTCAGGCGCAAACAACAACACTAGAAGTTGATAAACTTACAGAATTAGCCGAAAAGGTGCTAAATACAAGAGAAAAATTAACACTTAACCTTTCTGAAACCGAACATCTTAATGAGTTAATCAAAGTTGGGACTTCTGCAGGAGGGCAAAGAGCAAAAGCCATAATTGCCTATAATCCAAAAACAAATGAAATACGTTCTGGACAAGCAAAAGCTCCTGATGGATTTGATCATTATATCTTCAAATTTGATGGAGTAAATGATGCTTCTCTTGGGGATCCTCAGGGATATGGTAGAATTGAGTATGCATATTATCTTATGGCGATCGATTGTGGAATCGATATGGAGCATTCCTTGCTCTTTGAAGAGCATGATAGAGCTCATTTTATGACGAAACGTTTTGATCGTCTTGATCATAATGAAAAAGTGCATATGCAGACATTATGCTCAATAGCACATTTTGATTATAAGTCTCCCGGAACCTATTCTTATGAAAATGCTTTTGAGGTGATGCGTCAATTGCGATTACCTCATACCGACGCCATTCAACTATATAAAAGAATGGTATTCAATATTATTTCTCGTAATCAGGATGATCATACTAAGAATATTTCTTTCTTGATGAATAAACAAGGGGAATGGAGGCTTTCTCCTGCATATGATATAACATATTCTTATAATCCTATGGGGATATGGACCAGTATGCATCAGATGTCAGCAAATGGTAAGCGAGATGATTTTACAATGAAAGATTTAACGTCAGTGGGGGATAAGATTAGTTATAAGAATCATAAAGATACCATACAAAGAGTGATTGAAGTATTATCAAATTGGGATTTTTATGCAAAAAAATCAGGGATTCCGCAATCTCAAGCAGATAAATTAAAGAAGGTATTTCGATTAAGGCTATAGTATGTATATTTGACGCCTCGATGAAAAAAGCTATATACTTCATGTTACTTAGTGCTGTATGTTTTACAGTAATGAATCTATTTATAAAGTATTTAGCACATTTTGGAGGGGGGCAATTAGTACTGTTTAGAGCTTTTGGATCATTGTTCTTTACAACAAGTTACTTGTTATGGCATAAGATCCCTATTTTGGGGAATCAAAAGAAATTATTGATATATAGAGGGTTAGCCGGAGTGACTTCTATGGGATTGTTTTTTATGTCTGTTAGTTATCTACCCATAGGTTCAGCAGTTTCGTTACGATATTTATCTCCTATTTTTGCTACTATTCTTGCTGTGTTTTTTCTAAAAGAGAAAGTAAAATCATTACAGTGGTTATTTTTTCTGATGGCGTTTATAGGAGTGTTAATGATAAAGGGGTTTGATCCTAATATCGATTCTTTAGGATTCTTATTGATCTTAGGATCTGCAGTTTTTAGTGGAGTAGTTTATGTACTGATTAATAAAATAGGTCAGGGAGATCATCCGGTAGTTATAGTGAATTACTTTATGTGGATCTCAATTATAGTAGGAGGTATCCTATCTATATTTAAATGGACAACACCAGTAGGTCTCGAATGGGTATTACTGCTTAGCCTTGGAGTGTTTGGATATTTTGGACAATTATTCATGACTAAAGCTTTCCAATCACAAGCAACCAATAGGGTAGTGTCCCTTAAATATGTAGAAGTTATTTTTACTATGATTGCGGGAGTATTCTGGTTTAGTGATGCGTATCCTCTATTTAGTATTGTTGGGACATTATTGGTGATTACCGGATTAATACTCAATATCTGTTATCGTAGGTAATTATAACAATACTATATATATTAAATTAGATAATTTCTCCTGATGATCATCAAGAGAAATCTTCTCTAAGATAAAACATTAATTTTCCTTTATCACTAAAACTTTTGATTGTAAGAATTTCTCCATTAATTTTATTATAAATTACTTCTACAAATAATAAGTCTACATAAAAAATGGAATAATAAAAATCACGATTTCTATCGTTTACACTAAAGAGGTGGATTCCTTTATCCCAAATATCTCTGTATTTGAGATCTAAGTGACGAGCATTGAATTGTTGCTCCATGGTAATTTTGCGCATAAGCTATCAATTTTATAAATTTAGGGTGATTTAAATTTACGGAAAAACCGTAATATATGCAAGTTTTTACCGGTAAAAACTTGAAAAACAGTAAAATGTAGTTAGAGTAATTGGTTAATTAGTGAGCTTTTAGTTTGTACTGTTGTCTTTGTATTATATTAATACAGGCAATATATCCTATTGGATAGTTGCAGATATTGTTTTTTTGGTATAGGAGTTATTATTTTAGAAAATTAAGGTTCGATCCTATTAATTTCTATAATGCGATGTGTCGCACTAGTATCTCCATATGAGTTCCCGTTAGTTGCAATAAAAACTCTTCCGGTTGGAGAGACCGCTATATCTCGTAAACGCCCAAACTCCCTGTTAAAAAATATCTCCTCTTGTGTAATAGAGGTTCCATCTCCATTTAATGTGAGTGCAATTATCCTTTGATCTTTTAAAACTGTCATTAAAAACTTATTGGTCCATTCAGGAATTCGATCACTTGTATAGAATATAAGATCAGAAGGTGCTATTGTTGGAGTCCAGTTAAAAATAGATTCTATTACTTCTGTCCCTGCTGCAAATGATTGTTCACTTGGAGTATCAATAACTCCTTTTACTTCTGGCCAACCATAATTTTTTCCTGATATAATTTGATTGATTTCATCATCAGAATTTGGGCCGTGCTCAGAACTGTATAAACCGCCATTAGGATGAAATGTAAGTCCTTGAGGGTTTCTATGCCCATAACTATATACATAACTCCCTGTAAAAGGATTATCTACAGGGATAGTGCCGTCCAGATTTAATCTTAAAATTTTACCTCCAAGAGAATTCATATTCTGAGAAAGATCTGTATTTCCAGCATCACCAGTAGTCATAAGAAGGTGTAAATCTGAAGTTATAAGTAAACGAGATCCGTTATGAATAGAATTTGCCGGAATTTGATCTAATAATATAGTCTCATCTGATAATGTATTATTATCAAATGTAAATCGAACCAATCGCTCTAATAATCCGCTGGAACCATTATAGGTGTATACTACATAAACATATGGATTGGTGTCAAAATTTGGATGATGAACCATACCTAGTAATCCACTTTCCTGAACTTGAGCTACATTGCTAATAATTAATACCTCTTGTTGTTCTCCTGTATCAGGATGTATTCTACTTATTTTACCATTTCGTTCTGTTACCCAAAGAAAATCATCTGGACCCCATACTAATTCCCAAGGAATACTTAACGTACTTATTAAGGTTGTAGTAGCCTCAGTAGGTTCTTCACCATCTGGATCAGGATCAGGGTTTGATGTGCTATTATCATCACTAGAACAGTAAAAAAATAGAGATGAAAATAGTGCAATACCAATAAATTTGAATATTGTTTTCATAGTATTTTTTTTAAGTAAGGAAGTACTATGTGTTAATAACCAATAGTTTTGGATTTTATTTTATACACTACGCAGTTTTAGTATAATTATTAAATTAAGTTTATACTTTCATTTCAAAAAGATTAATAGGTGCATTTTTATAATGTTCAGGTAATTCTTTTGTGTTTTTAAGTGTATTTGGTCCGAGAAAAGTAAAACCACATTTTGTATAATAAGATATCAATTTGTCATTATGACCAGCTGTATCCATTCGAATAAAAGATTTTCTGTGTTCTTTGGCATAAGCGCATGCCCAGCTAATAATGTTTTTAACAAAATGATATCCTCTAAAAGCTGGGTTTGTAGCAATACGATGAATGTATACTGATGGGTCTTCATTTCTTTCTTCCCAAATATAGGGGTCATCAAAAGTAGTCATCCAAATACAGGCAATTTGATTGTCGATTACGATTTTCCATTGTTGTTTTGCATCAATTTCTTTTTGAATCATTTCCTTTTCAAACTTTGGCCACGGGATAGCACCCATACGAATTTGATAAGAGGTGGCATAACCATATAATTTTAATATCACTGAGATATCATCTAAAGTAGAATTTTGGATATTCATTGTTGTTCTTATTTTTTGCTTAAAGCTAATCGAATTCCCAGGAAAATGAATAAGATACCAATAGATTTATCTAACCAGATCTGTATCTTGTTGTTGCTTTTTATTTTGTTAGCGAGTTTTACCGAAAATAAAGCTAATAGTAAACACCAGATTGTACCAGTAGCAACAAAAGTCAATCCCAAAATCAGAAAAGGTAAAGCATTTGTTGTATAGTTAGGATCGATGAATTGAGGTAAAAAAGCTAAAAAGAAAAGAGCAACTTTTGGATTTAGGAGATTTGTCATTACACCTGATAGGTATATTTTTAGATAGTTTTGTACTACCTTGTTTTTTTCTGTTATTGTCACCTTTTGTGAAGATTTAGATACTAATGATTTAATACCAAGATATAATAGATATGCAGCTCCCACATATTTGACAGTGTTAAAAGCAATTGCAGATTTTGCTAATACTAAAGATAATCCCAAAGCAGCAAAAATACAATGTAACAAAGCTCCAGAAGAAATCCCAAGTACAGATACAATTCCAGATTTTTTACCTTGTGATATACTACGGCCTAAAATGTACATGGTATCAGCGCCGGGAGTGAGATTAAGGAGTATTCCTGCTAAAATGAAAGTGCTAAAATTAAGAATGCCAAACATAATATTTAAATAGTTATGATTAATACATCAAAATTATAGTTTACTAAATAAATTATAAAGTTGAATCAATGGTATATATTTGTTTTTTCCACGATATATAGGGATTTAATAAGCATAAACTATTGATTATGGTAAAAGACGATTTAGATTGGAAAATTTTGGAATTATTACAAGAAAATGCACGTATGTCTTTTGCTCAAATAGGAAGAGTAGTTGGGCTTTCTCCTTCAGCTATTGCAGAACGAGTACAACGCATGGAGGAAACAGAAGTAATTACTGGTTACACCGCGCAGGTAGCTCCTGATAAATTAGGATGGTCCTTATCTGTAATTATTATGATGAGTGTAAATAGAATTAATTTTGAATCTTTTACCAATGACCTTAGTCATGAGTATCCTGAAATGGTAGAATGTACTAGAGTCACCGGTAAAGATTGTTTGATTATGAAATTTCATGTAAAGAATAGTAATCATCTGGAAGAAGTTGTTAATCGCTTGTCAAGACATGGTGATCCGACAACCCTGTTAATCCTTAATGAACTATTAAAAAATGAACCAATAAGAAGGAGTATAAATTAGTTACTCCTTCTTCTTTCTTCATCATTTCCAAAATTACGTTGCTTGTTTTTGATTTTAGAATTTCCAAAACTATAGGAGATTGATATTCTTGCAAAACGAGTGCTGTAATTTTGAGCATAAACAGTTTCTACATTATTTACTATAGAAGTTAGTTTTCCATCATTTGCTTTATCAAAAATGTCATTTAATGCTAAAGATAACTGTAACTTATCTTTAAACATGCTGTGCTTTATAGCCAAATCAAAACTATAGGATTCACTAATATCAAACAGGACAAACTTACTCGGTGACCTATACCAAAAATTAGCTTGTAACTTTGTGTTTTTACTTAGTGAAAATGTGTTATTTGTTGCAAAATATAACTGAGTACCATTTTGTGGTACACCTACTACATTGTCATCAACAACTGTTTTACTTCCTAATAGATATATTTGATTTTGACTTTTCCACCAGGAAAGTGTATCAAATGAATATATTTCTCCAATTCCCCAATTATAATTCGTATAATAATTTTCTCTAATAATCGATTGAACTTCGGTTTCTTCATCTGCACTAAATATGGTTCCGAAACCATCAGATCTAATATTAAGAAATGCGTTTGTAGTTAATTTACCTTTATAGGTATGATTAAATTCAAAATTATCAGTAAATGAAGGTTGTAAGAACGGATTCCCTTCAGAGAAGGCATTACTATTGATGTAGATTCTAAATGGATTCAGATTTCTGAAACTAGGACGATTAATTCGTTTTCCATAATTAAAAGAAAATGTATGATTATCATTTTTTTGATACGATATATAAGCAGTAGGGAATAATTTTAAATATTGATTGGTGTTTTTTTGATTTAAAGTTTTAGAAAACCCTTCTGTATCTGTATTTTCTAATCTTAAGCCAGCCTGAAACTCCCAATGATCACCTATCTTTTTTGATCCGTTTATATATGCTGCCTGTATCTTTTCTGTATATTCAAACTCATTAGATGAATTTGGATTAAACAAAGGAGCTGCAGATTGTATTGTAAGGTTTTGTAGATCATTTATTGTTTTTATAAAGCTAATTTTACCACCATAATTAATATTGATATTTGAAAAAGGATGCTCTACATCTACTTTAAAACTAACATTATCTATACGTTGATTTCCCAAATTTTGTGATTGTAGATTGATTCCGATAAAATCACCGTTTGGAGAAAAACTATTTACCAAATCATTTTGTTTTAATTTATTATCATAGTCAAAGTAGTCAAGGTCAAAAGATATTTTTCTATCCAAAGTGTCTAATTTGGTAGTCATGTGTACATTATAAAGATGACTATTTATACTTCTACCAGAAAAGCTATTATTAATGAGTGTAGAGTCTATTTGGTTAGTTGCATTGAAGATTTGAGTATTGGCTAATATGTCATAATCTGGAGTGCTATAGTTTCCAAGATATTGTGCTCCAATAGTTGTTTTTTCTGTGATGTCATAATCTATCGATAAACGGCCAGAAATATTATCTCTACGGGCTTTTACATTTGCATCTGATAACCATTGCCCATCTGGATATAATACGTCTATTTCTTCATCTTCTCTTCTGTTTCCAAGAGTTCCATTAGTACTTAATGAGAATCGCAATCGGTTTTTATTATAAAAAAAGTTGTTGCGTAGGGTGGTAAATTGATACTTATTCTGATTATAAGCTAGAGAAGTATTATTTTTCCATGAATTACGAGCTCCTCTTTTATATACAATGTTAATAAGTCCACCATTTCCGGCAGCTTCATATTGAGCGGGTGGATTGGTAATAATTTCTATTTTCTTGATATCATCTGCAGCTATAGAAGCCAAGAAATCTACTAATTCTTCTCCTGATAGTTGCAAAAGTCTACCATCAATCATTACTCGGGATTCACCTCTTCCTATCATAGTAATAGCATTGTTTTGTAATGCGATACCAGGAGCTACTCTTAGTGCATCCATAGCATCTCCGCCACTAGCGGCAATACTATTTTCAACATTAAAAATTAGACGATCTGGTTTGCGTTCAATAACCTTTTTTGTAGTTTTTATAACTACTTCGTCCAAACTGGTTGTACTATCAGTAAGGGTTATGGTTCCTAAATTAATGGTATCAAAGAGTTCTATATCCTGATTCATATCAACATATCCTATAAAACTTATGATTAGCTTGTAATTTCCTTTTTTTGCTGTTATACTAAAGTTACCGTCCTCATCGGTAATGCCCCCATTGACTATATTGCCATCTTCCTGAGTTAAAATTACATTAGCAAATGGTATGGGTTCTTTTTCATTCATTACTTTTCCTGTTATATCGTATTGAGAAAAGCTTAGTATTGGAATTAAAAAGAAGAATAAAATAAAGAATGGTCTCATTATAGTTTTATGTTTTTAGATTATGATGAGACAAATATCATTTTTGGATATTGGGTATGCGACCGATTAAAATAATCGAACCATTTTTATAGTAAAAAATGAGTTCGACTTTTTACAAACAAACGTTCGACTTTTTGTAATTACTTGATTGTGAGTTGTTATTGCAGAGTTTAGTAGGGGAGGGTAGTATGTTTTTAAAATTTAGTATTAAAGAAGATTTAGAATTAAAACCTATTTAAAACAATATAGTAAGCTCTAAAAAAATAAAAGGCTACCCGTTAAAGTAGCCTTTTGAAAGAATTTTTGAATTTTTTATTGAACTGCAAATTTAAAGATTGCCGAGCTAGATTCATTTCCAGCCTCATCTCGAGTAATAATTCTCCAGAAATATAGTTTGTTTGAAGCAACTGTAACATCTTTGGTGGTTATAGTGTTATCTATCGTTGTTTCAATTTTAGTTGCAGGAGGATTATCCTCTCCAAAATAAACATCATATTCTCTAATATCATTGTCATCGTCTTTACCTGTCCAGTCTAATGTTACTGATGTAGTTGCAGCTAAAGCAGCGTTTTGTTTTGGGTTATTTGCTGTTGCAGGGTTAGGCGCAAAAGATATTTCAGCGATTCCAGCTGCAGTAAATGTTTGCTCATTGGATTCTGCGGTTTCTGTTGTTCCACTTTTAGAAGCAACCACTTGCCAGTTGTATTTTGCTCCGGGGATTATCCCATCAATATCCAAAACTACATCAGTGGTTGTTGCAGTAATACTTTCATTTCGTACTGTATTATCCGCTTCATTTGTAAGTGAAATCTCATATATGTTATCTACAACACCTGTCCAACGGAAACTTATGGTATACGTTCTATTGGCCTCTCCAGGATTTCCTGTTAAGTTTTTGGCTTCTGTACATAATGAATTATTTTCAGGAAAGACTAAACTAGCTGCTGTAGGTGGTGAAACGACAACAGGTGGTTCGGGTTGAGGAGCAGGATTGTCATCAGAACTACAAGCAACTAATACTATACTGGAAAATATATATATAAATATCTTTTTCATTATTTAATAATTTTAAACGTTGATGATAAATCCGTAGCATTCACACTTACAAAATATATACCAGAGGCTAAATCCTGTACATTTACTTGATAAATACCGCTTGCGGAAACAGAAGATTGTGAGATCAATAATTTTCCGGAAATATCAAATATTTTAATATTTGTATTATCAGTAGTATTTGTTTTTATTGTAAGATTGTCTTGTACGGGGTTTGGATATGCGATAACGCTATTTCCAATTATAATTTTTTGGGTGAATTTACCCTGACATTCTTTTTTACCAACGACCTCTATAGTATTAGTACCATTTTCTAAAGGTAATGTTAGCTTATTTTCTTCAGTTGTGAACGTATTACCATTAAGGTTAATTTTATAGGTATCACTTCCCGAAAGTTCTAAAACTACTAGTTTATCAGATTCCAAAACTTTTGTTTTTGTTTCTAATTTTTCCGGTTCAGATATAACCAGATCAAAATTAAGTATGTCTTGAGAATTATTATCTGTGATGACAAGATTATAACTGCCTGCATCTAAGTTTTCAATTGCAGTTTCCCCTGTGAAATTTACTTTAGATGAACCATTGAGTTGGTAGGAATAATCTCCGATTGTTTGAGTAGAAATTTCGATCCTTCCATTATTTTCAGAAGCACAGGACTCTCCAATATTCTTAACTGTAAAATCAGCCAAAGTAAATTCTGCATAAGTGACAGTAACTGTAGCGGTATCACTTAGACCTGTTCCTGTTTCTGTGACCTTGTAGGTAATAGCAGGAGGATTTACAGAAAATGTTGAATTTGGAATAAATAATATACCTCCTGATGATGGATCGTATCGCCAATCCCCCAAAAAGCCAGCACTTAACGTATTTTCAATAGCTACTGTGTTGGGATCCAAATCTACGGTAACATTGTTAGATGCCAGAGTAGCTCCACTACTATCGGTATCATTATCTAAAATGTTAACGAACACATTACCAGGATTATTATTAGTACTCTGATCGTTACCTGCTATTGGAGGTCCGATTACTTTAAGTTTTAGTTGAGGAGATGGACCGCCAAAAAATTGAGGGTCATCTCCCGGTGAGTTAATAAAAATCAGCATTTCGTATTCTCCAATAGGTAAAGGACCACTTAGATTTACATTAAGAGTACCTGTAGTTGTGATAACAGCACCAGGACGAATAGAAGCAAAACCACCAGTTACGCCTGTTGATCCTGTTCTAAGATTTAGATCAACAGATTGGGTTGATTTAAGTGTTGCATAATTTACATCAATAGAAAAAGAAGTTTGAGTATCTCCTATAGTTAAAGCAATATTATTGGACTCAGGAGTGTCATATCGAACAAAAGCTTCATTAGTTGTAAATTCAAAAGAATCAATGGTAAACAAATCAATACCCGTAGCACCGCTATATTCAAAACGAAGTCTATTCAAACGAGGTTTACTAATTGTAATAGTACTCTGAAAATCCTGAAAAGTAGAAAGACCTCCCGTATCGGTTATGTTAATTGTAGCAAGTTGATCTGTACCATTAAATATTGTAACCACACCACCACCACCGGACGGGGTACTAGCTCTTACTGAAATATCAAAACTACCAGGAATTATAACATTTGTATTATATGTAGAAGAATCTCCATCATTGATAGCATCAATTACGTTTCCATTTATATTGACTCCATTACTATCTGTATATTCTTCGGCTTGTATAATTCCAGGAATTTCAGCTGCTATACAAAGGTTTTCTACATCATCAATACATTGATCATTATTATTGTCAACAAAACCATTTACAGGACCACAACTTTGTATAGTGACAGCAGGATTTCCTAAACCATCGCCATCTTCGTCTGCATAAAGGGTTGTAGGAGTACAAGCCGCTTCGTCTGTTTCTAATGATAGGATAACCGAAGCAATTCTTCCTCCCGCTTTTGCATACGTAACCGTAACTGTATTTGTACCATTGTTAATTATAGAATGGGGGACATCTAACTCGATAACCCCAAAAAAGTCGATACGCCCGGTTTGATCATAACCTTTCCAGTTCGAAGGAATGGGTAGTGATGTTCCATTAAAAGTAACTTGACTTGGTAATCGATCTAAATTAGTTGGTGTTGTACTACCAACACCTGTAGTTAATGGAATACCCACACCAAGACGTAGGGTTGCATTACCCGAAGCGCCTTTAACAATATTCTCTAAGGTAAAAGTCTTTGCTTGATTAGCAGTTATGACCACTGTTGGTGCTTTATCCATAGAAGCTTGATTAGAAGTAGCATAGTATTTTTTCCTTACAATACTACTTGTAAATTGTACCGGTGAATCGTAGATAATCTTAAACATTCGGGTTTCTCCCACTCTTAGTGTAACATTAGAAGGTATAGAATTACTATTTGTGCCTGATTCGTAAATAGGTGTGTTTTGGCCATCTATAACCAAGAAAGAAGTGTTTACGTTGAGAACTGTACCTGGGTTACCAAGAAAATCTAAATTTACCGTTTTTTCATTACTATCCAGGTTATTCAAGATCACATATGCCTTATTCCCATCAACAAATGCTTGAACCTGAACATCAAGGTTATCACTTGTGATTTTTGCTCGATCTCCTTTAAGATCTTTCCAAAATTTAAAGAAATTTTCTTTAAATGTTAATACAAATTCATTATTTCTACGCAAACCGGTTTGTGGATCTGGAGTATCTAGTAATTCTGTAGGACGTAAATAAGCTGGTGTATATGGTCTTACCGTTCCATCCCCACCGTCTTGCATAAAATCTTGATACCAAAAATCTGCTCTACCAGTTATAAAAGGGATACAGATTTCGATATTATCCTGTCTTTCAAAAAAATTAAACAACATACTATTTAAGCCATTTATAGTAATTGCAGAAGCTGATTCGTTATAAAAGCCTGGAGCAGGACCCGGAGGAAATCCTCGTTCGATAACACCAAACTCTGTTATGGCTAGTTTTTTTGGAGCACCCAAAGTCTCATTTGTATATGCTTCTAACAAATCTAGTATGGCTTCAGAATTACTTCCTGATCTTCCATTGGATTGTCCAATTTGATTAACTCCATCATAAGGATGGACAGAAAGTGCGTCTATTTCTGATCCAGCTACATCTATAAAAAGTTTCATATGATTTTGCCAGGTTTCAGAAAAATCTCTCCTTGCATAAGACGGAAAAGCACTAGAGAATCCTATTACTTTCATTTTAGCTAACTCGGGCGTATCATGAATACCTTTGGCCATATCACGAAACCATTCACTCATTTTTCTTACTACAGCTTGACCTGTAGGTGCGCTTGGTCCAATAAAATTGTTAGCTTTAATAAAAGGCTCATTAAACGGCTCCCAATATTCTGGTCTGTTTTGATTATCGACTTCATCAACAAAATATCTTGCTGCAGATAAGGCTCCGGTAACCGGGTCTGAGTCCGCTTTCCAGGAATTTTTTGGATTACTAGTCGCTATAAACCTTCTAACGGGTCTTACGATACCATCAGAAGTAGGAGGGGTATTTGGATAATTTCCTACAGGATTTACAAAACTTCGATCAGAATGAGGATCAAAAAAACGACGACCGAATCCAAAATTATTATTTCTTAGAAAATTAGGAAAAGTAGGCTCTTCACTTGCATTGTGGAGATTAAAATATTTAGATCGATCAAGATTTGATTCTTCGCCTAAAAAACGTTGCTTTTCCAGATCTATTGAAACGTTAACTGTTTGAGAAAAAAGATTAAGTGTATTTAGTATGAAGATGAATATTAAGATTTTTTTGCAAAAATTATTCATACATTTTGTTTTTAAGTTTGTGAATATTACTAACAATTTTACCAAATAATTAATATAACAAATACAACAAATCAACAAATACCTGCCTCATATTGGATAATTCGGTTTGATTTGTGCCACTGATTTCGGAGCTATAGTGCCAGTAATTTCAGTTCAAACTGTGCCACTTTTTACAGTTCGAATTGTGCCAATGTAAATTGAGTCGAGTTAATTTCGGTTCT
>NZ_VLNR01000004.1 GCF_007489275.1 Aquimarina algiphila
TCCTTTTAAAACCTTGAGTATTTTATCGTAATTTGCTTGAAAGTTGTGCATATGAATTATAGTGTCGTAACTACAATTTACTGCCTTTTAGCAGTTTGCGCAACTTTTTCTAAATGCACAACGGGTATTCAATACTATTTATAAGCATATAATTTTCACAATATCGTTACCGTGTAATTTTTAATTGTAATTTTCGACTATAAAACATAAATACATATAAAAATACACCATATGTTTAATAAATAATTTCATATACAGTAATTATTTACACACTCTTTATGTTAAAACAAAATCGTTTGCTTGTAAGTAATAGTATTTTTTAACAAAAAAATAAAACACTCTTCACACGCTTTTATTAGACATTGAAAATCAGGTATTTACTACTTAAAAAACAGGGTTACCAAAGCATTAATAATGCACAAAAACAGTTAGTAATTCATGATTTTTTTAACCAGATATATATAAAAACTTCAATAATTTAACTTATTTTAAGAAATTAAACATATGTCTTACGAATTAAGACATATGTTACTCGCATTATATCAATTTATATGAATTTTTGTTAGGATAATTGGAAAGTCTAAAAATTTAAACACAAAAATTATAAAGTATGAAATTCAATTTACTTGCTAACTGCAAGCATAAAAGCTATACTGTTTTATTTTTATTAGCAATGAGCTTTGGTGTAATGCAAGCGCAATCGATTACTGTAAGTGGTACAGTAACAGAAGGAGGGAATCCTTTGTTGGGAGTTAACGTCATAGTCAAAGGTACTCAAAATGGTACTGTTACGGATTTTGATGGATTATATGAAGTAACAGCTAATGTTGGTGAGATTTTGGTTTTTTCATCTGTTGGTTTTAATAGTAAAGAAGTAACGATTGGAAATGAGTCCACAATTGATGTCTCCTTAACGGCAAATGTTTCTGAATTAGATGAAGTAATTGTAGTAGGATATCAGGCGCAATCCAAAAGGGAAATTTCTGGTTCTATTAGTTCTGTCAAAAGTGAAGTACTTGAAAGACAAGCAGTAGGGAACTTTGCTGAGGCATTACAAGGGCAATTGGCCGGAGTAAACGTACAGGCACAAAGTGGTGCTCCAGGATCTAGGGTAAATATTCAAATTCGTGGTGCTAACTCATTATCTAGTAATGGAACTTCTGATTTAGATCCTAATGGAGGGATAGCAAATCCCGGAAATAATTCATTAGGTCCACTATATATAATTGATGGCGTTCCTTTTTCCGATAATCCGAATATCAGTCCAAATGAGATAGAGTCGATTGAAGTTCTTAAAGATGCTGCAACCGCTGCAATCTATGGTTCTAGAGCATCGGGTGGGGTAATCATCATAACCACAAAAAAGGCTAAACCAGGTAATTTGAATGTTAATTTTTCAACCTGGACCTCAATAAATAGAATCACATCAAGTCTTCCTACCCTTACGGGATCTGAGTTTATTGCTTTAAACAGGCAATTTACTCAAAACTCAGGGTTACCATTTGAAGTAGTTGGTGTTTTAGCAGTAAACCCAAATGCACTGGAAAATAACACAGATTGGCAAGAGGAAATTCTTAATGACAACGCTGTAACTAGAAACTTCAATGTTAGATTATCTGGAGGTAGTGATGTAGCAAACTTCAGTTTAGTTGCAGATCACCTTAATCAAGACGGTGTATATAAAAAATCTGATTTTAGACGTACAAACTTAAGAATGAATAGTAATTTCAAGAAAGGAAGATTTAAATTGTTTTCTAGTTTTTTCTTGAGCAGATCAGATTCGAATAGAGAACCTTGGGCCATATTATATGATGCAATTAGAGCACCAGCAACAGAAGCAGGACCTGAAAGCTTAGCTGAAGGGAATTCATTAACAGGAAATGCTGATCAATTCAATATTTTTGGAAATATCCTTCAAAAGCTTCAAGAAACCAGTACAAATGAAAGTAATGCTGCTGGAGGAACATTACAATTTAGTTATGAATTAGCAGATGGCCTTAATGCCAGATTTAACCTTAGTGGTAACAGAACTACAACTAGAGCAATATTCTTTGAGCCTGCCTTCAGATTTGTAGATGAAGACACAGGAGAATTAATCCCAAATAGGGCTTTAGAAGCAATTTCCAGTTTACAAGAAACCACAACTACATTTCAACAAACTTCAGTAGAAGGTATTTTAGATTATAAAAAACGTTTTGGCGATCATAACTTATCATTACTTGCAGGATATACTCTTGAGAACAGGTTATGGGCAACAACCCGAACAAGAGTTAATGAATTTATTACAAATGAATTACCAACTATTGATCAAGCTATTGATAGAGAAAACATAACAGTTAGTGGGCAGGATACTCCTTCCTCTATTATTGGTATATTAGGTACTGTAGGATATGACTACAAAGGGAAATATTTGATAAGAGGAAATATTCGTTCTGATGGATCTAGTAAATTCGAACCAGAAAACAGATTCGAACCATTCTGGGGAGTATCCGTTGCATGGTCTGTAGCCAGAGAAGAATTCTTTAAAAATATTTCTGCTTTTTCTTTTATTAATGACTTAAAACTGAGAGCCAGTCATGGTGAAGTAGGAAATCAAAATATTGGAGATTTTCAAACTGTACCTTTAATTACTAATAATCTAAATGTTCCAATTGGTGATGGAATTGCAAATGGTTTGAATCAAACTAGAATTTTTAATAGAGATTTACGATGGGAAACTAGTATTTCTGATAACTATGGTATTGATCTTAGTTTATTTAATAACAAGTTTACGTTTACTGGAGAATATTATACTGTTAGAAAAGAAGATTTACTTTTTAATGTTGTATTACCTGCCAGTGCAGGTGCTGAAGGTCAAAATAATCAACCTCCTACAGTAGCAACAAACATTGGAGAATTGACCAATGAAGGATTTGAAGTAACTATTGGCTATAAAAATCGGGATCATGCACTTAAATGGGGCATAAACGGTACATTTACTACGAATAGAAACGAAGTAACCAGATTAAACGGTTCTACATCTCAAATTGATGGAGGTCAAATTACTCCTGGAGCAGGTAATTTTACTACTTTACCGGTTAACTTTGCCAGAGAAGGATTTCAGGCTGGAGCATTTTTCTTAGTACCGACAGATGGTATCATAAGAAGTCAGGAAGAATTAGATGAATACCAATTACTGGGAGGAACAATTCCTCAAGGTGCTCAAATTGGTGATGCTCGACTTGTAGATGCAAACGGAGATGGGTCTATAGATTTTGATAATGATCGTGTCTTTCAGGGAAATAATACTCCTGATTTTGAAGTTGGCTTGAATTTTAATTTAGATTATAAAAACTTCGATTTTAATATGAGTTGGTTCGGTTCTTATGGAAGTAAAATATTGAATGGTCCTAAAGCTCTAGCCTATAATCAACAAAATCATAGAGATTTATTATTTGCATATACTCCAAATAATCCTACTTCAAATATTCCTATCAATAGAGAGGGAGCAAATGACGTAAGTTACTCTCCTATTACCGATATTTTCTTAGAAGATGGAGATTATATTAGATTAAGAAATGTTCAATTAGGATATAGCCTTCCTAAAGATGTTTTATCCAAAATAGGTGTTTCTAAATTAAGAGTATATCTAGGTGCATCGAACCTACTCACGATAACCGATTATACAGGTTATGACCCAGAAGTAGGTGGTGATGGATTATTTTCCAGAGGTATAGATAGAGGATTAACTCCTATCACTGCATCAGGTCGAATCGGAGTAGAAGTTGGATTTTAAAAAACAAAGCAATGAAAAAAATAGTAATAATTTTATCTTTCATCATTTTAGGCACTACATTCTTTGGTTGTAGTCAGGATGATCTTTTGGAAGCAGAAAATAGAAATCAATTAAGCGCCCAAAATTTTTGGAAAACCCAAAGGGATGCTGAAGCAGGAATTTATTCAGTCTACAGCTCATTACAATTTAATGGTGTTTTAGGGTCTACTGCCGTTCTTGCAGCTGCACTGCAATCCGAACATGGAAGAGTTGGTAATATTGGTAGACGACCAAATAGTCTCGAATTTGATAACGCATTAGTTAATTCAACAAATGGTGACGTTTTTGCCCAATGGGAAGATTTATATAAAGTAGTCTTTAGAGCAAATGCAGTATTGGCTAATGTTCCTAATATCGAAATGGACGAAACCGTTAAAAGAGAAATCCTGGGTGAAGCGTATTTTCTTCGTGGTTTAGCTATGTTTTGGATAGCGAATGGTTTCAATGGAGGGGCTGTACCTTATCCAATTGTACTACCAGAAAGTTTAGAAGAAACAAGATTTTCTATAGAAGATAGAGATGTTGTATATAGTCAGATTATAGAAGATCTAACTATGGCTCAAACTAATCTTGTTGAGAGATTAAACTGGACAAGTGAAGGTCAAGAAGGAAGAGCTACTTGGGGAGCTGCTACTTCTATCCTAGGTAAAGTATACCTTTATGAAGAAAATTTCACAAGAGCTGCAGAAGAATTTAAAAAAGTTATTGATTCTGGCGAATATCAGCTTGTTGATGACATTGCTCAAAACTTTAATGAAGAAGGCGAATTTAATGAAGAATCTATTTTCGAAGTTCAGTTTTTTGTAAGTGACCCAATTAGTGGTGGAAATTTTGGTGATGGAGAAGGTGATAACCCAAATGAATCTACATTAAGACCTACTTCCTGGACAAGAAATGGAGGATTTGGTTTTATGTTTGTTACTCACTTCACATCTTCATTATATCGTAACGAAGTGGTAGATCCTAGTTTACCTATAAACACAAGTATGCCACAAGAGGTTTATGATGAGAACAGCGAGTTGGAAGAGACTATTACACCAAGAATCAGGTCTCTTAGAAGTGAAGCTTCGATGGCGTATGAAGATGATGGTTCTATATTTTACACAACATCAACCAGAGAAAATTTTATAAGAATGTTATCTAGAGGTCAGGTTAGAAAATTTCATAACCACACTTTAGAAACAGAACCAAGAAATTCAGGAATAAATGAGCAAGTAATTCGTTATGCAGATGTACTTTTAATGTATGCAGAAGCCTTATTACGAGGACAAGGTGATGCAGGAGTAACAGAAGCCTTAACTTATATTAATCAAGTAAGACAAAGATCTGGATTAGTTACATTAGAAACGCTATTTGCTGGTGTACCTACCTCTCCTATCATTTTAAATACTTTCTCTGATCTTAGACCTGACGTAGGGGATACCGCTCCTGAGGCTCAAGCAAAAATAGATCAAATCACTGCTATAAATGATGGATTGGATCCAACACTTAAAATCGAACCACAAGCACTAACTGCTGATAATATAGTTCTTCATTTATTTAATAAAGAACGACCTGCCGAGTTTGCATGGGAAGGAAGAGGTATTTCTTGGCAAGATTTAAGAAGAAGACCTGGTGGTCCGGCGGCACGATTTGTAGAACTTGGAAATGTTCGTTATACGTCTACTACTCTTGATGTACAAGCGTTTGAAGAATTGCCTGAGTTTGTAGAAAATAGCCTTCAGGACTTTATGTTAAGAAAAGTTAATTTTGGTCCGGAAGATTTATATTATCCGTTACCATCACAAGAAATAATACAAAACCCATTATTAAATAACTAATGGAATTTTTAAAACATATTTAAATACTATGAAAAATATATTTAAAAACATAACATATATTTGTTTAATCATGGGATTCGTTATCTCGTGTACAACAAATGAATATGAGATCCCTAACGATGGAGGTGGTAACGCCTTACTTGTTAGTAGTATTAACGATGGATTAAGACCCGGAGAAATTGAGGTAAGAGTTGGAGATTCTTCAAAATATAATGACCTCTCTATCTTCTCTGAGGATAGATTATGGACTTTTCCTGAAGGAGCAGTTGATATTTTAGGAAGTAGTAATGACATTACAACAGATAAGAAAGAATTTACTGTTGTATTTAAAGGGAACGAAGATAATACTCCCCGTACAATTGAAGTTCTTTTACAACCTGTCTTTAATGGACCTGTCCCTCCCGAAGCAGCAACAGATACTGCTTTTGTAAGGATACTCCCTCATATTACGGCTAGTTTTACTAATGATATTCCAGAAGTTGACGGTGCATTAAAATTAGAGGCAGGAAATGTAGCCACATTTACTAATACCAGTAGCGAATTGGAAAGTGCTGAGTGGGTTATTTTTAATAACACTACTAATACTATTAAAGGAGATACTATAAAAACTATTAATGTTGAAAATGAAAGATTTACTTCTTTAGGATCCTATACAGTAAGACTAAGAGCTTTTGATGATATGCCTTTTTCACAGGACTTTGCATCACTAAATTTCGAAGTAATTCCTTCTTCAGAACCTCTTATATTAGAACCTGAAATAAGAGAGGATGGAGATGGAGAAATTACATTAAGATATTCTAGAGATTTAGATCCATCATCATTAGATCCGATATCGAATTTTACACTTATGGTAGATGCTGCTCCAGCTACAATTAGTTCTGTTATGGTAGATCCCGATAATCCTGCTAATCTAGTTGTTACCCCAGCAGTAAATATTAAAAACACACAAACTGCTACACTTGCCTATATGGTAACTAATTTACAATCTTCAGATGCAGCTCCAGCACCATCTTTAGCAACAACTGCTATTGAAGCTTTTAACCCTAATTTATTTACAAAAGACCCAACATTTGAAGAAGGAGATATTCAATGGGGTAATCCTTTTGGCAATAATACAACTGGTGTTTTCAGAACACGTGTATCGCCAGGAAACAATAGTAATTTTGCTATGAGTATTCAGGGGGTTGATGTAGGAAATAATTTTCAAATAGCTATTACAGATGCATTTGAAGTAAAAGCTGGTAATCAAATTAGATTAACTTTTGATTACAAATTACCACCAGGATTTCCTGGCAATACCAATTTTACTTTTAGGATATATGAATTTCCTGGTTTTTCAGACTTATATCGAAACTTTACTAATGTAGGATGTTGTGGTCTAGTAGCTGATGGCACATGGCAAACTCGGACTGTAATATTAGGTGATGGAAGTAATGGACCAACGACTGTTCCTTCAGACTTCTCTGGAAGTATTTTTATGCAAATAATCGCAGATCCTTCTGGTGGAGCTAATCCAGAAATTTTATTAGACAATTTTAGAATTGAACATGTTGAATTATAATTATTTTAATTTTAAGTATATTAAAGGGCTGTTTCTACAACAGCCCTATTTTTTTTATCAAAAACTTATGTTACGATACATATTTATATTATCTATTTTTATTGTAAGTTGCTCTAAGTCAAAAACAGAAAATACCCCTGCCCCCTCCTCTACTTTATTTTCACTACTTGATCAGAGTAAAACAAATATAACTTTCAATAATAATGTTACTGAGGACTACTATAATTTCTTTGGAGTATTCAATTATGCATATAATGGTGCTGGAGTAGCAATTGGTGATATCAATAATGATGGTTTATCTGACATCTATTTTGTAGGAAATCAAGTAGATGACAAACTATATCTTAATAAAGGCAACTTCGTCTTTGAAGATATAACAATCAAGTCAGGTATTAAGCAAAAAAAAGCATGGCATAACGGAGTAGTTATGGCAGATGTTAATGGAGATAATCTTTTGGATATCTATATCACTGTTGGCGGATGGAATGAAACCAAACAAAATCGAAAAAACCTACTGTATATAAATCAAGGTAATGCTACATTTAAAGAAGAAGCGCAATCCTATGGAATTGCAGATCATGGATTCTCTTTAATGGCTTCCTTTTTTGATATGGATAATGATAACGACCTAGATTTATATGTTACTAATAGACCTAATCAATTCTTTTTAGGAATAGAAGCAGTCGTAAAAGGTAAAAAACAAATACCAAATAATTATAGTGACAAACTTTATAAAAATGATAATGGAAAATTTATAGATGTTAGTAGTACAAATGGTATAACAAATACTTTAGGGTATGGTCTCGGAATAGTTACTAGCGATCTTGATAAAGATGGGCATACTGATATCTATGTTGGAAATGATTTTTTTGAAAATGACTATTATTTCAAAAACAAAGGTGTTGGTGTTTTTAATGAACAGATTGATCAATTTTCTAATCATATTTCTTACTTTACTATGGGGGTAGATGCTGTCGATGTAAATAATGATGGCTTTGAGGATCTTTTTTCATTAGATATGTATCCCAATGATTATGTTCGTGCTAAAACCACAATGGCTCCAATGGATGTCCAATCATACAATAAAATACTCAAACATGGATTCTATAATCAATACATGCACAATGTATTAAACTTAAATAATGGCAATGGTTTTTTTAGTGATGTAAGTCAACTTGCTGGTGTTAATAGTACAGATTGGAGTTGGGCATGTTTGGGAGCCGATTTTGATAACGATGGCGATAATGATATTTTTGTATCTAACGGATACAAAAGAGATTTATGGGATAGAGATGCTAATAACAAAAGAAATGAATACACTTCAAAACCTGTTGATAGAAATAAAACTCCCAACCAAATTATTAAAGAAGTAGTTAATTTATACCCATCAGTTAAACTTCGAAATTACATATTCGAAAACCAAGGTGATTTATCATTTACAAATAGAGCAACCGACTGGGGTTTAAAAGATTTAAGTTTCTCTAATGGCGCCGCATATGGAGACTTAGATAATGATGGAGATTTAGATTTAGTTGTTAATAACATAGATGATGAAGCATTTATCTATCAAAACACAACCGAAAACCTTACCAAAAATAATTTCCTGAAAGTAAAATTAAATGGACCAAAGTTAAATTCAAATGGTTTGGGTGCAAAAATTACTATTTTTCATCAAGATAGTATTCAATTTAAAGATTTTAAAACAGTAAGAGGATATTTATCTTCTGTAGCCCCTATAGTACATTTCGGATTGGGTCAAATAAAAACTATTGATTCTTTATCTGTAGTTTGGACGGATGGAAAACAAAATATTTTAAGAGATATCAATGTAAATCAACAAATAGTAATTAAGTATAAAAATGCTATTCATACTGCGATTAAGGAAGAAAAAAACAAATCTCAGTTATTAACAGATATAACTAATGAAATTTTTAAATCTCCTTTACATCATATAGAAAATGAATATGATGATTATAAAAATCAAATTTTGTTGCCCCATAAACTTTCTACTTTAGGACCTGCCCTTGCCATAGGTGATATCAACAATGATGGGCTAGAAGATTTTTTTCTAGGCGGAAGTAAAGGTTATTCTTCTCAAATCTATCTTCAAACAAAGGATAGCAAGTTTATAATAAAAGAGCAACCTGAGTTAGTGAACGATCAGGAACAAGAAGATGTTTTTGCTTCCTTTTTTGATGTTGATAACGATAACGATTTGGATTTATATGTAGTTAGTGGTGGTAATGAATTCGAGTCTGAAAATAAATTTTACAACGATCGATTATACTTAAACAATGGTTCTGGCAATTTTACAAAGTCATCTAGTTTACCTCAAATAAACACTAGTGGTTCTTGTTTGGTTCCTATAGATTTTGATAATGATGGAGATCTGGATTTATTCATAGGAAGTCGACACACACCAAGAAAGTATCCTAAACCTTCATCAAGTTTTATCTTGGAAAACAGAAATGGAAAATTTATCGACGTAACAAACACTATTGCTCCAGAATTAAAAGATTTAGGTATGGTTACTTCTGCAATTAGTAGTAATATAGATACTGATCAAGATAAAGAATTATTAATTGTTGGAGAATGGATGAAAATACATGTCTTCAAATGGAAAAACGGAAAGTACAATGATATCACAGATGATTTGGGACTTGCAAAAACACACGGATGGTGGAATCGTATCGAAGCTAATGATATTGATAATGATGGAGACATGGATTTTGTAGTCGGTAATCTGGGGTTAAACTATAAATTTAAGGCCTCAACAGAAAAGCCTTTCTATATATTTGCTAGCGACTATGACCAAAATGGAACTCAAGATGTTTTTCTTGCCAAAAAACTGGATGATAAACTAGTACCTATTAGAGGAAAACAATGTTCTACAGAACAACTTCCTGGTTTAGAAAAAAAGTTTCAATCCTATAAAGAATTTGCAAATGCAGGATTATTTGACATCATAGGCAAAGACCAAGAATCTGCTTTAAAATATCAAGCGGAAATATTTGCAAGTATTTTCCTAATAAATGACAATGGCAAATTCATAATTAAAGAGCTACCGACACAAGCACAATTCTCTGTTATTAACGGGATTATTATTGATGATTTTAATCAAGATGGTATAAAAGATATGTTGCTTGGGGGAAATCGTTTTGAAGTTGAAATAGAAACTACCAGATCAGATGCATCTATTGGACTTGTCCTTTTAGGTACTAAAACAGGAAAATTTAAAGCTCAAAGCTATCATCAAAGTGGTCTTTTTATTCCTTATAATGTTAAAAACATTAAAAAAATTAAATTATCAAATAATAAAAACGGAGTTCTTGTTGCATCTAATAATAGTCATCTAAAATGCTATATCGTCAATTAATCTTCAAACCAATATCTGTTATGATACACCTCTGATTTTTGTATAAAAAATACAGGAACAACATATCAAGCATTAAAAAGAAAAAATAGCATAGATGGTTAAAAAACATTTGTTCTACAAAAACAAACATCTGTAATTTAGAAATTCTTAAAATAATTGCAGATTTATGATATAATTAAAAACTGACTACGCACATCTTATGAGATCAAACCTACCTACTCTTTTTAAAACTATTTTATTTGTAACCATCTCTTTAGTTTTTTATAACTGCAATACTGATACCAAAGAAAAACCAATACAAATAGAAAAAGCACCTAGTAAAGAATCGTCTACACCACCAAAATATAAATGGCAAGATATTACGTTATCAAATGAAGAACGTGCGGATGCATTAATTAGCGAACTTACTTTAGAAGAAAAAGCTTCTCAGATGTTAGACGTTTGCCCTGCTATTGAGCGTTTAGATATTCCAGAATACAATTGGTGGAATGAAGCTTTACATGGTGTGGCTCGAAATGGTAGAGCTACCGTTTTTCCTCAAGCAATTGCGTTTGGAGCTACATTTGATGAAAATTTAATACAACGAGTGGGAAATGCTATCTCTGATGAAGCGAGAGCAAAATATAATGAAGCTATTAAAATTGGAAACCGAAGTAGATATGCTGGATTAACATTTTGGTCTCCTAATGTTAATATTTTTAGAGATCCAAGATGGGGACGTGGACAAGAAACCTATGGAGAAGACCCTTTCTTAACAAGTCGAATAGGTGTCTCTTTTGTAAAAGGTCTACAAGGGGATCATCCAAAATACATGAAAGCAGCAGCTTGCGCCAAACACTACGCAGTTCATTCTGGCCCAGAAGAATTAAGACATGAATTTGATGCAGTAGTTTCGAAAAAAGATCTTTTTGAAACATATTTACCAGCGTTTAAGGCACTAGTTCAAGAAGCAAAGGTCGAAGGTGTGATGGGCGCTTATAATAGAACAAATGGAGAACCATGTTCTGGTAGCCCTTACCTGTTACAAGATATATTGAGAAAAGACTGGGGTTTTAATGGATATATAGTATCTGATTGTTGGGCAATAGCCGATTTTCATACCTATCATAAAGTAACCAATACCCCAGAAGAATCAACCGCGCTTGCGCTTAAAAGTGGTACTAATATAAACTGCGGAAACGTATATTCTAATATAAAAAGTACTTTAAATCAAGGGTTAATTACTGAAGAATTATTAAATCAAAGACTCAAAGAAAATTTATTAACTCGTTTTAAACTTGGGCTCTTTGATCCCATTGGTTCAAACCTCTACGATACTATAAAAGCAGATGTTATTGATTCTGATAAGCACAGAAAAATAGCACTTGAAACTGCTCAGAAATCTATTGTTTTACTTAAGAATAAAAACAATGTACTTCCTATAAAAAAAGATATTCGAACAGCATATATAGTTGGTCCTAATGCCTCTAATGAAGAAGTACTACTTGGTAATTATTATGGTGTAACAAGTAGTACACAAACTATCTTGGATGGTATCGTAGGAAAAGTTAGTCCGGGAACAAGTATCAACTATAAATCTGGTGTTTTACCATTTAGAGATAATGTAAACCCTATTGACTGGTCTACTGGGGAAGCAAAAAAGGCTGATGTTTGTATTGCTGTTATGGGAATATCTGCTCTATTAGAAGGCGAAGAAGGTGAAGCTTTGGCCTCTTCTGAAAAAGGTGACAGAACTAGCTTAAAATTACCTCAAAATCAAATCGATTATATCAAAAAATTAAAAAAGGATAGTGACAATCCATTAATTCTGGTTTTAACTGGAGGTAGTCCTATTGCAATTCCAGAAATTCATGATTTAGCAGATGCTATTCTTTTTGTTTGGTATCCTGGTGAAGAAGGTGGTAATGCTGTTGCAGATGTCTTATTCGGTGATGTTGTTCCTTCAGGAAAACTTCCAATTACTTTTCCTAAATCAGTAGATCAATTGCCTCCATATGAAAATTATGATATGAAAGGTAGAACTTATAAATACATGATTCAAGAGCCATTGTATCCATTTGGTTTTGGATTATCATATACTCAATTTCAATATAAGAATTTAGCTATAGATGATCAATTTAATGTATCAGCACAAATAAGCAATACAGGAAATATCGAAGCCGAAGAAGTCGTTCAATTATACATAAGCTCTCCTCTTGCTGGTAAAGGAGATCCCATTTATGACCTAAAGTCATTTAAAAGAGAAAAACTTAAACCTGGTGAAACAAAAAATATAACTTTTAAACTAAATAAAGATAATTTCAATCAATTTGATGAAAATGGCAAGGAAATTTTAAGAGATGGAAATTATACAATCTATGTTGGTGGAACGCTACCTTCTCAACGAAGTCAGGATCTAGGTGCTACCCCTGTAATTACAAAAGAAATAAATATTAAAAAATAGCTGACTGGAGGTATGTTTTATACCTAAAGTTAATTTTAAACCTGGAAATTAAAAATTAAAATTCCGAAATAAAATCAGACGTAAGTATTAAGTATTAAATGTTATATTAATAAATAATCTTTTTAATCAATAAGAAATTTACAAGGGATATTATGAATAAATGATTATTCTGAAATAGATAATTTATTTTATTTTTTGAATGAGATTCTATTTTTCTTTTTTTCGATAAAAATGAGCCAAAAGACATCCTATGCTAAACGAAATGTTTGAAAAATATTTAACGAATTAATGTATTTATTACATTTATTACAATAATACACCCAAACCAATGTAATATTCTATTTAACAAATACTTAACCGATAAATTTTTGTTATATTGTAAGTATTAAAACATAAGTTAAATACAATTTATTTTAAAATCTGCAGATCAAAAAAAGCTTCTGATGCATAGAAGCGATAATTAATTTTTTAAACCAAATTTTTAATAGTTTTCACAATTTATTTGTGTTAACAGAAGATCTATTGCTTTATACGAAAACGTTTTCGTTAAGAAACATTTGTCTTAATTAATCAACATAGTAATGAATTATAAAAATGCATATCAATTTAGAATTATGTTTTGAAGCATTACAATCAAAACATAATATCATTATGCCTTAACTAAACTATAATTTAAACACAAACAAAATGAAACAACTAAACACAAAAACACTTATTGGAATTCTATTTTTCTTAATATCTCCTTTATTAACATTTGCGCAACCACCCGGCAGTGGCTGGGGCAACCCCGTATTTCAAGATGATTTTAACGGAAATTCTTTAAACTCAAGCAAGTGGAGAGTAAAGAACAACGGCGGTAATGGAACAGGCGAAGGACAGTTTAAAGCCAATATGGTAAGTGTAGCTAATGGTATTTTGACTATTAAAAACGACCTTGTCAGCGAAGGAACAGCTGGAAGAAGAGGAGGATGGGTAGATTCCAAAATAAAGTTTGGAAACGGTGGGGCTTTTCCGAAATATGGATATTTTGAAGCTGATATAAGAATAAATCGCCAAGGTATTAATTTTAACTGGATAGGCGGAAAAATCTGGCCAACATGGTGGCTTTGGGAAGGTGGACAAAGCAATTATATACCTACCGAGTTTGATATCATGGAATATAGTAGATGGACCAATTTTAAAGCAAATGGTAATGCAACCAGCTCACATCACTACAGAAACAAAGCTGCTATTGGACCTGGTGGTGCTAAAAAATTCGCTATTACCGACAAAAATTCACCCAGAGATGAATTTAATTGGCACAGGTGGGGTTTACTTTGGACTCCTACTAAAATTACATGGTACTACGATGGCGTACCTTTTGGCTCTTCGGATCGTCCAGCAGATGCAGCTCAAGAAACTGTACCTTTAAAATTGATTTTTTCTTCAAGTCCACACGTGGTAACTCATCCTGATACTCCGCCCAGATTTGCACCAAAAGTATCTGACATTCTTCCTTCTTTTCAAGTTAGGTCAGTAAGAGTTTGGCAAGGTGGTAATCCTGGCAGTAGTGGTGGAGGAAATAATGGTGGAGGTAATGGAACTATTGTTAAAATTCCGGGAACACTTGAAGGTGAAAATTACAAAACTTTATCTACTGGAGTAAGAGTGGTAAATATTCCAAATAATAAAAAAGCGCTTGGATATATTAAAAATAATTCATGGTCTGAGCACTATATTGATGTCCCAGCTCCAGGAACCTATGCTATAGACGTATATGCATCTTCTGGAGGTAGCGGAGGCACTATAGATTTTACTATTAATGGAAATGCATTAGGAAAATTAGATGTTCCAAAAACCAATAACTGGAATGACTACAAAAAAGTTTCAACAGGAAATATTTTTATTAATGCAGGAATAAAAACAGTTCGCCTTGTTTACAAAGGTGCTGGTCCATATTTATTTAATATCGACGGATTTGTATTCAGGAATACTTCTTCGAGCAGAAGTGCATTTATTGGTCCGTTAAAAGAACCAACGGTTAATCAAATAGAAATTTATCCAAATCCATCAAAAGGAAATTTCAACATTGATTTTAACCAAAAAATTAGTAATGTCACTGCGATATTAACGGATGTTAGTGGAAGAATTGTATATCGAGAAGTCTTAGAAAATACAACAAGTCAATCTATTAATATACAAGAATTACCACGTGGTATGTATATACTTAATTTGCAAGGAAAAGAGATAAACTTACAAGACAAATTAGTGATAGAATAAAAGCAATCTCATTAATGATTTATATACTAAAAAACATCCCTGAATTATTAGATTCAAGGGGTGTTTTTTCAATAATAGTATTAAAAACAGACCCGAATTGGTAGCTGTATTGGAATAGACACATCATCAATAAATAACAAATATTGAAAAGGATATTAAAGCAATAAAGTAACTAACTTAAACGATGACCAACAATTGAAAAATAAAAGAGCTCAAACATTCAAAGCTTACCTAAAAGTATTTATATGCTCAACCATAAAGGAAAAAGAGTTAAAGAATAATCAAATTCGGTTTCCCCAACCACTGCAAAACACCTTTGTAAATGTATACTCCATACAGAGGTGTTTTTTATATACAAAAATGAAGTGGAGGTTATTTTAGTTTTAAAATTCTATATTTTATTCACATCTCAAATACATATGTTATATAAATGCAAACATCTGTCACCCGGGAGTTTCTATCTAAATCAGAATTTAGCAAAAAAAGAATGTAAGTATAGAACTTATATCTTTAAACAAATAGCTTAGAAATCTTTACTATTATGAAGAAATATACTTTCTTATTTTATTTTTGCTTTATCTGTATATATACATTCGGCCAAAATCCTCTTGTTACACATATGTATACAGCAGACCCTACTGCCCGTGTATTCGATGACAAACTATATATATATCCATCTCATGATATCGTGCCAAAACCTGGAGGAAAGGCTCCAAAGTTTTGTATGCCTGATTATCATATTTTCTCTCTTGAAAACGGATCTACCTGGAAAGACCATGGTAGAATACTTGATCAAAACGAAGTACCTTGGGGTAAAAAAGATGCATATGGGATGTGGGCTCCTGATTGTATAAAAAAGGGAGACACTTATTACTACTATTATCCTGCTCCTCCCGAAGATGGATCTTTTTTTAGACGAATTGGAGTAGGTACTTCAAAAAGTCCTACAGGACCATTTAAATGGGAAGAAAACTATATTGCTGGTGTTAAGGGTATTGATCCTGGTTTACTTTTGGACGATAATGGTAAAGCTTATTTATATTATGGTGGCGGAGATGATATCTATGTCGTTCAACTAAAAGATAATATGAAAGAAATAACAGGAAAACCTATTAAAGTAGAAGGTTTACCTTCTAGTTACAAAGAAGGATCATTTCCTTTTAAACATAATGGGGTTTATTACTATACATTTGCCCATGTTTTTCCTGAAGAAGGATATACCATTGGTTATGCAACTAGTGATAGTCCATTGGGCCCTTTTACTTATAAAGGAAAAATAATGGATAACATAGGAAACGGAACAAATCATCACTCCATAGTAAAATATAAAGGAAAATGGATTTTATTTTATCACTGGTGGGAAATTAGCGGATATAGCAGGCTTCGTTCTATGCGAGCGGATTATATGGAATTTAAAGAAGATGGGACTATCAAAAAAGTAAAACCGACCTTAAGAGGAATTGCAAAACCAACTGTAGGAGATACTATTCAGATTGATCGATATAATGAAATCAGAGAAGCCAAAACTGCCTTTGTAGGTGGTAATGAACCTAAAGGTTGGATGGTTTGTGATACAAGAATGATGGGGTATGTAAAATTTAATGATGTCGACTTTGGCAAAGGTACAGCCAAAAGTATTGCTGCACGCTTTTCGTGTGGACAAAGAAATGGTAGTTTTGAAGTTAGATTAGACAACCCAAAAGGTAAACTCATAGCAGATTTTCCTCTACATTTCACTGGAGGATGGAATACCTGGGAAACCATGGAAGCAAAAATCAAAGAAAAGGTAACAGGTGTTCATAATATCGTTGTTGTCTTTAAATCATTATGGGGAGCAGATAAAATTGCAAATCTTAATTGGTTAATTTTAAAAGATTAAACAAACATCTTATTTAATGATTTATATAAACAAAAAAATCCTGAATCAGTCTTCAGGATTTTTTTGTCCACAATACTTTTTAATAATAATAGTCCCAAAAATCGTATTTCTCTCCGTAAATGTTTTCTTTTTTATCTCCTAATTCGATCGCTTTATCTTTCATTTCTCTCTTCATTTGATTAAGTAACTCCTTATGCTTAGGCTGAAATGATAAATCTATAGTCTCCCAAGGATCTTTTTTTACATTAAAAAGTTGTGTCACTCTAGAACCAGATTCAAATTCTCCTTTTCTCTTATTAAAATCTTTTGCGCGAACATATTCAATCAATTTATATTCTCCTTTTCTATATGCTCTTTGAAATTGTTTATAAGCGTGATAAGTAGTTTTTCTATGCTCTGTCGTTTCCTGTTTTATAACTGGTAATAAACTCTTGCCAGTTACAGAATTAGGTATAGCTACATTTGTAATTTCACAAATAGTAGGAAAAATATCATGAATATAGTTATATGTTTCTATCTTTTTTCCTTTATTTTTTATTACTCCACCAGCTAAAATAAAAGGGACATGTACTCCATCCTCATCATAAATATTCTGCTTTCCTATCAAACCATGATTTCCCACAGCTAAACCGCTATCTCCAGCTAAAACAATAAGTGTATTTTTATAATCACCGCTTTCCTTTAAGGCTTCAATCACTTTCCCAATCTGAGTATCTAAATGGGTGATTATCGCATAATAATCTGCAAGATGCTGCTGTGCTACTATTTTAGTTCTAGGCCATGGAGCTAATTCCTCATCCCGTAACACCATATTACCATTGTCAAACGGATGTTGCATCATATATGATGGTGGTAACTTTATATTTTCTGTTTGATACTTATTTCTATACACTTCTGGTGCTTGACGAGGATCATGAGGAGCATGAAAAGCCAGATACATAAAAAAAGGTTGTTTTTTATCATAATTGGTAATAAATTCTGAAGCACTTTCTGCAAAAATTTCGGATGTATGAGGCCCATTATTCTCTGTTCCTATAGGACCTCTTTTATCTTTTGTATTTAGGGCTCTACGAACTAATTCACCTTTGTTATTATAAATTAATAAATAAGCATCATCTTTTTTATATTCTCCCCTTTTATCCCAATCCCATAACGGCATTCTAAAATGATCTGTAAGATAAACTCCTCTCCCCATAATTCTATCTCCAGAATCAAATGATCGACTTAGGGACTTGTTATCCTGATGCCATTTTCCGACAATATGTGTATAATACCCTGCTTTTTTAAATGTTTCTCCGATGGTAATGTGTTCTTTTGGAATAACATGCCCCTGCCCTTCTAAATCAAACAAATTTCTTCCTGATAATAACATAGCTCTACTAGGTATACAAGTTGCACCAGAAAATGCTCCCATTAAATAGGTATTGGAAAATGAAACACCTTCATTTACAAGATTATCCATATGAGGAGTTTCTACTTGCTGATTGCCTAAAGCATGGATTCCTGTATATCGATGATCATCTGTATAAATGACTAAAACATTAGGCTGGTTAGTATTACTTTTTTGTGCTTTTACAGATGGGAACGATAATAATAAAAAAATCATTATTACTAAATCTGTAATTTTATATTGTAAGTTCATTTTACTGCTTTTTCACATTTTCTACGCCATCATTTATGCTATATATCACATCATCAAAAATTATAGATGCTCTTTCATCTGTATTTTCTAAATTAAAATTCATGCCAGACATTTGGATATTCTTTATATGTCGACCAAAAAGACCATATGCGGGTAATGCCTCAAAAAAACTGAATTCTGGATATTTATCAATTTGCTCACTTACCTCCTTCAATTCTGAAATTTTCCCTTTTCCAGGAAGTGTAATATCAACATTTTGAAGTTTTATTTTTCCTATTCTATGATTAGGAGTTCCCGTCATAAAAATACCACTAGGAGGAGACACTCTTGATTTTTCTATATCTCTGGTTGTTGCTATTATATTTTTAATATTAATATTATCAATAGAACCTACTTTTTGTTTTTCTGCATCTCTATAGGTTCGTAAACGTTCCCCCAAGCGAATAAAAATTGGCATATCCACCTGATTCATTGTTATGTTTTCAATTTCAATATCATATATATTACCTCCATCAACACTTAACATTTTTATACCCCCTCCTCTTGTATCTTCTATTTTACAATCTGAAATATGAATATTATAAAAATCCCCCATTGATTCTGTTCCAAATTTTAAAGCACCCCATTCACTTTTTAAAGTACAGTTTTGTACTTTGATATCATATGTTGGTAGCGGACTGGTTGTCTTAAAACAAATAGCATCATCTCCTGTGTCAATTCTACAGTTTTTAATAACCGCATTAAAGCTGGAATCCAAATCTATACCATCATTGTTATGATTTGCATGACTATAAATATTTATATTATCAACATCTATTGCGTTAGATTGATAAAAATGACATGTCCAGGCAGCAGGCTGTCGTAATTCTATGTCTTTAATTTTGATATTTGATGATTTAACAAATCGCAATAAGAAAGGACGATTGGTGCCAAATTTTTTATTGTTAGAAGCAATGCCAAAAATTTTCTTTTTTGCTAAAATGTTCTCATATGTAAAAGCAGTTCCATTTCCATCTATAATCCCTTTACCCACAATCCCAATATTAGAAGCCTCTATACTGCCAATAAGACAATTTCCTCGTTCTTGTCCTGTTGCATCAACAAATGTGTCTATACTTTGATAATCATATGGATTAGAGCTACCAACTAGTTTAGCATCTTCACTAATATGAAGTGTTACGTTATCTTTTAGCAAAATTGTTCCACTTATGTAAATACCTTTTTTAAATATTACAATCCCTCCTCCTTTTTGACTGCAATCATCAATAGCCTTTTGAATTTCCAATGTATTTATGTGTAGACTATCCCCTTTTGCTCCATAATCAGTAACATCAAATTGACCAGATTTTGTAGAACAAGATATCATTGCAAAAGCTACTATAAATACTAAAAAAATGATCTTTTTATTCATCAATTTATTTTATTTTTAGAATAGTATTCTATTAATTCCTTCAGAATTATATCATAAACAAGTATATAAAATCAGTAATACCATTTTTCAATTTATATGGTATCCTATCGTTTTAGTTCTATACTTTGAGTTCTATTATTTCTTCTTTACAATTTGTTTTTCTGAAATAGGTTTCCCATCAGTAAATACATTACTAATTTCACCATTAACAACATCATCAAAAACAATTGGAGGTCTTTTATCACTATCCTTTATTTTTAAATGAACATTATCAATATGTAGTCCTTTGATATGTCTTGCATAAATACCATATGATGGTAATGTCCCTACTAAATGAAACTCTGGCCACCAACCATCAAGAACATCCAAAGTATACTCTTTGATATTTGCTTTTTGAGCATCTTGAAGCGTGCCTCCTCCAGCAATTGTCATTTGTATATCTTCTAATAGAACATTTTCAATATAATGTCCTGTTATACCAGTAATAAATATCGCAGAATTCTTATCTAATTCGGTATTATCCACTACCATACCTCTAAATATAAAATCATGCATAGATTTCATAGGGTACATTTCTTCTGGTGCATCTACACATGCTTTTTGTTGCGCAAAAGTCATAAAAATGGGGCGTGGCACATTTTTCATGACTAAGTTAGAGAATACCATATTTTTCATTTCTCCACCTTCATTCATCTGAATCTTTAATCCTGAATCATCTATATTACTAAATGTACAATTGCTTACCGTCACAGACTCAAAATTTCCCCTAGAAAGAAGGCCTATTCGCATACCTGCCCACTTACTTTCGAATGTACAGTTAGTAACCACTATATTTTTACAAGGAATGTTAGGTTGAGAGGCTTGTAAACAAATAGAGTCATCACTAGTATTAAAAGAACTATTAGCAACACGAACATTAGAACATCCATCAAAATCAAGCCCATCTCCATTATGGTTAACACGGCTATGAATCCTGATACCATCTACAGTGATTTCATTACAATACAAAAATGCAGAAGTCCATGCAGCTGGATTAATAATTGTTATATCTCTTACATGAATATCATTACTATTCATAAACCTAATAAGCATCGGCCTTCCGGTTTTATTTGTAAAGTTTTTTGGATAACCATTACCATCAATGGTTCCGTACCCTTCAATGGCAATAGATTTTGCTTCATTAGCAAAAATCAAACAACGATCCATGTGAGGTTCGTTCTTATACATATTCTTATGTGTTTTATCAGAATAATCCTCTATATCCGGGCTTCCCAATAACACTGCTCCATTTTCAACATAAAGGGTAACAAAATCTTTTAGAAAAATAGTTCCTATAACTACTGTTTTGCCTGCCGGAATTACAACTTTACCTCCTCCATTTTTTGTTGCTGCATCTATTGCTGATTGTACCGCTTGAGTATCTTTTTGTATACCATCTCCTTTTGCTCCAAAATCTAATACATTATATTCTTTTGCATTGATTTGTAAACAAAAACTTAATAATAAAAAAGTTATAATTAGTTTCATTCTATACTTTTTAGTGAGGTTTTTTAGCCTCCAATTTACTATCTTCTGTATATCTTAAAACGTTAGGAATTCCAGTTCCCCGAGCTTTTGTAATTTCAGTCTTCCAGGCTAATTTTAACTCTTGTAAAACGGAAGCATATTTATCTTGACCGATTAAATTATGAAGTTCTTCAGGGTCATTTTTAAGATGGTATAATTCTTCATAAACCGGTTCTTCTCCTTGAAGGGGTGACTCAATAAAACTTTGATACATAGCTATATCACTATCATGCACTGAGTACAACATTTTATTAACATTGATTCCTAGTTGATTAGCTGTTTCTATCTTTTTCAATGCTGAGAAATTAGTATTCTCATAATATCGAATATATTTCCATTCTTTATTTTGTACAGCCTCACAGCGAGGGTTACCAAATTGAGTTGACCATAAGTTTTCTGTAAAAACATATGATCTTACACTATCATTCCCACCATTAATCAATGGTAAAATATCTTTACCTTGAAATGTTTCAGGAATCTTAATTCCTGCCATTTTTAACATTGTTGGAGCTATATCAATACTTTGAACCAATGCATTACTTGTAATTCCTCTAGTTTTTTTATGATAAAAAGGATGCATGATAATTAATGGAACATGTGTTGTTTTTTCATAACATAATGCCTTTCCTCCAATACCTTGTTCTCCCATAAACAATCCATGATCTGAAGTAAAAATAAGTACTGTATTTTTATCCAATTTTAGATCTTTAAGTCTTTTTCTTAAATCTCCAATGAGATTGTCAATCCCTGTCATTGCTTGTAATTGACGTATGTATCTCTCTTTTACTCCCTCTGGAGTTTCTACATAATTATATCCTATCTGTCTGTTTTCTACCTTAAATAAATCTGAGGGTAGCTTCGGAGTTTTTATATCACTTTTTGCTATGTAATTCTTAGGTAAAGGAATGGTTAAATCTCTATATAAAGTTTTATACATTTCATTATCAGTTGCCTTCAATTTCATTGTACTAGTACTTGCCCCATGAGGTAGATTAAAATTAACGGAAAGCAAAAACGGCTTATTTTTTGGTCTGTTTTTCAAAAAATGAACAGCTCCTTTTAATCTTTGCTCATTAGTATCCAAAAAATCTTCAACGCCTTCATTAATAATTTCTATTTGGGTATCACTAACTGCATCATTAAAAATTTCATGTCGATCTTTTGGATAGAATGATAAGTGACCGTGACCTGCATACCAGTAATCAAAACTTTTTTCCATTAAACCACTTTCATACCCTCCTTTTCCGATCGGTGCATGGTTTTTTCCTATCCAACCTGTATAATATCCCGAATTTCTCATAATTACTGGATATGATTTTTCCCAAGCCTTATTAGAAACACTAGTCCCTGAATTAAAATTTACAGCATGTTTACGTTCAAATTGACTTAATAAAATAGAAACTCTACTTGGTGTACAGATAGCACTGGTAATATGTGCATTCTCAAATAACACCCCTTCTTTAGCTAATTTGTCTAAATTAGGGGTTTTCACTATGGTGTTACCTGTGCTCCCCATATAGCCATAAGGCTGATCATCTGTAAGAATAAAAATAAAATTGGGCTTTTCCTGAGCAATGCTATAACCAAACGTGATAACATAAATTAACCCAAAAATTGCTGATTTTAGTTTTACACTTAGCTGCCGCATCTTTTACTATTTTGTTTTCACAATTATCGTTTCTGATTTTAAGCCTTCTGAAGAGGCTGTAATTTTAATTTCTCCAGCATCATTTTTTGACTTTACAACCAACAAACATAATCCATTAAAGGCTTTTCTATGATTTGCTTGAAATGAAGTTATTGCAGTTTGATCACCGTTATCTACAGCTGCAAGGGTTCCCTCTCCTGTAACTTCAAAATTCACATCATTTGCTGCTATTGGGCATAAATTTCCTGATACATCTTCTATCTTTACTGTAATAAAAGATAAATCGTTTCCATCTGCTTTAATCTCTGTTCTATCTGCTATTAAATGTATTTTTGCAGGTGATTCTGCTGTTTTAATCTCTTTTTCAGCAACTGCTTTTCCATTTTTATACCCTATTACTTTTATACTTCCTGGCTGATAAGGTACATCCCAGGAAAGGCGATATTTTGAGGTATACATTCCTTTTTCAAAATCATGAAACTCTGCAGGAACTTTTGTTGTATCCACCCCTTTTACTTTCTTACCTAACGATTTTCCATTTACAATTAATTCAACTTCGTCACAGTTGGTATAAGCATATACTGGTATAACATCTCCTTCTTTACCTTCCCAATTCCAGTGTGGCAGAACATGCACCATAGGTTCTGTAGTCCATTGGCTTTGATATAAGAAGTATCTATCTTTTGGGAAACCACATAAATCCACAGGAGCAAAATAAGAAGATCGTGAAGGCCAATCCAGTGTCCAACGTCCATTCGTACTATTATCTTTTCCTGCATATGGCGTTGGCTCTCCTATATAATCAAAACCTGTCCAAATGAACTCTCCCAAAGAGAATGGATTTTTCTCCTGAGCATCAAATTCTGCATCAGGAAGATATGCCCATGGCGGCCCTACAACTCCATCATAACTAGATACATGGTTTGTTTCTTTTTGTACTGCAGCTTCGATTGGAAAATGATATACCCCTCTGCTACTTGTTTGCGAAGACGTTTCAGAACCATACAGAATCATATTTGGATTTTGTTCTTTTATTTCGGTATAGCTCAAAGGCCAGTAATTCATTCCGACAATATCAACCTGATATGCTAGTTTATTAACAAAAGGCGCAGGATAATAATTGAATCCGATAGTCGTAGGTCTTGTATTATCTTCATCATGACAAATGTCATTGAGGTGTTTTGTTAATTTCCATCCATCCTCTTTACTCTGCTCTAATATTTCATTTCCAATACTCCACATAATGACAGAAGGATGATTACGATCTCTTTGTATCATATCTCGTAAATCTTTCTCATGCCATTGGTCAAAATATTTATTGTATCCATTAGGCACTTTACCCATTTTCCACTCATCAAAAGCTTCTACAATTACAACAATTCCTAATCGATCACAAACCTGTAATAATTCAGGCGAAGGTGGGTTATGACTTGTTCTTAATGCATTCACTCCCATGCTTTGCATAATTTGCATCTGTCTTTCTTTGGCTCTATAATTAATAGCTGTCCCTAAAGCTCCTTGATCATGATGCATACAGACACCATTAAGCTCTACTTGTTTTCCATTTAGGATAAATCCTTTATTAGCATCAAAATCTATCGTTCTAACTCCAAATTCGCTATCATAACTATCCACTATATTTCCGTCGATAAGTACATTACTACTTGCTGTATATAAAACAGGAGTTTTAATATCCCATCTTTTAGGTTTAGCAATTTTAATAGTTTGAGTTATATCTTTTTCAGCAGATTTTTGGATTACTACAGATGATGAATTTGAACCCACCACTGTTCCTTTTTCATCTTTAAGAATAGTTTCCAGAACAATATCTGATGAAGACATATTTGCATTCTTAATCGTTGTTTTGATGCTAACTGTAGCTTGTTCATCAGTAACTTCTGGAGTTGTTATATACGTCCCCCACTGCGGAATATGTACTAAACTATTTATTTTTAAACGTACATTTCTATAGATTCCTGCACCTGGATACCATCGTGCAGCCAAATCTTCTGGTGATAATTGTACTGCGATAACATTATCTTCACCAAATTTGATATGTGGAGTTAAATCAAATTCGAATCCAATATAGCCATAAGGTCTTTCTCCTATATAAGTTCCATTAAGCCATACTTTAGCATTGTTCATAGCACCATCAAACTCTATAGATATTTGTTTGCTACTATATTTCTTATCAACTGTAAAATGTTTTCTGTACCAAGCTTCTCCATATACAGGTAAACCTCCTGTTCTCAAATCACTTCCTTTTTTGAATGGTCCTTCTATTGCCCAATCATGAGGTAAATTCAATTTTCTCCAACTAGAATCGTCTAAAAAAACGTTTTGTCCATTATCAACCGTATCCTTTAAAAAAAGCCAATCTGAGTTAAAGTTTTGATCTGAAACTGACAGTTCTTTTGACGTTTTATCTTTGGTACAAGATGCAAATAAACATCCTATAGTAAAAATTATAATTAACATCGATGATTTAAAAGTATTCATAGGTAACATTTTAATCTTATTATAAATTGTAGGAAATCAAAACTTCATTATCCCTAGTATTCAATAACTTAAAAAAATAAAAACTAACTTTTTTTATTCTTTATTTTTTCTAATTCACTTTTAAGTTCTGCTACTTTTTCTGGATATTGAGTAGCTAGATTGTTTTTTTCTGAAGGATCTTCTTCAAGGTTATATAACTGAGGTGAATACATATGCCCTCCTTCAATGTTTTTAACTTTTTCTATAAAGTCTGGTATTGTTTTTTCTTCGGGAAACGGATCAATATACTTCCAATTGCCTTTTCTTAGGGATAAAGTGTATGACTCTTCTAACAAATACTCTCTTCCTTCTTTTTCTTGAGATGATAATAAAACAGGGAGTATATTTTGGCTATCTATTGCTGCGTTATCAGTAATAGGTTGTTTAATCAAATCTGCTAAAGATGCATATAGATCAACCTGACTCCATAGTGCATTACTTATTCCCGGCATAATTTTTCCTTTCCAAAACGCAAGGGTTGGCATTCTTGTTCCTGCTTCATAAGCACTATATTTACCTCCTCTATAAATCCCAGAAGGTTTATGATTTCCAAGTTTTTCTTCTGCCAAATCTTCATATCCATCATTTAAGACCGGACCATTGTCACTAGTAAATATCACTAGAGTATTTTCTAGCAGATTTAATTTTTCCAGTGCATTCATTACTTCTCCTGTCATCCAGTCCATTTGTACAATTGCATCTCCTCTAGGTCCCATAGTACTCTTACCCTGAAATTTTTTATTGGGTAACCTTGGTACGTGAATATCATGAAAAGAAAAGAATAAAAAGAAAGGATCTGATTTAGCTCCTTCTATAAAACTAATTGCTTTATCCGTTAATACATCAGGAAAATCCTCATCTGTCCACAATGCCGGTGTTCCTCCATCCATAAAACCAATTCTACTTATTCCATTTACAATTGTACCACTATGCTGCACATCGGCTTTTTGTCTCAATAATTCTGGATTATTGATACCATCTGGCATATCTCCAAACTTAGAGACGTAACTAACTTTTATCGGGTCATTCTCATCCGAATTATTAACCACTTTGTGATTCTCTACATATACCGAAGGCACTCTATCTCCTGTAGACGGAATTAAAAAACTATAATCAAACCCTATTTCTAAAGGGCCTGGTTTAATTTCCTTATTCCAATCTACATTACCATCTCCCAGTCCTAAATGCCACTTACCAACAACACCTGTTTTATACCCTCCTTTTTTAAGCATATCAGGCAATGTTTCTATATTCTTATCAATAATTAGTGGAGCATCTCCTTTTAAAACAGCTGCATTATTTCTAAATGCATAATTCCCGGTTAATAAAGAATATCGTGAAGGTGTACAAGTTGCAGAACTACTATGAGCATCAGTAAATTTAATTCCTTCATGTGCTAATCTATCAACATTTGGAGTTTCTACACCGACGGCGCCATAAGATCCTAAATCGCCATATCCCAGATCATCTACATAAAAAACAACAATATTAGGCTTTGATGGTTTTTCCTGGATCTTTTTTGCTTTTGTTTCATTTGAATTACAAGAAAACAACATTGCACATACTCCTAAAAAAAACAGTTTGGTTTTATGCCTCATAATATATTTATAAAGAGATATTATTAGTAATTACAAATATTCAAAATATCGGTCAGAATCCTAAATTTCAATCTACACCTATTGGTTAAAACAAGATAATAAATGGTTTATTGACTTTAATTAATACATCATAAAGCTCTTTACATTTTTGTCTTCCTGCAACAACACTTTTACATACTACATGATATCTCACTATAGAGGTTCTACTCTTAAAATAAAAACATATGTACTATACTATAAGACAATAGTAGTTAAAGAGAGGCATTCATTTTTATAAATTGATTTCTAAAATAAATAGTACTCACAAATGAAACTAAACGCCTTTTATTTCTCTTTTTTGATGATATGTACTACAACAATATCATTCGCTCAGGATTTGACAATTCCTCCAAAAAACTATGTAGATTCTGTAAAAATAGAAAACGCAGTAGAGCGCTTAAACAATAACTATCCCCTTTCAGATCAGGCAAATACTAAAAACTGGAGGTTACAAAAAAAGTATTCTGATGAGTTTGATCAATCTAAACTAAATGAAAAAATTTGGTACCCTAATAACCCAGGTTGGAAAGGACGCCAACCCACATATTTTCATGGTTCAAATGTTTCTCTAGAAAATGAAGAACTGGTTATTCGTGTCAATAAACATAAAGATGAAAAATTACCTGAAGGATATACGCATAGTACAGGTTTTATTAAAAGTAAAAACAAGTTTTTATATGGATACTTCGAGGCCGAATGTAAATTAATGGATGCTCCGTGGGTATCTGGCTTTTGGATGACTAATGTAGGTAAAGACTGGTGGACCGAAATAGATATTTGCGAAAATGCACCTGGCCTTGAATATAACCGACATGATTTAAATTCTAATATTCATGTTTTTAAATCTCCAAAAGATAAAGGTGATGTAAAAAAACATTTTTCGAGAACCAAGAAATTTTACTTCCCAAAAGAGCTACAAAATGACTATCACATATGGGGACTAGAATGGACCAAAGATTATATACGATTCTATATTGATGGTATCTTGTTTAGAGAAGCAAAAAACACACATTGGCATCAACCTCTGGAAGTTAATTTTAACTGTGAATCCAATAAATGGTTTGGAGCTTTACCAGATGACAACCGACTCGATGGTGAATTTCATGTAAAATATTTTAGAACATGGAAAAGAAAATAAGTATTCATATTTTAAAAACCATTGTGCTCTTTTTGTCTATATCAGTGACCTCTGCCATTGCTCAAAATAATGAGTTACCAGAGGGGTATCCGATCACAGACAGAACTAAAACAAATTTGAATGTTGGATGGAAATTTCACTTAGGAGAAGTATCCGGAACACCAGAAGCTATAGATTTTGACGATTCTAAATGGGAAAAAGTTTCTGTCCCACACACCCTGCAGTTGGTATCATATGAAATGGATAGTATCGGAGAAAGTTGGGTTCAAAAAAAGTATTTAAGGGATTTTGGTTGGTATAGAAAAACGATTGTTGTAAAAGCAAAACCTTCAGAAAAAGTATTTCTTGAATTTGAAGGAGTCCATAATGTAACCGAACTTTGGGTAAATGGCAAGAAAGTAGGTACTCATGAAATTAATGGGTATATCCCTTTTCATTTTGATATTTCCAATTATGTAAAATTTAATCAGGCAAACCTTATTGTAGTAAAAGCAGACAATCGATTTAATGAAACAATTTCTCCAGATCCACACAGAAGCGATTATGTAAAATTTGGAGGCTTATATCGAGATGTATACCTAGTTACTACAAATAAACTGCATGTATCATATAATTGGGAAAAATTTGATGCTGGTGTACATATTACTACACCCACAGTAAATAAAAGAAATGGTACTGTATCAATTAAAACTACGGTTACTAATGAAAATTCTACCCCCAAAAAATGTAAAATAGAAACCCGTATTATCAATGCAAAGGGATATGTTCTAAAAAAAATAACCCAAAGTATAAATATAGCTCCTAATTCTGATTATACATTTAGACAAACCTCTGGGTTAGAAGATGAAGATTTTCGTCTATGGTCTCCAGATACACCTTACCTATACAGAGTAAACTCTGTGATTTACGATGAGGAAAAGGCTGTTGATTTTGTAGAAAACAGCTTTGGATTCAGAACATTTAAACTTGTAAAAGGAAAAGGATTTGTTTTAAATGGTGAACCTATTTTTCTTATTGGAGTAAATCGGCATCAAAATTATCCAAATATAGGCGATGCCGTGCCTAATTCATTTCATTACAATGAAGCTTTACAATACAAGAAAGCAGGAATGAATATTATAAGATTATCACATTATACTCAAGATGATGCTTTTATAAAAGCTTGTGACGAATTAGGGGTGTTAGTATATGAAGAACCTCCGACATGGATCGAATGGGGAGACGATGTCTGGTTTTCAAAATTAGAATCAGCAACCCGAACGATGATTAGGAATCATAGAAACCATCCATCAATTATATTTTGGGGAGCCGGTATTAATCATAGAGGACCTGTACCCAGAATGCAGTATGTCGCTAAAGAAGAAGACCCATTTAGACTTACCGCCTCAGCATCAAGCCCTTGGAATGGCATTCTTAATGCCGGAATTACAGATGTATATGCCACAATGGATTATAGAAGAACAGAATTTACAGAAAGTGATTTTGAAATGGTTATGGAACATGGTAGTTCTCCAAATGCCGAAGTAAATCAGTTTCATATCTCCCGTTATAAAGGAAGCAAACAAAATATTGCCGCTATTGCATGGTTAGGTGCTGATTATAATCACTTATTACCAAATGATGATCGATGGACTCGTGATTATATGACTAACTATGCGGTTCTAAGTTCTTATAGAGTTCCTAAACCTGTATATTATTGGTACCAATCAGAGCTGATTAAAAGCCCAATAGTACATATTGCAGATGAAACTGCTTCAAAAAATGGAAAAGTTAGAGTCTATAGCAATTGCCAAGAAGTAGCTCTATATCATAATAGAAAATTAATCGGGATACAAAAACCCGATAATGATATTACCAAAGTAAATTTAGATCACCCTTCATACACATTTCTTTTTAACTGGAAAGAAGGCACTCTAAGAGCTGAAGGGTTAAACAACGGACAAAAAATCACAGAACATATTCGTAAAAAAGAAGGCAAACCTCATCATATCGAAGTAAATTATAATATTAATGATCAACCTTTTTACGCAGGTGGTTCTGATATACGGTTGGCACATGCATATGTAGTTGATAAAAATGGTGAAGTCGTTACTTCTGCAACTCACAATATTCAATTCACTATTTCTGGAGATGGTAATATTATTGATAATGGAAAGATTAATGCAAATCCAGCACGTTTGTATAATGGAGTAGCTTCTATATATATAAAAGCAAATGACACTCCTGGAAGTATTACAGTAACCGCTAAATCAAAAGGATTACAAAATGGAAGTGCAACAATTTCTACTTCAAAATTTAATCCCAATGAAATACAGAAAAATGCCAAACCAATTTTTGATTATCCCATCGTAAAGGCTGATATAGGAGGAGAAAAACAATTAGTACAGCATGAATGGCTTCCCTGGACAGGTAAATCAGATAAAGATATTATATTTAAGAGTAAACTTTATGGAGAATTAGAAATAAAAGTAAACTCAAATGATAGTATAAAATGGCATGGAAACAGTTCAGTTTCTGGTGAACTTGGATTTATAGCATCAGATGGTTTGTATACTAAAGATGAAAAACTCATTTTAGAAATATCAAACCTAAAAAAGGGAAACTATTGTATTGAAACGTATCATCATGCTGCTAAAAAGAATACAAAAATTACAAACGAAATTGAAGTAGTTATTACAGATGCTAATGGTAAAATGATAAAAAAAGCGGATGATCATATCGTAGCGTATTACAATAATGAAACCACAGGAGAACGCAAACCTCTTTTTATTAGATCTAATATATCTTCTGATGGAAAGACACCAATTAATCTGGAATTTAAAAATTTAAAAAAAGATCGAGATTTATGGCTAAATGGACTTGTATTAAAACAAAGGTCTAATTAATTCTTCTTATCAAATAATTAATTTTAAAAAACATAATGAATTCAAGAGCTACTTTATATTTTCTATCCTTATTTATCTTTATAAGTTGTAAGAATTCTTCAAAGGATATAGATATCATTAATGTCAATTATAACGACAACCATATATCATATGAAGGAAGAATAGGAGAAAATAAAACAAAGAGAGCCTCAGAAATATATTGGTCAGGCTCATCAATTAAAATAGTTTTTGAAGGAACTATGGTAAAAACTACTTTAGAAGACCAAAATGGTACGAATTATTTTAATATTATTATTGATGGAAAAAAAACTGATGTATTAAAATTAAAAAAAGGAAAACATACCTATTCGCTTACAGAAAAATTGACTTATGGTAAACATTCTATAGAACTAACAAAAAGAAACGAATGGACGTTCGGCACTACTTTATTTTATGGGTTCGAAATAACAGGCTCCAAAATTTTAGAAGTCGCAAAAGATAAATCTTTATTCATAGAATTTTATGGAGACTCTATTACAACGGGTCATGGAAATGAAGATTATACAGGAGAAGATAAAGCAGATGGAGATGTCACTAATAATTACGCTACTTATGCTGCAATAACTGCAAAAGAATTAAACGCAGAATATTCGTGTATTGCTAGAGGTGGTATTGGCATTATGGTTAGTTGGTTCAATATGATTATGCCAGAAATGTATGATCGATTAAACCCTAATGACCCCAATAGTAAATGGAATTTTGACGAAAAAAAACCTGATATTGTTGTTGTCAATCTTTTTCAAAATGATTCCTGGATTGTAAATCAACCTAATCACGTTGAATTTAAAAGGCGATTTGGAAACAAAAAACCCACAGAAGATATAATTATTAATAAGTATCAATCATTCTTAAAGAAAATTAGAAAACATTATCCGGGCACTAGCATTGTCTGTTTATTAGGTAATATGGATATCACAAAGGAAAACTCACCTTGGCCTGGTTATGTGTCGAATGCAGTAAAAACTATGGGTGATAAAGATATATATACTTGTTATGTTCCACACAAAAATACTCCAGGTCATCCAAAGGTAGAAGAACATCAAATTGTAGCTGAAAAGCTTTTGCAAATAATTAAAACTAAAATAATTGACAAATGAAATCAATCGTCGTAACCACAGTATTCCTATTATTTACTGTTATTTCTTTTGCTCAGAAAGATAAAGTGATCTTCATTAAAGAAGTACCTATTAAATTAAAAAGCGCATCAAGGTATTCATTTCATATCGGTTATGAGGCCATAAAAGATTGCGATATTGCCATAGATTTCTCTGGTGGACCTAATAAATTTTGGGCAGGTAAAACAATTCCTGTAAAAAAAGGTAAAGGGCTCACGCATATTGAAGTCGATATGAAAAACTCCCCAAGTCCTGGAAATGGATATAAAATTTCTCTAGCCATTAGAAAAAGAGGTGGAAATTGGGAAACCACAACAGCAGCTACATCCATTAGTAATATTGAAATTACAAAACGTTCTGAGGAAATTTTGGATGATGCATCTTTTTCACCTTTAACTCCTAATATTGTTTCTAGTAGAGAAACATTTGACTTTGAAATCAAATATAAAGCCAGTCAAGAAAGAAAAATTATAGTTGCAATTCATAATAAAGGGCAATGGATGGGTGCTAGTAAAGCAATTCTAGTACAGAAAGGGAGTGGCACAAAAAAAATACAGGTTAAAATGTCTCCTCCACCAGAAGGAGATAAATACAAGTTTACCCTTTATTATGGGTCTGGAGAAGGTTTCCCTGATAAATATATAATCAGTAAAGAAATTACAGATATTAAGATTACAAAAGCAGGAAAAAAACTAGAAACAACCACAACACAAACTGCAATACCTCAAAAAACGATTACACTATCTGACCTAAGGGAACAAAGTATACCGCTTTCTATTAATAAGAATTCTGATATTTTGACTATCCCAGGAGACGCACCATACAGCTTCATTAAAATTATCGCCATGAATGGCTCTATACTAAAAGAAAGTCAAAACACTAATTCTATTAAGGTTTCAGATCTGCCAAAAGGAGGATATTTTGCGATCACAAACAAAAACGATTCTTATAAATTTATAAAATTTTAAAAAAGTGAATTCCATTATACAAACTATTTCAATGAACCCTTTTCTCAAAACACCAAAGTATTGATGGTTTTACTTAATAAAAACCTATCAACTCAAAACGACTATTAAAGAAGGTGGTAATTAGCTTTATCACAACCTAAAAATAAGCTCGAGAAAAAAATCAAAACCATAACTAAAAACTTTTGCTAATATTAAACCCAAAATAATTGATAAATGAAATCAATCTTAACAACAACCGCACTCCTACTATTCACTCTTATTTCTTTTTCTCAAAAAGATGAAATAGTTTTTATCAAAGAAGTACCTATTAAATTACAAAGTTCTTCTCTGTATACATTTTACGTTAGATATGAAGCCACCAAAGATTGCGATATTGCAATAGATTTTTATGGCGGACCAAATAATTTTTGGGGAGGAAAAACAGTGCCTGTAAAAAAAGGCAAAGGACATAAAAAGATCGAAATCTATATGAATGAGTCACCCAAACCTGGAAATGGATATACTATTTCTGCAGCCATTAGAAAACGAGGCGGAAATAGAAAAACTACTACAGCTGCAACATCTATAAATAATATTCAGATCACAAAACGCTCTGAGGAAATTATAGATGATGCCTCCTTTTCTCATCTAAGTCCTATTATTGTTTCTAACCAAGAAACTGTAGATTTTAAAATTAAATATAAGGCAAGTCAAGAAAGAAAAATTGTAGTTACAGTTCATAACAACGGATTGGGTATTGGTACAAGTGAAACAATTCCTGTTCAAAAAGGAATTGGAACAAAAGAAATACAGGTTAAAATGTCTTCTCCTCCAAAGGGGAACAAATATAAATTTACTCTTTATTATGGATCCGAGGAGGGCTTTCCTAATAAATATATAATTAGTAAAACAATAACAGATATTCGGACTACGAAAAGAGTAAAAAAAGTAGAAACCACCCCAAAACCTCCAATAAAGCCAACTCCAAAACCACAGGAAACAATTAATGTAAAAGATTCAGGAGAAAAGAGTATTACCCTTTCTCTTAATAAGGAATCAAATATTTTAACGCTGCCAGGAAAACCAAGTTATACACTTATTCAGATTATTACATCACAAGGTCAACTGGCAAAAGAAGCTAAAAATTCAAATTCTATAGAGGTGTCAGATTTACCAAAAGGTAATTATGTTGCCATCACTAGTGAGAATGACTATTATCAATTTGTAAAATTTTAAAGTAATGAATATCAAGATAAAAATTATATCAATTTCTCTACTAATTTCAATTACCTCTTTTTCTCAAAATGCTAAAGTATCAATTGACTTTACAACACAAAAATACATTGGCTCAGAAAGTGAATTGAAAAGAGAAAAGTATTTTAATATTCATAGTTCTTTTTCAAATTGGGGTTTAGCCTTTGAAGCTGATTATCTTTTTGATCAATTGGATATAAAATTTGGTAGAACTTTTGGCGGACCTGCACCTTTTCGTAAATCTAAAACCGAAATCCCCAGTCCAAGTGTAGCTAAAACAAATGGAGCCAATACTGTAAAACATTGGAAAAATGCTCCTTTATTTAATAAATACAAAACCAATGATCTTATCATTACTGATCATCCCAGAAGTGCATTTCAGCTTAATACTGATTATGATAAAATAGCAGCATATAATGTTGAATATATAAAGAATGCATTCCCAGTTATGCCTAAGTATTATGAAGTAATGAATGAACCTTTTGTACATGCCAAAGATTATGTTAAAACCTGGGCAGAAACAGGTGGTGTTATTCTAGAAATGTCTAAGCTACATAAAGTAGTTGCAGATAAAATACATGCAGAAATTCCTGATATAATGGTAGGTGGGTATTCTTCTGCATGGCCAGAGGTCGATAGAAAAGATTTTGATCATTGGAATACAAGAATGAAGTTATTCATGGATACTGCTGGAGAAAGTATGAAATTCTTTGCCACACATCTATATGACGGGAGGAATGTTGCGGGTGACTTTAACTATAGGTCAGGAAGTAATTCTGAAGCAATTTTAGATTTAATTGAATCATATAGTTATAAGAAATGGGGAGTTGTAAAACCCCATTTAATATCAGAGTATGGGTATACATCTAAAGGATTACTAGGAAAACCTTATTCTCCTGAATTAAGTGGTACTTGTTTAACCTCTTACAATAATATCTTAATGTCCCTTCTAGACAAACCAGATCGACTATTAAAATCAATTCCTTTTATAGTTGGAGATGGTAATTGGTTTTATCAAGATAAAAAAAATAATCCTGATGGTCATCCGTACCCATGGGTAATCTTAAGAAAAAACAAAGATGGAGTTAAAAAATTCACAGATCTTAAAAAATTCTATGAATTATGGAAAAATGTATCCGGAAAAAGAATCGATATTACTTCCAATAATCCAGATATACAGGTTAATGCTTTTCTAAAACCAGAAAAAGCTTACGTTGCGTTAAATAATCTGCACGACAAAGAACAATCAATAGCATTAGATTTCCTTAACAAAAGTGCTGATCATATAAAAAATATTACATTAAGAAGATTATACACTAATACTTCTGGCATCCCTAAATTAATCTATTTCACTGACCTTTCAGTCATGAAAAATATCGATCTTAAACCAGGAGAGACTGTAATACTAGAATGTGATATTGATACAATTCAGTTTTCTAACTCTATAATCGAGAACAACTCCTATTCTAAAACTTACTTACAAAAAATTGAAGCTAATAAAACAATAAGTTTTGATATTGATAATGTAGAAACAGCTAAAAAAGGGAGAGCATTTATAAAAATGGGAATAGGGAGAGCACATGAATTAAGTAAAAGTCCAAAAATAACGATCAATGGCCATATTGCCAAAATCCCAAGTAATTGGGCAGGTTATGACCAAGCAAGTAGAGATCAATTTTTTGGAGTAATTAATATTCCTATTGATATAGAATATACATCTTCTGGTACAAATAAGATTGAAGTCACTTTTCCGGATACTGGAGGACATGTAAGTTCTGTTATTTTAAATGTGGAGAGGATGAGCAAAAATTAAATATCAAAGATTTATTCTAGATATTTCTTTCTATTAAACCTTTTAACTAACAATCTATGTACGTAACATTATAATACGAATGGCCCCTCTTCAAAGTTTGTAAGGGGCTTTTCTTTTTACCAAAATCACATATTATCTCCAAGCATTTCTCTAATTCCTAAGATTTGTTAAGCTAGTTTAATACTTTTGAAGTTAATGCAAAATTTATTCCTATGATAAGGATGAAAGGAAATGCTATCAATACAAATATTTCTTTTAGCAATACTAGTTTTTTTTTTAAAAGACTAATCTTAGTTTTTATTACCTCTGTAAATACCATCAAATGCTTTTTCTAATTCTATTTTAAAAGCAAAAGCATGTTTACCTACTTTTGTTTGTGGCTTATGTATTTTTAGTCCATTCTCATTTCTTTCCCAACTGATTTTTTCGTTTGATCCTAAAAAACTAATATTTTTAATGGGATCTGCAAGGCTAGTCAATCGAGTAGAAAACGATGTAATTAATATATCAGCTGTTGGCCAATCCATTACAAAAGCATAAATAGTATTTCCTTTAACAGTAAATCTAATATCGTTTTCAGTCATCGTATGTACTTCATATTCTGTATGATCTCCCATTTTTGAGCGTGTTTTTCCTTCCCCATACATAATCCAAGGACGTGTTTCATAAATGGCTTCGCCATTTATTTGTAACCACTCTCCTATTTCTAATAATACTTGTTTCTGATCATTAGGGATTGTACCATCTGCCTTAGGTCCAACATTTAATAATAAGTTACCATTTTTGCTTACAATATCAACAAAATCATCTATAAGTTCGCCTGCAGGTTTAGTTTGCCAATCTTTTACATAAGACCAGGAATTACGCCCAATAGAAGTATCGGTTTGCCAAGGCAATTCTCTAATTCTATCTAATTTTCCTCGTTCAAGATCTAAAACTGCGGCTCCATCAGGAATGGGTTCCCATCCTATTTTTTTATAATTAAGTACAACTTCTTTATTCCATTGGGTTGCCAGATTATAATAATCTGACAGAATCTTTAACCTGTTTTCTTCATATTCTGGTGCACAAAATCCAAAATCAAACCACATTAAATCCAATTTGTACTTTTCAATCATATCCATACTCCTTTTGTAAAAAAGATCCAAAAACTCAGGTGTAGGAGGATCAAGATATCCATGAGGTTTAAGATAAAAATCTTGAAATTCGGGATTTGTTGTATCAAAATTTTTATCATATGCCCACCACTTATATCCAAATGCCAGATGAGATGAACTTCCTACTTTAAGGTGTTCATTACGTGCTTCGACAGCTAATTCACCTAGAACATCTCTTTTTGGCCCCATGTCTACAGCATTCCATCTTGTATGAGAAGAATTATACATGGCAAAACCATCACAATGCTCTCCTACCGGAACAACATACTTTGCTCCAGCTTTTTTAAACAAACTTATCCATTCTTTGGCGTCAAAGTTTTCTCCTTTAAACATTGGGATAAAATCTTTATATCCAAACTCGCCTGGTTCTCCATAGGTCTTAACATGGTATTGATATGTAGGATTATCCTCTTGGTAAGTTTTTCCTGTATTATGATTGGTTTTCTTTTTACGATACATTTGATATCCATACCATTCATTACCATATTCTGGAACTGCATATACTCCCCAATGAATGAATATACCAAGTTTCGCATCTTGAAACCATTTCGGAGATTTATATTGACTTAAAGATTCCCAAGTGGGTTCATATTTTTTACTCTCCTGTGCTTCTAATGAAAGAAGATTAAAAATAGTAAGCAATCCAAAATGGAAATAAATAAAATACTTCTTCACAATTTTTTAAGTTTTATTAAAATAAATTTATTCTATAAAAAGAGGCTGTTTAAAATAATGAAAAATTGATATCAATCTTAAATTTCATTATTATATTTCAAACAGCCTCTTCATTTGGCTAACTAACTAATAATTAATCTGTAAAATTATTCCTATTTGGTTCTAAACTCAAATACGGATGATTTAGTTAAATTATTATGTAAATCTTTAGTGACAACTTGCCAATAATATATTTTATTTGCTTGTAAAGTCACATCTTTGATTTCCGACTTTGTAACAGTATTAATTAAGGTTACTGGTGGATTATTATTATCCATATACACCTCATACTCACTAATGTCACCATCTACATCACTACCTTTCCATAACAAATCTACAGTCGTAGGGTTAGTAATCGTTAGCCCCATTGGTGGGCTAACTAGTTCTGCAGGGAATGGCGTATAGTTTTCTATTCCCGGCCCTGCATTAAAAAGTTTCCACACTTCACTTTCTGCTGTACTTGCAGTAGCACTTGAAGAAGATGTTATTTTCCATGAATACGGTGTTCCTAATAATAATGTAATTTCTAACTCTGTATTTATTGTTTCAAAAGTTTCGACTTCCTGTGTATTAAGGTTTGTAAGCTGTAATGTATACTTTGTAGTAAAATCTGAAGCATTCCATTCAAAAATGACTGTACTCTCCCTATTAGAGACAATCTTTCCTGCATTACATTCTGCATCTTTTAAAGGAAAAATCAAAGCTGCTGCTGTTGGAATATTCACCGTTCCTTCTCCATCACCGCCATCTGGCTCTCCATCTGGTCCATCATCACTACCTCCACAACTTGCTAGCATGGCTAAAACAAAAATTGCCAGAATTAATTTTATATTATTTTTCATATGTAATATTTTTTAAACTATTCACATTAAATTTTATTGACGCGAATGAGTGTTTTAATTTTTTATTATTTGCTCATGCATTACCATATCAGAACTAGAAACTTTAAGGATATAACTTCCATTGGCAAGCACAGACATATCGATTGTCATATTTGCATTAATATCATGTTGTTGACCATATAGAATACGTTTCCCATGAAAAGAGAAAAGCTCCCACGTTACACTATCTCCCCGGAGTCCATTTTCGGCAACAACAATATTTAGTATATCTTTTACCGGATTAGGGAACGTATATACACCTCCATTGCCTCCAACATTTATACTTTCTTTATGTATTCCCTGGCAGTCTTTATCCGTTTTTACTAAAAGAGTATTTTTTCCATTTTTTAATGCAAGTGTTATTTGATTTTTATCAGTTACGGTAACTTCATTATTCAATTCGACTCTATATAATTTCCCTCCTTCTAGATTAAGCGAAATTTCTTTTAGAGAAGTGTCTACTTTGGAAGCTACTTTTAGATCTGTTGGTGCATTAACAACTACAGAAAAGCATTGTTCATAACTAGCTTGTCCGTCAACTTTAATACATACTGTATATGTCCCACCACTTAAACCATCAAATACAGTTGCTGTATTAGCAACAAAGGCTTTGGTAGCACTGTTTTCTTTAATTTCTGCAGTATAATTATGGTTTTCGTTAGCGGTAATTGTTATACTACCGTTAGCACCATTAACACAACTCTGTCCTGCACTCAAAATACTAAAATTAGTAGGTGGTAGTGTAAATATGGTACATCCGTTGCTATCTACCGTATCATTTACAGGAGTATTAGGACAAACATCATTAGCATTGTCCACTCCATCTTTATCATCATCATTTTCTGGTAAAGCAATACAATCTTCTCCTGGTAAACCATAACATCCTAATCCTGCCGGTCCTAATTTAGTATTCCAGTCAATTCCTGCGACCCAATTATCTCCTCCAGATTCATAAGCACCTACATCTGGGTTATCTCCACTAAATCCGTCTGTTATACCATCAATTACTCTTCCTGCATCCACAGCCTCTGAATTAGATTTTAAAATAAAGCTCGAATTAGAAGCATTCCCAAACGCATCTGAAGTCACTACTAAATTGTTTTGTTTATCAGATTGTGGCTCCCATTCTCCCTTATCTCCTAGATTATTCCATACGTTTACATTTGAAAAAGCAGTACCTGCCAAATGCCATGCTCCCATTTCTCCAGAATTATTCCAAAACGTATTATTAAAAATATCTATATCCTTACCATCCCAATTGATCTGTACTGCCGTCCATTCGGTATTCCAAACAACATTATGATGAACAGAAAAACTTTCGGCATCATTATCTAAATAAATCCCGGCGGCTTTTGTTTTTGTTCCACTAGAAGCTGCATCATGAAACCAATTGTGATGTATCTCTGTATTAGGTTGTCTTCCTACTGTATAAAATAAAGCGCAATCATCGGCTATAAGGTTACTATATGAAACATCATTATATGCGATCTCACATCGTTGTCCATTATAATTTATTCCATCTCTTCCGCCATTAAAAATGGTATTTCTCATAATTTTATTATCATTACCTCCTCTTGCAACTAAAGGAGCATCATAAGACCCCAGATAATTAAAATCATGGATATAATTATTTTTTAACTCATTAAAACTACCTGCCATTCTCATACCAGTAGCTGCACTAAATGCAATCTCACATTTTTCAATAATATTTCTGGTTCCGTTAACCTCTACACTAGGTTTACCAGCATTAAAACCTGTAAAAATTCCTTGAGTATGATTTCCATAAAAAGAAGAAACACCATATAGTTTGTTATTATTAGAATTCGTTTTCAATTCAATCGTACCTCCAAACACTGCCAGGTTTCTAATTTCTATATAATTCCTACTATTAAGGTTAATTGTTTGTCTTCTTCGCCTCATTCTTACTAAACCATCTTGAGGAACAACTCCTCCTGGTAACTGAATAAATAATTCACTTGTTACTGTATCGAACCACCATTCATTTTGATAATCAAGAGCTCCTTTTACTCCTTCTAAATAGAAATCTCCTTTATCTGCTGGGGGATGAAAAGTATAAATCCACTTTATTCCAGAGTTTTTAGTAATGTTAAAATTAACTCGCCCAGAACTACTACTAGTAATGAACTCTTTCCATGCTAACCATCCTGATCCTGGTCTATCTCCATAAAAGAAAAGTGAACCACCTGTCCAATCAATATTAGGAATATCACCAGAGGTCAAAAATCCAACTCGTCCATTAAAAGTTGCATCAGATCCGTCACTACCTCCTGAGTTACGTCTCGAATTAAGGGTAAATGGCAAACCATCTTCATTGTTTGGCCATCGTGCTAAATCCATAGCTGTATTCTCGTTCATCACAAAATTCTCTTGTCCTAATGAAGCAAAAGGTATTGTGGTTTTATAAATTGATCCAGAATCATTTGTCCAACCATTTAATGATTGCATTGCAGAAATAATCACTTTTTCTCCTGGAAATGATGTAAAAACGATAGGGTTTCCAGCAGTTCCAGAATTTGCAGGACGCAATGTTTCTTCGTAGGTTCCTTCTCTTATATATACTATGTCTCCTGCTACAGCTTCGTCTGCAGCTTTTGTAATAGTAGCATATGGGCTATCAATTGCTCCTGTATTTGTTAAATCGTTACCTCCTTTTGCCACATAAATATCTCTGGAAAAAGAAAGAAATGATATTAAATTAAATAAAGCGAATAGTAAAATTTTTCGTGGGGCTATCATATTTAATATTTTTTTAACAAAAATAGAAAGCAAACCCTAAGAATCTTACAACTTATGTTCTTAAAGAGAGAACATATGTCTAATTACATACCATACAAGCAACATCCAAGCCTATTCCCCAAATTCGAATAATATTTTTAGAACCTCTTATAATCATTAATAAAAAACAGAAGTTTCCAAAAAAAACCACATAGAATTCATCCTTTATTTCCCTCCACAACAATGCGTAATTGCAGCAATTTCGACCTCCTTCTTCAAAATAACCATTTGTTGCAGTTTTTAAGACATTCGTCATTTCACATACTTCTTAAAAATATCAATTTAGCCAATCAAAAAACACCCCATTATTTTTTCATATTATAATACACTTAGAAATGATATTTAGAAAACCTATATTTATTTTACTGCTGACACTAGTCTTCCTGGCATCATGTGGCCCCGAAAAAGATAAGAAATTAGCTCAAGATACAGACCAAAAAACAACAGATACTGTTAGCACCAAATACGAACCTAATTGGGAATCAATTAAAGCAAACTATAAAGATCCCGAATGGTTTAATAATCAAAAATTTGGAATTTTTGTGCATTGGGGCGCATACAGTGTCCCTGCATTTGGTTCTGAGTGGTACCCAAGACAAATGTACATGGATACTGCTAATTTTAGTGCTAGTTTAGAACACTATAGTAAAGGTTCTACGAAAGAATTTAAACATCATAAAGAAAAATGGGGAGATCATAAAAAATTTGGATATAAAGATTTTATCCCAATGTTTAAAGGAGAAAACTTTGACGCCAAAGAATGGATAAGTTTGTTTAAAAAAGCTGGAGCAAAATACGTAATTCCAGTAGCTGATCACCATGATGGCTTCGCCATGTATAAATCAAATACTACAAGGTGGAATGCCGTAGACATGGGTCCAAAAACAGATGTTCTAGGAGAGTTGTTTAAACAAGGACGAGATCAGGGAATGATTATGGGTACTTCTTCTCATTTTGCTTTCAACTGGTCTTTTTATAACAAAAAAGATCACTTTGATACTACAGACCCAGAATTTGCAGACCTATACAGTTCTAAAGGTAAAGATTTAAAACAACCAGTTTCAGAAGAGTTCAAAAAGAGATGGTGGTTAAGAATAAAAGATATTATTGATAATTACCAACCTGATATTCTTTGGTTAGATTTCTATGTAGATATCCCTGATTTTAAAGAGTATAGACCAAAGTTAGCCGCATATTATTATAACAAAGGTATAGAATGGGGAAAAGAAGTAGTTCTTCAAGATAAAAACTTTAGTCATGAAGCCTTTCCAGAAGGAACTGTAATTTATGATTTAGAAAGAGGAAAATTACCTGGTATTCGAAAACTACCTTGGCAAACCGATACTTCTATCGGTAAAAACTCATGGAGTCATGTATCTAATTGGGAATCTAAAACTGCAAATCAACTTATTGATGACTTAGTTGATATTGTAAGCAAAAATGGTAACTTATTATTAAATGTTGGTCCAAAATCAGATGGTACAATTCCTAATGATCAGAAGCAAATTCTATTAGAAATCGGAGAATGGCTGGACATTAACGGAGAGGCAATATACGATACCAAATATTGGAAAACATTTGGTGAGGGACCTACTGGAGTTGAAGAAGGTCATCATTCAGAAAAGAACAATAAAGAATTTACAGGACAAGATATCAGATTTACTCAAAAAGGAGATAAACTTTATGCGATACTTATGGCTTGGCCAGAAAATAATATAGTTCAGATTAAATCTTTAGCCAAAAACTCTGAACATGCTAAAGGTATAAATATTAAGAATATAAAATTATTAGGTAGTGATGATTCAAAATTAACTTGGGCTCAAGAAGGAGAATCCTTAGAAGTACAATTACCGAATCAAAAAACAGGAAATCATGCTCATGTACTAGAAATAGGTATCTAATAATAAGTAAATGTATCTGAGCAATACTATAAATTATTCTTTTACTACTAAAATTTTAATAGTAAAAGAATTGTATAAATGAATTGAAGAAAACATATATAATCAATGAAATATATTGTTTGTGAAAAACCCGGTGAATTTCTTTTAAAAGAAAAACCTGCTCCTATTCGTAAGAATAATGAAGCTTTACTAAAAGTCAAAAAAGTCGGAGTATGCGGCACCGACCTACATGCATACTCTGGTAATCAGGCTTTTTTCAAATATCCCAGAATCCTAGGGCATGAATTGGCGACAGAAGTATTAGAAATAGGAGATAACCAAAGAGGAATTAAAGCAGGTGACAAAGTTGTTATTATGCCATATATAAGTTGTGGTCAATGTATTGCTTGTCGTAATGGAAAAACTAATTGTTGTACTAATATTGAAGTGCTAGGAGTACATACAGATGGAGGAATGCAAGAAGAAATTACGGTAAGAACAGATTTATTATTACCTGCAAATCAACTATCTCATGATGAAATGGCTATTGTAGAACCCTTAGCCATTGGGGCTCATGCAATTCGCAGAGCGAATATACAACCCAATGAAATTGTAGTAGTCGTTGGATGCGGACCTATTGGAATTGGAATTGTAAAACTAGCACAAATTGCAGGTGCTAAAGTTATTGCTCTTGACACAAATAATAATCGGCTTGAGTACACCAAAAATGAAATTGGTGCAGATTACGTACTTAATGTTCTCGATAATCCGGTAGAAAAAATTTCTGAAATTACTAATGGAGATATGGCTACCGCAGTTTTTGATGCAACTGGTCATAAAGGAGCATTAGAAACAGGCCCAGATTATATGGCATATGGCGGTAGATATGTGCTAGTTGGGCTTTCTAAAGGAGAATTAGTTTTTACACATCCAAAAATACACGCAAAAGAAACTACCATCATGTGTAGTCGTAATGCAACTCTTGAAGATTTTGAACATGTAATTGACGTATTACATCAGTTTCCAACAACTTCATTTATTACACACAATGTTGGTTTTACCGAAATGATAAATAATTTTGATAGTTGGACTAAACCCGAAACAGGAGTAATTAAGGCCACTATAGATTTCTAAACTATACGACGTATGGATAAAGTAGTTACATTCGGTGAAATATTAATGCGGATGTCTCCTCCTAATAACCTTATGTTTAATCAAACATCAGGTTTTGATGTTACCTATGGAGGAGGAGAATTTAATGTAGCTGCTTCTCTTGCTAATTATGGTATTAATACTGATTTCGCAACTATTTTACCTCAAAATCCTATTGCAGAATGTGCCATCAAAACAATCAAAAGTTATGATGTCGGGTATAAAAATATATTGAGAAAAGGAGATCGAATAGGAATTTATTTTTTAGAAAATGGAATTGCTAATCGAAATAGTAAGGTGGTTTATGATCGTGCTAATTCTTCCATTTCTCAAGTTAAAAAAGGAGATATAGATTGGAAGTCTGTCTTTAAAGATGCTAATTGGTTTCATTGGAGTGGTATTACCCCTGCTTTGTCAGAAAATGCAGCTGAAGCTTGCTTAGAAGCTATTCAAATTGCAAGTAAAATGGGACTTACAATATCTACTGATCTTAATTATCGCAGTAAACTTTGGAAATATGGTAAACAGCCAAACGAAGTAATGCCAAAATTACTATCTTATAGTAATGTTATTTTGACTGACATTGACACTGCGAGGTTCATGCTAGGAAAGGAAAAAATAGATCCTAATTATCAGAATGAAACTCTAATAAGAGATAGCTTTAGTTATATTATAGAAATGCTTCCAAAAATTCATACTATAGCAATGACGGTAAGAAATGTTATCACTGCTTCTCATTATAAAATTGGAGGACTACTTTATAAAGGCAATAAATTATATAGAGCAAAACAGCATGAAGTAACTCCAGTTTTAGATCGTGTTGGGTCTGGAGATGCATTTATGAGCGGACTATTATACGGGTTATTAAAATTTCCTGATGATATGCAAAAAGTTGTCTCTTTTGCAACAGGAGCTTGCGTACTTAAGCATTCTATTTTTGGAGATGTAAACAGAGTAACCAAAGAAGAAATACTCAACTTTATCAGTACTAACGGGTCGGCAAAAGTAGATCGATAATTATTAGTTTAAATAAGAAATTAAAAGATGGCACAATATACCAGAATAGAGGTAGCAACAATAATGAAAGAAACAGGGATGGTTCCTTTATTCTATCATCAAGATATAGAATTGGGAAAAAACGTTCTAAAAGCTTGTTATGATGGTGGTGCGAGGTTATTAGAATTTACAGCCAGAGGAGATTTTGCTCATGAAGTTTTTTCAGCTTTAATAAAATATGCAATTGCAGAGTTACCGGGAATGGTAATAGGTGTTGGATCAATTACTGATGCTGCTTCTGCTTCTTTATACATGGCGTTAGGAGCTAATTTTATAATCACTCCTGTGTTAAGAGAAGATATAGCTATAGTTTGTAATCGAAGAAAAGTTCTTTGGTCACCAGGTTGTGGAACGTTAACTGAAATTTCAAAAGCAGAAGAATTAGGTTGTGAAATAGTAAAGCTTTTTCCAGGTAATATCTATGGCCCAAAATTCGTAAAAGGAATTAAAGGACCTCAGCCATGGACCAATATTATGCCGACAGGTGGTGTTACTACAGAAGAAAGCAATCTTAAAGATTGGTTTGATTCTGGTGTTACTTGTGTTGGTATGGGATCTCAATTAATCAGTAAAGAAATTCTTGCAAATAAAGACTACAAAAAACTTGAATCCAAAGTGAGTGAAGTAATGCTAACCATTAAAAAAATTAGAGCATAGATCGTATGGTACACAATTATGTCCAAATAGATCCTAAGGATAATATTATTGTAGCGATAGATTCGCTACCAAAAAATACGTTTATCGATATTGCAGGTAAGACATTTACCCTTGCAGAAGATATTCAGCAGAAACATAAATTTGCCTTACAAGATTTTAATACTGGAGATGAAGTGTTCATGTATGGAGTACTTGTAGGTACAGCAATACAATCAATCAAACAAGGTGCTGCAATTACCACAGAAAATTTAAAACACGCCTCAGCTTCATTTAATGCAAATCAAGAAAAATTTAATTGGACTGCTCCTGATGTTTCAAAATTTAAAAACAGAACGTTTAATGGGTTCCATAGAGCAGACGGTAGTGTAGGAACACGTAATTATTGGTTGGTTATTCCTCTTACATTTTGTGAAAACAGAAACCTTGATGTATTAGAAGGTGCTTTATTAGATGTACTTGGATATCAAACTAAAAAAGATTTTGCGGTAAACACTCAAATTCTTATAGACAAGTATAAAGCTGGTGCTTCTCCAGAAGAACTTTTTAATACTGATATTGTAGCTACCCAGGAAGAGATTCATAAAAATCGATTATTTCCAAATGTTGATGGTATTAAATTTTTGAAACATGATGGAGGTTGTGGAGGTATTCGACAGGATTCTGAAACACTGTGTCATCTCTTAGCTGGGTATATTACTAACGCTAATGTTGCAGGAGCAACTATTTTTAGTCTTGGTTGTCAAAATGCACAAATAGAAATGCTTCAAAAAGCAATAGAAGATCGCGATCCTAATTTTGCTAAACCAATACATTATCTAGAACAACAACAAAGTCAAAGTGAACGCCATCTGATCGAGGAAGCTGTAAAACATACTTTTATTGGATTGACCCAAGTCAATACTATTGAGAGAAAACCGGCACCAATTAGCAAACTTATTTTAGGTCTCGAATGTGGAGGATCAGATGGTTTTTCTGGTATTTCTGCAAATCCTGCATTAGGATATGCTTCAGACTTACTTACTGCTTTAGGAGGTTCTCCGGTATTATCCGAGTTTCCTGAGCTTAATGGTGTTGAGCAAGAACTTGTTAATAGATGTGAACAAAAAGAAGATGCAGAAAAGTTTGCTTCAATTATGAAAACATACGCTGCTAAAGCAGTTGCTGTGGGTTCTGGATTTGAGAACAATCCTTCTCCAGGTAATATAAAAGATGGATTAATCACAGATGCAATGAAATCAGCTGGAGCAGCAAAAAAAGGAGGAACTTCTCCTGTAACTGATGTATTAGATTACACCGAAAAAGTAACTAAGGCTGGGCTGAATTTACTATGTACACCAGGAAACGATGTAGAAAGCACAACAGGTCTTGCGGGTAGTGGATGTAACATTATTGTCTTTACTACTGGTTTGGGCACCCCAACAGGAAATCCAATTGCGCCAGTTTTAAAAATGTCAAGTAATACTACGCTTTCAGAAAAGATGAATGATCTTATTGATATCAATGCCGGAACAGTAATTAGTGGTGAAGATACCATTGAAACCATGGGAGAAAAAGTGTTAGAATATATTATTCAGGTAGCAAATGGTGAAATAGACGCAAAAGCAGAATTGAAAGGGCAAAATGATTTTATCCCCTGGAAACGAGGGATATCATTATAAACCAAAATCTTAAAAAGAAATAGTTTTTAAATGAAACCACTAAATAGAACTACATCAAGTACTACCTTAAAAGCTCCTGAGCGAATTATGCAATTTGGTGGAGGAAACTTTTTAAGAGCATTTGCCGATTGGATTATTGATGTGTTAAATAAAGAAACAGATTTTAATGGAAGTATTGTTATCATAAAACCTACAGAAAAAGGAGACTACACCACATTAAAAGAACAAGACGGTTTATTTCACGTTGCTATTGATGGCGTAAGAAAAGATACTTTAGTTTCAGAAGTTACTTTAGTCAAAAGTATAAGTCGTGTTATACAACCATATACACATTGGAATGAATATCTAAGTCTTGCAGAAGATCCGGAGATGCGTTTTATTATTTCTAACACAACAGAAGCTGGTATAAAATTTTCTGAATCTGATACATTTCAAGATGCTCCTCCAAAAGAGTTTCCTGCCAAATTAACAATATGGTTATATCATAGATTTCAACATTTTGAAGGTGCTATAGATAAAGGTTGCATTATACTCCCATGTGAACTTATTGAACAAAATGGAGATACTCTTAGAGCTACTGTTCTTCAATATGCTGCTCATTGGAATTTGGGAACTAAATTTACATCTTGGATTAAAGAGTCTAATTATTTCTATAATACTCTAGTAGATCGTATCGTTTCTGGGTATCCAAAAGAGCGTTCTAAAACTATTTTGGAAAAAATAGGATACGAGGATAGTCTTTTGGTAGCAGGAGAAGATTATCACAATTGGGTAATTCAAGGAAATCAAATTATACAAAAAGAACTGCCTTTTGAACATACCTCATTAAACGTAAAATTTGTTGATGATATAAAAACATATCGTGAGATGAAGGTTAGAATTCTTAATGGTGCGCATACTTCAATGGTACCTGTTGGATATCTATCAGGATTACGTACTGTCAAGGAAGTAATGGATGATCCTTTAACAAATCAATTTGTTAGTGAAATCTTGTCAGAAGAAATCACAAAAACACTTCAAGACTTTTCAACTTCTGAGCTTAATGATTTTGTAAATACTACGCTTGATCGATTTCGAAATCCGACATTAAAGCATTTCCTGATAAGTATTTCGCTTAACAGTACATCTAAGTTTGTCTCTCGATTATTACCTGCATTAAAAGAATATACTGTCACTTATAATAAATTACCAAAACGTATTGTTTTTGCGCTGTCTTGCGTATTTAGGTTTTATCAGGGAGTATATGATGGTGAAACTATTCCTTTAAATGATGACCCAGTTGCATTAGCTTCTTTTAAAAAACAGTGGAAACTACATTTAACAGAAACTATTACTTACCAACAAATGGTATCTTTTTTATTAAGAGATATAGCTATCTGGGGCGAAAACCTGGATGCAATTAATGGTTTATCTGAAGCGGTAACAGAAAACTTGAGAGCTATAGAACAACACGGGGTAAGAAGTGTTATTAAACAAATTACAGATCACAAATTTTTAGTATGACTATAGATTCACATCAACACTTTTGGAAATATGATCCGGTAAAACACAGTTGGATTAATGACGAAATGTCTGTACTACAACAAGATTATTTACCTTCAGATTTAAAAAAACTTTATAAAGAGGCTAACATTGATGGATGCATTGCTGTCCAAGCTGATCAATCTGAAAAAGAAACTGAATTTTTATTAGACCTGGCTAAAAAGAATACGTTTATAAAAGGAATAGTTGGATGGGTAGATTTACGATCAGATACTTTAGAAGATCGTTTAAAATATTATTCTAATCATAAAATTATAAAAGGATTCAGGCATGTAGTTCAAGATGAACCAGATCCAGAATTTATTATCGGAGATCAATTTAAAAAAGGAATTGCATTATTAAACCAATATGGTTTTGCTTATGATATTTTAATTTTTCCGCATCAATTAGAAGCCTCATTAAAATTGATAGAAGAATTTCCTGAACATCGTTTTGTTATCGATCACATTGCAAAACCAAAAATAAAAGACAGATTAATAGATGATTGGCAAAGAATTATGCAAGCTATTGCCACGTACAAAAATGTGTATTGTAAGGTTTCTGGAATGGTTACAGAAGCGGATTGGTCTGGTTGGAAGTATGAAGATTTCGTACCCTATCTAGATATCATTTTTAAAGCATTTGGTAATGATAGAATCATGTATGGCTCTGATTGGCCTGTGTGCTTATTAGGTGGTAACTATTCTGCCGTTAAAGGTATCATTGATCAATATATAAGTGATTTTAGCAAAGAAGAAAAACAAAAAATCATGGGTGGGAATGCAATTCAGTTTTATAAAATTTCCTAACCTCATTATAAAAAAAAGAATATGGATTTAAAATTAAAAGATAAAGTAATAGTCGTTACTGGAGCTGCGGGTATAAAAGGAAGTATTGGAGAGACGATTGTACAATCTTTGGCTAATGAAGGAGCTATTCCTGTGATTGTATGTCGTAATGATCGTGGATTTGGATACGAAAAAGAACTACAGGAAAAAGGTATCGATTCTTTGTTTGTAAAAACAGACCTTTCTGATGCCAATCAGATTGAAGCTGCGGTAAAGAAAATAGGAGAAAAATATGGTCGAATAGATGCTTTAATTAATAATGTTGGAGTAAATGACGGTGCAGGTTTAGATGCTTCTATCGATGATTTTATGTATTCTTTAAAATTGAATATGGTAAGCTTTTTTGCCATGACCAAATTCTCTTTGCCTTATATCAAAAAGGTAAAAGGAAATATCCTTAATATAGGATCTAAGGTAGCTTTAACAGGTCAAGGAGGAACCTCTGGATATGCAGCTTCCAAAGGTGGAGTATTAGGGTTAACAAGAGAATGGGCTGTAGATTTGATCAAAGATGGAATTAGGTCTAATGCTATCATTATTGCAGAAAGCTGGACTCCTGCCTATGACAACTGGATAAAAACCTTAGAAAATGGAGAAGAAAAATTACAATCTATTGTTAAAAAAATACCGCTAGGTAATCGTATGACAACTCCAGAAGAGATAGCAGATGCTTGTCTATTCACAATTTCAGAAAAGTCCTCACATACTACAGGACAGTTTATTACTATCGATGGGGGTTATGTTCATCTTGACAGATCTCTTTTAACAGAATAAATAGTCCTTAACATGTTTAAGATGTTGAGACATTAAAAAAGAAACTGTATTTCTATTTGACAACATCAGTTTCGAACACTAAACAAATAATTGAATAACTAAACTTGAAATCATGGACATAAAGAAAAAAATTCCTATAGTTCGTAAAGAATTGATTTTTCCATTTATCATCATCACTTCACTTTTTGCACTATGGGGTTTTGCCAATGATGTAACTAATCCAATGGTAACCGCTTTTAAAAAAGTAATGCCCGAATTAAGTTGGTTCCAAGCCTACTTAGTGCAATTTGCTTTTTATTTTGGTTATGGCTGTATGGCCATTCCTGCTGCATTATTTTTGCGTTGGAAGGGTTATAAGTCTGGAATTGTTTTAGGTTTAATACTCTATGCGGCTGGTGCCTTTATGTTTTATCCAGCTTCTTCATTAGAAAGCTATGGTTTCTTTTTATTCTCTTTATACATAATCACTTGTGGATTAGCATTATTAGAGACTACTTCTAATCCATTAATTCTTTCTTTAGGGGCCAAAGAAACAGCTACACAACGTTTAAATCTTGCACAATCATTTAATCCTATAGGGTCTCTATCCGGGATGATGGTAGCACAATTTGTAGTGCTAGGACAAATACAATCTGCAAAATATGACGATGAAGCATATGCTACATTGGATCAAGTGACCAAAGCTGCTATAAAAACAGAGGATCTTGGTATAATTAGTTATCCTTACCTGGGTGTAGGAGTCGTAGTACTTGTTATCCTGATCATAATATTAAGAACAAAAATACCAAACGTTCAAGAGCATGTCTCATTAGGGTTTTGGGAATCAGTCAGGAAAATATTTGCTAAAAAGGCATTCTTTCCTGGTGTAATTGCTCAAATGTTTTATGTTGGTGCACAGATCATGTGTTGGACTGCAATTTTTCAATACGTACAATATATCAACCAAGGAAGAGCTCCGGGAGAAGAACTCAATGCTACATATTGGAATATGATTGCTATGGGGATTTTCTTAGGAGGTCGTTTTTTAGGGACAATTTTGTTAAGTAAATTAAAAGCCCCAAGACTATTATCTTTATTTGCCTTATTTGCGATAATATGTTGTACTGGAGCCATTTTAATTCCGGGCATGCCTGGTTTAATCTTACTGGTATGCATTTCCTTATTTATGTCTATTATGTTCCCAACAATTTATGGTATTGCATTAAAAGATATGGGAGATGAAGCCAAAGTAGGTTCTGCTTTTTTGGTTATGGCTATTGTGGGAGGAGCTTTTTTCCCGTTAATTCAGGCTTCAATTATTGATATAGGTGGAGATAAATTAGATGACACCCTAATTGCTGGAGTGCCAGAAGTTAAATTTTCATTCATAGTACCGCTATTATGTGTCGCAGTGGTAGGTTTGTATGGCCTTTTTGTATCTAAAATTCAAAAAAACGATTAAATGAAAACACAAAGATTTTGTTTGTCTTGTGATCTTAAAGATGATCCTAAACTTATTGCAGAATATAAAAACTATCATGCAGAAGGAAATGCCTGGCCAGAAATTACTAAAAGTATTAAAGATGCCGGAATTATAGACATGCAAATTTACCTGACTGGTAATCGTATGTTTATGATTATGGAAGTTGATGAAACATTTGATCCTGAAAAAAAAGCAGCAATGGACGCTGATAATCCTAAAGTACAAGAATGGGAACAACTTATGTGGAAATACCAACAAGGGTTACCATGGGCAAAAGACGGAGAAAAATGGATTATGATGGAACAGGTTTTTAAATTATAAGTAATAAACTAGTAAAATAAAATAGGGACAATGTAATTTCTTAACACATTGTCCCTATTTATTTTGATACCTATTCATCAGCAAACAAAAAAATATAAGTTATTTTATATGTTTTTAATGAGATATAGAGATTTCTAATTGTATATCTGCGCTTATAAAAACTTTAATTCAATTGCTTTTTTTTTAGAATATAATAATATAACTATTAATTTTTTATGATTATCAGACAATACTGCGTAATTAAATGATAAAATCGTAGTGCGATGTGTTTTTAATTTATTTTAGGTTTGCTTTTAACTATTCTAAAACACAAAGTCACATGAACAAACAATTATTCAAATCACTATTTGTGGTTTCAACATTAGCATTCTCATTATTTTCTTGTCAAAATGAATCATTAGATGTAGAAAATATAGAATTAGCACCTTCTGCTCTTAATCATGAACTTGTGATGAAATCTATATATGCTGAGTCAGAAACTATAAGTCTTTCAAAAAATACCACAGTGGGAGTTACTGATAGAAATCCAAGTACATTTGCTAATTCACTAATCAATGCAGTTAGACAAGCTGGCAATGGTGGTACTGTTCAATTAGAAGCCGGCAACTATTATTCTGATCGTACAATTACACTACCTGCGGGTATTAAAACAACTATTAAAGGTAGAGGTAAATTCGAGACTAAAATATTTTTGACTAAAAACCCAGGACCAACTCCGGGTTTTATTAACATTAATGCAAATGGAACGGCATTTACTGAGTTATTAGTTGATGCACAAAACAAAATGCAATATGGAGCTTGTGCAATTAACACCAACGGTAAATCAGATATCTATTTATATAATGTAGGTTTAGTAAATGCATCAATTGGCACTGGAACTTCAGATAATGGTAAAGGACTGACCCCAGCAGGTCTAACTGCGATTGCTTGTTCTTTTTATAATTGTGATCATGGAATTAATTTTAACAGACAATATAGTCAAACCCCTGCTCCATGGGTTAAAAAAGTAACGATTAGTGCATGTTGGTTTGGTGGTACTCAAGCAGCAGGAGTAAGTATTGATTGTGGTAATGATGGAATAGATGGGGTTGTATTTCGTAGAGGGTTACCTGGTGCTGCTGAAGCTACTGTCACGGTTACTAATATGGATGGAATGGAAATAAAAAACTCAACATTCGAAAAAGCTAGTAAATATAATATTGCAATTGCCAAAGCCTGGAATATTAAAATATTTAATAATACTTTAAAAGGAAATACAGGTAGTATTCTATATGGAGAAGCAATTAACTTAGAACATGAAACACATAATATAATTATAGAGGATAATAAAATTTACAATGAAGGTTTATCCAACCAAAATCATAGTTATATCTCAATACTAACATTTAGAGATTATGGGAACTCACCTTTATTAGAGAATGGTTGTAGAGATATTACTATTAGAAGAAATGAATTTAGAGGTGATTGTAAATCCGGAATAGCAGGAGAATATGCCCAACGAATCACAATAAACAACAATACATTTTCAAATCCGAGACCAACTATTAGAGGTATTAATTTTTATGTCCAAAGCAGTAACATCTGGCATTGGAGTAATGGAGTTGATAATACTGCGAGTATTGTAAACTAATAAAACTATATTTTAGTGACAACAGTAAATACAGTATCTACTCTTAAAAACCCTCTATAAATATGTTATTTATAGAGGGTTTTCATTTATGTATTCATGTACTATTAAATCAAATTTTTGTTAACTCACCAGTCAAAGTACCTCTAAAAAATTGATCATCTTCCCAAATCAAAAGCTCTGCATATTTTCCTTTTTTCATGCTAGAATCAACACTATATATTAATCCATCAAAATGTGACAATACTCTTTTCATAGAAGTATGTCCCACAACAATATGTTTCATACCCATTTCTTCCAAAATTTTTTGAGCTTTTTCTTTAGTAAAATCCTTATCTCGAAAGTAGCCTCTATACCAGATAGGTCCCTTTTTCTTTAGCATAAATTTTAAGTCATCATTCTCTAATACTGTTTCCTTATCATGATCAATAATATCATGATGAAATAATTGGTTTACAGTAGAAATATCATATTTACCTTCAGTAAATTCTGGTGAGAATCCAGCATGTACAAAAGCAATATTATTAATTGATATGGCAACAGGTTTTGTTCTGATCCACTCACCAAGAAGTGTTTCTTTTCCAAACAATTCTTTATGCGGTATCCCCATTTGTTGAGAAACCCATTTATATTTATCATGTACATACTTATCGTTTCCTTCTAAAATCATAACTTCATGATTCCCTAAAAGGTAATGTACTTTGCCTCCTGTTTTCTTAGCTTGTTGTTCTAAATTATACAAGAACCATAGTGTTTCTGTTACCTTATCTCCTCTGTCAAAAACATCTCCTACAACTACAAAATGACCTTTTCCAAAAGACCATTCTCCTTTATTGTTGATAACATTGTTCGACCTTAACAATTCAATGAATAAATCATGTTGCCCATGTATATCACTTAAAACAGCAATTTTAGAAACTCCATTAAATTTTTGGTCATTATCTATGCGAATTGATGGTTTAATCTTTATATATTTTGATTTAAATTCCTCACAAGTTTTAATTTTTAGTTTTTTAAAACCGTTGTTAGAAAATGTTTTCTTCTTTAATTCTCCATTGACTATCCATTTTACTTCTACAGTATTATTGTCTTCATAAAAAATATAAGGGCAATCATTTATATGCTCTGTTTTAAGTATTTCTTTTGAACTTTGAGCATTACTTAACATAATATTCATATTAAATAATACTATAAATGATAACCACTTACAGCCAAACAAAAGTTCTTTTTTAAAAGTTCTTTTTTTCATATTATCTCAACTCTCTAAATTGAATTATTAGACCAGACATAAATTTTATATTGGATTTTACTATTAATTTACTGGCCAAAAGATATTCGTTGATAGATAACAAAGTCAATATAATTCTTATTAAAAAAACATTGAAACACCTTACGATTTCCTTTTAGAATATCCTCTATTACTAATTTTCTTTAATTTCCTTGAAACAAATCTAACTAAAAAACAAATAGGATGTTTTTCTGTTTAAGTGTAGTAATGTTAATTCAACCTAAGAGTTTGTTTTCGGCTTACCTTACTGGTAATCACTTTTTGTTTAAATATGATGATGAAAACGGAATCAAAATAATTCATAATACTAATCATCCCAATGCTTATCAATTACTTTTTGGATATGAGGATAGTTTACATCTGTTTCATTTAGCTCTTTTCTCATCCTAATTAATTGTTCTTTTAAATCAGCAATCACAGAATCATATTGAGGATCTTTATAGACATTGTTCATTTCTTTAGGATCTTTTTTCAGATCATAAAACTCCCAAGCCACAGGGGTATGTCTGGTAAAATCGTTCCCCCAACTTTCTTTATTCCATTCTGCCTTAGGATTATCAGTATCTACCCAATATTTACCATAATAAAAGATTAATTTATACGCTTTGGTTCTAATCCCAAAATGTGCTGGATTAGCATGGCGGTGTGCCATATGCATCCAATACCTATAATATGTGGCTTTTTGCCAATCTTCTGGCTCTTTTCCAGTCTCTAAAATAGTTTTAAAGCTTTTTCCTTGCATATAACCCGGTCTATCTCCTCCCGCCATTTCTATAAGTGTAGGTGCAAAATCTGTATTATTAATTATAGCATTTGTTCGGCTACCTTCTTTAATCGATTTAGGATATCGTATAAAAAAAGGCATTCGCAATGATTCTTCATACATCCATCGTTTATCTATGTAATCATGTTCTCCTAGCATAAATCCCTGATCACCTGTATATACAATAATTGTATTCTCTAGTAACCCCTCTGATTCTAAATAATCTAATAAACGTTTTACATTATCATCTACTCCTTTTACACAACGTAAATATTTTTTAAGGTAGTCTTGATATACACTACTCGTATATTCTTTTTCTTCTGCAGTATTCTCAAATTTTTGATGTTCACTAACCGGGATTTCTTGTGCCGTTTTATATTTCTTATAGACATCGGTTCCTGGATAGATATTCATTGCCTGATTTCTAACTACATTTCGATGTGAAACTGAAGAAGCAATAATACGTGTTAGGGAATCATTCTTACCTCTAGTCGCTATTGATCCGTTATTACCATTATCATATAAACTTGCTGGTTCTGGAATAAAAGTATCTTTAAGATATTCATCATACCTAGGGGCATTTTCAAAATCATCATGTGGTGCTTTAAAATGGTGCATTAAGAAAAACGGGGTATTAGGATCTCTTTTATTTTTCAACCAATCTAATGTAATATCTGTAATCACATCAGAAGAATGTCCATTGGTTTTCACTACATTCTGTGGCCAAGGTTGATCTCCACGTATTCTAAAATCTGGATCAAAATACTTTCCTTGAGATGGTAATACTTTATAATAATCAAATGCTGCTGGTTCTTCATGTAAATGCCACTTACCAACAATTGCAGTTTGATATCCTAATTTTTTCATTTCCTTAGGTAAATACTGTTTTTCTGGAGGTAATATTCCCTCAAGATCTATTACTCCACTAGTTTGTGCTCGTTGTCCTGTTATAATAGCAGCTCGACTAGGAACACAGATGGCGTTATTGACAAAACAGTTATCAAAAATCATCCCTTGATTAGCTAATTTATCCAGTGTAGGAGTTGGATTAAGGCTAGCTAGTCGACTTCCATAAATCCCAAAAGCCTGAGAAGTATGATCATCTGCCATAATATAAATTATATTCGGTTTCTTGGCTTTAGAAGTTGTTTTAGTTTCTTGTTTACAAGAAGCTAAAGTTATTATCAAAAATGATATGACTATATAAAAATAAGTGGTTTTTTGCATAATGTAGAGCTATAAATATCTATGTCAAAGATTATAAATTCAATGATAATCGTCTAAAAATGTTGATTTATACTGTATCACAAATGATCAGAAATTACATTTCAATCTATAATAAAAACTTGAATATTGTATCCGCTATAATACGATAACCATTAGCATTAGGATGAATTGGGTCTTTATCATAGGCTTTATCTGCCTGCTGTAGTAATGGAGTATGAATATCTATTTTTTTAATCACAGCGGGATGATTGGTTTCTAGAATAATATCTTTAAACTTCTGAATTACTTCCTCATCATATCGTTCATAAGGGTTTTTCCAACTATACACATCTTCTTCTGATGAAGCAATTCTTCCATGTGCATTTGCCGCATCCAGGGCCAATGGTGGTGGTGTAATTAGTATTACATCTATCTCCAATACAAGCAATTATTGTATTATTTTTTACTATTGGATCTTCTTTTTTTCCACAACTAGTTATTAGGATTCCTAGTCCTATTATAATTGCTTTTACAGTATTATTACTCATTATCAAAAAGTTATGCTTTGTGTTATTTTGGTTTCAGAAAGTGTAGCTTTTAAAAATGCTTTGGAATGATTATCCTGCTTTTGAAGTATGACAACACATTTTCCATTATATAATTTTCTATAATTTGCTACAAAAGGCTCCAAACTTCTATTATTTCCATTACCTACTCCAATAATTTTTGCGTTTTTCAACCTCAAAATTGATCAAATTCTCTGCGGTTGCTACAAAAATACCGTTTACATCAAGAGCAGTTACCTCTATATAGGTAACCTCACTACTATCTGTTACTTCTAGTTGTAAGCTATTGGTAGTACCAGCAGTTTTAATTTCCTCTTCAATTATCTTTCTACCATCGGTATATCCAATTGCCTTTACTGTACCAGGCTGATAAAGTACTTCCCAACTAAGCATATCCGCATTATCCGAATTATTAATCTTTTTCCCTTGGGAAACACCATTTACAAAAAGCTCTACTTCTTTAGTATTAGAAAATACATTTAGATTTATTTTTTCTCCTTCATGACCTTTCCAATTCCAATGTGGAAAAGTATGTATCATCGGTTTATCTGACCATTCTGATTGATAATAATAGTAGCCATCTTTTGGGAAACCCGCTAAATCAATCACTCCAAAACTAGAGGAACGTGCAGGCCAGGCATAAGGAATTGTTTCTCCTAAATAATCCCAACCTGTCCAGATAAAAGCCCCCATAACAAATGATCTATTTTTTACATCCTGGCAAGCTTGCATACCTCCTGCATAAAAGTTTCTACTCTTTAGGAATTTCTCAGTATCTGGATGCTCTATCGGCAAATCCAATTGTAATGCCTGATCTTTATTTTTAAAAGGATAGTACTCTCCTCTATTCGCTATCATTTGTGCAGAAGTATGTTCTGTTACAATCATTTTTCGGTTTGGAAAATCATCGTGTTCTTTATCATAATTTTTGCCTTTTGCATAATTATATCCTGGTACATCTATTTGAGCAACAGCAGGCTCATGAGGCCATTTATCCCATCCATATCCATTTACACCACAAGTAGCTGGGCGGTAATCATATTTATGAATAATATTTGATAATCGTTTGGCTATTGCAACCCCGGATTCATCGTGCATCTGATCAATTTCATTACCAATACTCCACATAAAAATACTAGGGTGATTACGATCACGTATCACAAAATCAATCAAATCCTTGTCACTATATTCTTTAAATAAATGGGCATAATAAGAGACAGGAATCCTTATTTTGTTTCCTTTTTCTCTAAATGTTTGTGGTTCTTTTGCTATTTCCCATTCATCAAATGCTTCGTTCATCACCAGCATTCCCATTTCATCACAAGTCTCTAAAAATTCTGTATCAAAAGGATTATGAGCCGTACGAACAGCGTTAGCTCCCATCTCTTTTAATATTCTAATTAGATATACGTCACGATAAATTCCATTACCAGAATACCAACGTGACCCTGGTTGCTCTGAATTATCCAATTTAACCGTGATTATATTTTCATTTTCACTAGAAATAAACGGTGTTAATCCATACTCAAATGCTGCATATCCAGAAGGACGTTTTCCTAAAAAATGATTGTTAATCCATACTTCTGCATTACGATAAGCACCTTCAAAATGAATAAATACCTTTTGATTTTCCCCGATTTCAGATAAATCTATATTCTTTCTGTAATATGAAATTCCCGCAGGAAGCCAAGCACCACGAGAAAATGAAGGGTTTTCTTGAGAAAAAGGTTTTGATATACTCCAATCATGTGGTAAGTCTACTGTCTCCCACCTAGAATCATCAAAATCAATTTCTTTTGCTTTTGGAATATCTTCTTGAACAAATTTCCAGTTGTCATTAATTTTTATAGTTTTAGCTATAGTAAACTGTGTATCCTGACACCCTATAAAAAGCCAAATCACCGAGCAGTAACTCAGCATCTTTATATAAAAATTCATAAGCCCTATTTTAATTGTTTAGCGATATTTTGATGTATTTATGAAAACTTCATTTCTAAGAATTAAATACTAAGAAACAGGCTATATCTTGTAAACTTAAAATATTGTGAGCTTTTTTTACTTAAAATCATAAAAAGGTTTTCGTAAATATGTGATATAGCGATTGAATATAAAGATCAAAATCGGGCTTTCAATTTTTCTATTATAAGTTCACTGTTATATCGGTATCATTTGCTGCTTCATATGCCATTACATCTTCTTTTGTTATGCCTGTGTTCCAAACATACACTTTTTTTAATTTTGGAAATTTATCTAATTGTGTTAATGAAGACTTAGTGATTTCTGTACCAAATAGATTAAGGGATGTCAAATTTTTCAATTCTGGAAAAGATGATATTCCCTTATCTGTGATAGGGTTTCGTTCTAATTTTAATAATTGTAAATTCTCAAATCCATTAAATACTTTTAACTCATTATCTGTGATATGATTCCCTCCGACAGAAAGCCATACAATGTTATTTTTTAAAGGTTGAAGCAAAGCTAATTTAGATGATAGTTCTTCTGAATTTTCTTTTTTGATTTTACCTGTTGGTAGAATCACATCAAACAAATTTGATTCTGCAACCAGTTCTCTCACTTTAAAACCTGCGTCAATTAAAGCTTTGACATCCTTTTCTGCCGGTGCAGGGACATTAGCCAAAGCCGCACTAGCTTTAGAATTAGCATCCAACCCTAACATTATAGCTGCGTTTTCTTTTATCTCTTCATTAGATTCTATAGCTCCAAATTTAGTTTCAAAATCACCTTGGGCTACTTCAATCCAATGCTCAACAATAGCAATTTCTTCTTTTGTCAAAGGAGTTTTACCCTCCGGAGGCATAAATTCTTTATCATGAGTATCTAGCAGTACTCTACGGATCATTTCAGACTTTGAAGCATCTCCTGCAACAAATGTCGCTCCAGTCTTTCCCCCTTTTAATATAGCTTCTTTACTAGCAAATGATAATTGCCCTTTTTTCTTTGATTCATTATGACAACTAGCGCATTTATTCTGCAAAATTGGATTTACCAAATGATCAAAAACAACAGCTTCTTCGAGTGAAGTTACTGCTACCAGATCTTCTTTCTTTTCTTTACCAAAAGGCATGTATGCCGTTAAATAATCAGATCCATGTGTCAAATTACCTCCGTAATGTCCGGTAACACTTAATAAAATCACAATCAATGTAAGGGTAGCCATATATGGTTTTCCTTGTTTTAAAGCTTTTATCTTCAGTTTTCCAGCACTAATTAACCAAGCTAAAAAGGCGATTATAGTTGTGATTACACCAAACCAAAAATGGGTATCTAATGCTCCTTCTTCATAATCACCACTAAGTGATAACATATATCCCAAAATACAGGCTACCAAAGCGCTAAGTGCTCCCAACAATAATGCTAATGGCACAGCAGCCGTAATAGTATCATTTTTCTTCCAACGAGCAAAAACCTCCAGGATAAAAGCAAAAAAAAGGAATCCAATGGGCAAGTGTACAACTAGTGGGTGAAATCTACCGAAAAATAATATGATATCTGATACTTCGTTCATTTCGTAATTTATATTTTGGGTCATATTAGATCTTTAAAGACCTATACATCTAAATTATTATACTCTTTCTAATTTTATTGGTGGTGTTCTATGCGCATTCCACTGGCAGATATATAAATTTTTATCTTCATCAACAAATACGTCATGCCCATGATTAAAAGTTGGCTTTGGCGCTTGATACATTTGTTGTAAAACCCCATCTTTATATACAGGTGCTTCTCCTCCCGGGTTAGAAACTACTTTATTATTTCCATCCAAAATGGTCACAAATCCTGTATCTCGAACCCAATTTTTTCCTTCGCGCGTTGTTGACCAACATACTCCTGCATAGATATTGTCATCATCTAATACCGGTCGACATACAAAAGCACCAGGCATATGAACTGTTTTTATATATTTTCCATCTAACGTATACCACTTAAATGAATGTTCATTGCGAGAAGTACATACCAAAACTGGATTGTTTTTATCTCGATAATCAATCGCTACACCATGTGTCTGATTTAGATTATGCTCCTTATTTTCATTCTTCATTCCTCCGAATTTGCGAATGAATTCACCTTTATGGCTAAACTGTAATACATAATTTGATCCATACCCATCAGCTATATATACATCTCCATTGGGTCCAACACATGTTTCTGTTGGCATATATTTCATATCATGAGTATATACACCTATTGTTCTTGGATCTGGAAAAGTAAATATCAACTTTCCATCAATCTTAGTTTTATGTACAGTTCCTGCTTGTTCGAACCATACGCCGCCTTTATCTTGTCCCCAACCAGAATCACATATATAGAGCACATCTTCTCCTCCCTCATCATGCAAAGTAAGTCCGTGTCCACCCGGATATCTTGTTCCCCAAGCATCTAGTAATTTTCCTGATTTATCAAAAACAAACATATTATTTGCCGTATGATCTCCAAGCATTAATAGACGGCCTTTTGAATCCATTTGCATTTCGTGGCAATTGAAAATAGGATTCTGACTAACGCTCATCTTTGCCCAATCTCGATGTATTTTATATTTATAATCACCATGCCCAATAATCTGGCTATCGCCTGGAGCAATTCCTTTTATAATATTAAATCCAAAAGAAGGTACAGTAGAAATTGCTGTTCCTGCTAAAATCGTATTCTTTAAAAAACTTCTTCTTGAGCTCATGTATATTGTTTGTTTATTCTACTATTTATAGCTAATCATTAGCATTTAAATGGTATGTTCTTTTATAGATTTCTATTCATCTAAGAAAGAATATCTTTTACTACATGTCCATGTACATCTGTTAATCTAAAACGACGCCCCTGATGTTTGTAGATTAGACGTTCATGATCAATACCAAACAAGTGCATTAATGTTGCTTGAAAATCATGTGTATGCACAGGGTCTTTTACAACATTATAACTAAAATCATCGGTTTCTCCATATGTAAATCCAGGTTTTATACCCGCTCCAGCCATAAACATAGTAAAGGCTTTTGGATGGTGATCTCGACCATAATCAGTTGCGGTTAATTTTCCTTGAGAATATACTGTTCTCCCAAATTCTCCTCCCCAAATGATCAGAGTATCTTCAAACATTCCGCGCTGTTTTAAGTCTTTTATCAAAGCCGCATTTGCCTGATCTGTTTTTCTCGAATTCATCATTACCCCTCCTGGACATCCTAAATGCTGATCCCATCCCTGATGATATAACTGTACAAACTTTACATCTTTTTCTAGCAATTTTCTTCCCAACAAACAATTTGCTGCATAGGTCCCAGGATCACGACTATCTTCGCCATACATTTCAAAAATATACTCTGGTTCGTCGCTCATATCTGTAACCTCTGGTACTGATGTTTGCATACGAAATGCCATTTCATATTGCGACATTCTTGCATTAATCTCTGGATCACCATAAGAATCATTCTGAATATTATTTAGCTTACCCAAATAATCCAGCATATGACGACGATCATGCCCATCATAATTTTCTGGATCTGATAAGTATAATACTGGATCTTTTCCACTTCTGAATTGTACACCTTGATGCTCTGTTGGTAAAAAACCATTACCCCATAAACGAGAATATAATGGCTGTCCTCCTCCATTTTTTGAGACCAACGAAATAAAAGTAGGTAGATTCTCATTGTCAGAACCTAAACCATAACTTAACCAGGAACCTATTGAAGGCCTACCTGGTTGCTGACTACCTGTTTGAAAAAAGGTAATTGCCGGATCATGATTGATCGCATCTGTTTGCATTGATTTAATAAAACAAATATCATCAACTACCTCTGATAAATACGGCATTGCTTCACTTACCCAGGCACGTGATTCTCCATATTGTTTGAATTCTAATGTTGAAGCAGCGATCGGAAATGACGTCTGATCAGCGCTCATACCCGTAAGTCGTTGTCCTTTTCTGATTGAAGCAGGTAAATCTTTACCAAACATATCCTTTAATTTGGGCTTATAATCAAACAATTCTAATTGTGATGGTCCTCCACTTTGAAACAAATAAATTGCACGCTTAGCCTTTGGCATATGATGGGGTAAACCAAGACTGTTTCTACTAAACATCTCGAGGTCTGGTTTCCTATTATTTTTAACATTACTCCATGCTTTATCGGCATTGAGTAATGATCCAAAAGCAATAGCCCCTAATCCTAAAGAGGTTTTTGTTAAAAACTCTCTACGATCAAACATTTTTTCTACTTCCTGGAGGTCCTTATTATTTGACCTTAATTTGTCATGGTGATCACACATAGCTTATCTTTTTGTTATTGTAGCATCCGAATTCATAATCGTACTTGCAACCACAGCATTAGCTGCTATTAGTGCTTTATCGTCATTTTCTTCTATTCGGAATTCTCCGGAGTTTAACCACCCCTTCATTTTAGCTTCGTTGGAAGCAAACTTCTTATATTCATTATTTTTTAGTTCGAGTAGTAGGTCCAATTCTTGTTTTGTGGGTTTCCTACCAGTCAAACTTCTAAAAACATTCATAATCCCTTTTTTTGCATCAGCAGAATCAGTCATTTTCTTTCCCAGAACCCTGGCCGATTCTATGTACGTAGGGTCGTTTAAAAGCACTAGCGCCTGTAGTGGAGTATTTGTTTCTTGTCTTCTAACTGTACATACATCTCTTGCGGGAGCATCAAAAGTGGCTAGTGTAGGATGTGGTACAGAACGTTTCCAAACGGTATACATGCTTCTGCGATATAATTTTTCTCCTGTATCTTCTTCATATGTCGCATTGTTCACTTTCCATAAACCTTCTGGTTGATATGGTTTTACACTTTCACCTCCTATTTCATTATTCAACAGACCACTTGCTGCTAATGCATTATCTCTTAACATTTCACCTGTCATGCGTTTTGCTGGTCCTCGTGCTAATAGTCTATTTTCTGGATCCATCATTCTTAACTCTTCAGAAACTCTTGAATCCTGACGATATGTGCGAGACATAACAATCATCTTGTTAAATGCTTTCATATCCCAATCTTTTTCCATAAAATGTGATGCTAAATAGTCTAATAACTCTGGATGACTTGGCATTTCTCCTTGATTTCCAAAATCTTCTGAAGTTTTCACTAACCCCATACCAAAGAAATGTTGCCACATACGATTTACTGTCACTCGAGAAGTTAAAGGGTGCTCCTTTTTAAATAACCATTGTGCAAATCCAAGACGGTTTTTTGGAGCACCCTCTACCATTGGAGGCAAAAATTCTGGAGTATTAGGATACACTTCTTCTGCTCGTGCATCATAAACTCCTCTTTCTAATACATATGCCTGTACTGGTTCTGATTCTTTCATAATCATAACCTCTTTTATAGGCTCTATACTATCAACATAGGCTTTTCTTACTTTAACAAGCTTTGTATATTGTTCTTTTATTGGACGAGCATGCATGATATAATGCTGCTGCAAAAGTTTTTTTTCAGGTGCATCTAATGCTTCCGGAGCTTTTGCTAATAATGTATTCACTCCTGCATTCTCTGCTAACTGAAGCATTTCTATACCAGATAGTTCTCTGTTATATACATTGATATCATCTATGATTCCACCGGCAATACCTTTTCCTCGTAATCGTGCTCCAAACTGAAGTGCAGGTTCTTTTTTTCTACCAAAAAGAATATCTTTATAGAGGTTATCATCAATAATTTCTGTTTCAAGTTCTTTTCCGTTTACATAAACTTTATATCCCTCAGCTTTACTTGATCCATCATATGTTACTGCAAAATGTGTCCATACTTCTTTAGGAATATCAATTTTAGTATGTTCCTTAATTGCATTATCAGGTCCGGTATGTGCCATTAATAATTCTAGCTTATTATTCACAATTTTTAAATGATATCCTCTCCAGGCATGTAGAATTGCTCCGTCGCTTTTATGAAAAATATTTCCGTCTGTCACTTCTTTAGGAATTTTTGCCCAAACTCCAACAGTGAATGGTTGATGACGACCAAAAACACCTACTTCTCTCAGGTCCAACCAGGTATCTCCATTAAACTGCACTCCTTTTCCTTTTCTAGCAGCGACCAAATCCACCGGTTGACCTTCAGTATACTCACGTTTCATTGTAGCTTTTTGTGATGGATTTATACTATTAGTCAAGGAATTATTATTTAAGTTATATGAGCCTATTAAGCCTTTTTTAGAAAGCTTTACCGAAGCATATTTTTTATTGGCAATCCACGTATCAATTTCTGGCGAGATTTCTTGTATTGTATTTTCTATATCAACTTCTGTTTCTTTAACCAGATTCTCCATATAAGTCAACATTTTCTCCTCTTCTTCATTAGTCCATAGCATGGTTGGAGTTGGCATTGCATCATTCCATGAAATTTGACCAGATTCATTTACATTATTAAAAAAAGTGGTCATTTCATAATAGTTTTTTTGGGAAACAGGATCATATTTATGATCGTGACATTTTGCACAAGCTACAGTAAGCCCCATTAAGGCCTGTCCTGTTGTAGTTGCTCTATCCCCAGCATATTCGATAAGAAACTCTTCATTTACAATACCTCCTTCCATATTTTGAGGATGAATACGATTAAAAGCTGTTGCTAACTTCATCTCACGTGTAGGATTCTCCATTAAATCTCCTGCAAGCTGCCATGTTACGAATTCATCATAAGGTTGATTTTTATTAAATGCATCAATGACCCAATCACGCCAGGGAGACATATCTCTATACCGATCTACACTATATCCATGAGTATCAGCAAAACGAGCTACATCCATCCATTCTAGAGCCATTTGTTCTCCATATCGTTTTGAGGCAAGCAAACGATCGACTTGTTTTTCATAAGCATCTTCGCTTTTATCAACTAAAAAATCATCTATCTCTTTTACTGTTGGCGGCATTCCTGTAAGGTCAAATGATAAACGACGTAATATAATTTCTTTATCTGCTTCGGGAGCAAATGTTAATTTCTGATCTTCTAAAACCGAAAGAATATAATTATCAATAGGATTTTGGATTAATCCTTTCTTTTTTACTTTGGGAGGTGTCGTTTTTTGAATTGGAATAAATGCCCAATGATCTTTATATTCTGCTCCATCTTCAATCCATTTAATCAAAATCGCTTTTTCTCGTTCTGTAAGACTCAAATGCGACTCTGGTGTTGGCATTATTTCTTTTGGATCTTCTGTCATGATTCTTCTAAACATTTCAGAGTTCTTAAGATTACCTGGATCAATAGCAAACTTACCTGGAGTCTCTGGTAGTTCTGCATATGCCGTTTCTGAACTATGAAGTTGCAGACCAGCAGATATTTTTGCTTTATCCGGACCATGACACAAAAAACACTTATCCGATAATACAGGTTTTACATGTTGATTAAAATCTAATTTTTCTGGAAGTTGCTGATATTCGATCTCAACCAATTCTGGCAAATCAGGACCTCCACAAGAAATAATAACAACAGTAAATAAGAATAGGGGTATACTTTTAAAAAACGACATTAAAATTATAATTTTTTATATACTTCCAAATTTAAAAGTTAAGTTCAACAAATCTTTGCTCAAAAAAGACTATACAATGTACATTTCCGACATAATTATATAAAAAGCTATATTTTTTTACAACAAAAACGACTTTTATCAGAAAATTCTTTATTTTTCCCTGTATATTACGGTTGATGAAATTTATTTAATGCATAAAGTCTTACAATCTTTACAACTTTCTTTACTCAATGTTGGTTATGCACATCTGGACAAACATTGGAATTATGATAATGTAGTAAGTCCATTTACCAGAATGTACTATATTTCTAAAGGTTCTGCCAAGGTATATCACAATGATCAGACTTTTGATTTAAAACCGGGGTATATGTATTTAATACCTAGTTTTACTTATAGTAGATATAAGTGTGATGAATATCATGAACAATATTATATAAGTTTCTTTGAGGAGATAAAAAATGGATTATCCATTTTTAATTTAAAATCCTTCGTCTATGAACTCAAAGCTAAAGACACTGATATTGCCTATTTTAAACGTTTACTAGAAATTAATCCTAATCGTGCATTAGTCAATGATGATCCCGAGGTTTATGATAACAGACCTACTTTACAAACCTTTAAAAAGAAAAACGAAAAACTATCATCTGCTTTTTACCTTGAAACTAATGGATTGCTGCGTATTCTTCTATCAAAATTTATTAAAGATCATAATCGTCTGGTTATAAAAAATACTACTCGTAATAATTTAAGTCAAGTATTAAGTCATATCAGTGAAAATCTAGACAAAGAACTTACCATAAACGAACTAGCTTCATACTGTCATTTAAGTACAGATTATTTTTCCCGAATATTCAAACAAAAGTTTGGTATGAGACCAAATAAATATATCCAATCAAAAAGAGTCGAAAGAGCTCAATTGCTATTGCTTACTACAGATAATTCTTTAAAGCAAATTGCAGAAAAAGTTGGTTTAGAAAATCTATCATATTTCTCCAGGGTTTTTAAAAGTTTTACAGGAAAAACTCCTGGAAATTTTCGCAAGGAAGAATTGAATGTATAGATGCAAAATCAATAAAAATATATAAACACCAATATGTAAATAATTCATTCAAAATGTTCAAATATATACTCCTTTCGATATTAATACTATCTGTTTTAAATTCATGTACATCTGCCAAATCAGAAAAAGATATCAATACAGAGGAATGGATTTCTCTTTTTAACGGTAAAGATCTTTCTGGATGGGATATAAAAATTTCTGGTTACGAATTAAATGACAATTATAAAGAAACTTTTATAGTTCAGGATAGTATGATTCGAATTCGATATGACAATTATGAAACATTTGATGATGCTTTTGGACATTTATATTACAAAACACCTTTTTCTTATTATAAATTAAGCTTTGATTATCGGTTTACAGGAGAACAATTAAAAGGTGGTGTACATTGGAATATAAGGAACAGTGGTGTGATGCTACATTCGCAATCTGCAGAAAGTAATGAACTCCAACAAGATTTTCCTATTTCGATAGAACTACAAACCTTAGGAGGGTTAAATAAAGGAGAGCGCACGACAGCTAATGTTTGTACTCCGGGAACCGCAGTAGAAATTAACAGCACTGTTGATTATACTCATTGTATAAACTCTACCTCTAAAACCTATCATGGTGATCAATGGGTACACATCGATGCAATAATTATGGGTGGCGAGTATATGGAATTTATGGTAAATGGTGATTCTGTCCTAAAATTCACAAAACCACAAATAACAGGTGGAAAATACAGTGCTAATAGTTCTGAAACGAATTTAGGAAATTTCGGAATCCAAAGAGATCTAGACTACTGGATGTCAAAAGCAGGTACCATATTAACAGAAGGTTACATCGCATTGCAAGCAGAAAGTCACCCCATAGATTTTAAAAACATTAAATTACTGGATTTGTGTGGTTGCATGGATATTAAAGCAAAAAATTATAAAAGCTATTTTGTAAAAAACAAACCAAAAGCATGCATTTACTAGGTATTAATTTTCTGTATTAAAACTAGTATCATCTATAGCTATTAGTTCCAAATTGAGATTTGTTCTTTCTTTACCTGTTACATTAAAAAGTGCGGTAAAAGTATCTAAATCCTTCATATACTCTTTTTTAAATTGTTCTACCTTTTGGGGATCACAAAAAAGTTCTACTGTTGCAATTACCCCTATATCATGATCAGAGAAAAATAAAAACTGTTCTGTACCATCCACTCCTTTTAACCGAGAGACAATAGCATATTCAGAAGCTAATCCTTCAATGTCAAGATTAAATATGGTATCTCTGTTTTTAATACGATTTTTATACTTAAGTTTTCTACCTTGAATAGAGAAATGCGCATTTTGTTCGTTAAAATATTGAATAAACTTATTATTATTCTTTGTAGGACCTATATATACAGAATTATGCTCCTTAATATCATCATAGGTTGATTTGGTAGAAAATCGAATAGAAAAATCTCTACCATTACTTTCAAAAAGTTTAGTTAAATGATATACAGCAATAGATCCCATACCCGTTACATATGAGTAATTTGCAGGAAATACATTATCTCTAAACTCAGAGTTCTTTTTTTGTAGTTCATAAAAATCATCTAATGAATTGATTTCATAATCTCTATTCCAGCCTATTCTTCCTGTTTTGGTTTTTGCCATAAATCCAAAGAAATCTCCAACAACCAAAGTGGTTTCTTTTCCATTTGTTAAAAATGAATTCCATAATGCAACTGGTTTTTTATATAACAAATTAGATACAACAAATACTAGTGTTACAAATAATGAGATAGAAGTAAATCCAAGTATTTTATAATACTTCTTGTAATTTTTCTCCTCGGATTTAAATGTAGTGTTCTGAATAAATGAAGTATAGTATTGTCCTTTATCTATTACTATTTTCCATGGTTCATCTTTTCCTTCTGTCTGATAATACTTTTCTAATTTTTTTCTCAGGTTATAGATATTCACTCGAATACTGGAAGAATTATTTTGTTCAAGAAATTGTTTCCCAAAAATTTCGATTCCGATTGTTGTTTCTTTCAATTGTTTTTTGGACAATGTTGCTTCTACAAGAAAACGAAGCAAATTTGTACTTGTAGGAGACTTAGAAAAACCCTTACTACTAAGAATACATTCGAGTATTCTTTTTTTCTCATCATCTAAGAGATCTTTCATCACTACAAAATTTTATCATCCAAAAATAATAAGATTTAACCGTTACAAATACCGTTAACTGAAGGTTAAATATAACTATTATTATGACTTTTAAGTAATTTGGCTAAGAATCTTATAGCATTTTTCTAAAAAGATTAAGAAATCCATTAAGGATAAGATTGTTGTATAATCCGAAGCTAATTGCAACAAAAATGAAAGGAATCATCAAAGCTTTTTTGTTCCTTCTATACATCAATATAACACCAATAATTTTAAACTATAACGAATATCAAAATTTCATGAAAAACTATTTAGTCAAAACATTATCAGGTACTATCTGCCTTTTACTTTTTAGTTTTTGTACAACTACTCATCTATCTGCAAACACCAAAGATTGTATAGAAAAAAGAAGTTCAATAGATCAAGACCAAGTGCTTCAACTCATGAAGAAAGTAGCAGATTGGCAACTAGCTAATCCAACAGGTAAAGGATTAAACACTTGGGATTATGCTCCATTTTATATTGGATTAATGCAATTATATACAATAAGCAAAGATGAAAAATACCTCAATGCGATTGTAGAAATGGGAGATAGCGTGAATTGGACTCCAAGAGCACGACCATATGATGCGAATGTATATGCAATTACACAGGTCTTCTACGAACTTTATGAAATAAAAGAAGATAAACATATAATTGATCGATCAAATTTTATGTTAGAAATGCCTTTAAGAAGAAGACTTGAAAATGATGTCACATTCGATGGAAATAAATACTGGTGGGAATGGTGGAGTTGGTGTGATTCTCTATTTATGGCTCCTCCAGCATATGCAAGAGCTGCAGCAGTTTTAAATAACCCTGAGTACCTGAACTTTATGACAGAAAGATGGTGGGACACATCAGATTACTTATATGATAAAAAAGAGCATTTATACTTTAGAGATGACCGTTTTTTTAATAAAAAATCAAAAAACGGATCTAAAATATATTGGTCTCGCGGTAATGGATGGGTTATCGGAGGATTAACCAGAGTATTGGATTATATGCCAAAAAATCATCCTGAACGTAAAAAATTCGAACAACAATTCATCGAAATGTGTACCCGTCTGAGTGCAATACAAACCGAAGGAGGATATTGGGGTCAAAGCCTTCTAGATACTAAATTTTATCCACAGAAAGAATCCAGTGGTACTGCATTTTTTATACATGGAATGGCCTGGGGAGTAAATAATGGATTATTACCAAAAGATCAATTCATGCCTATAATTAAAAAGGGGTGGGATTTTTTGACTGAGGCAATACACACTGACGGGACATTTGGATATGTACAAGAAGTAGGAGATTCTCCTACAGACGTGAGTTTTGATGATTCAGAATCTTATGGAAGTGGAGCTTTTCTCCTTGCAGCTACCGAAATCTATAAACTCATTAATACTAAATATTAATGATGTTCTACTCAGAAATGAAAGTAAATACAACAAATATGAAAAAAAATACAACAAAGATAATTCTCAAAATAACCTTCATTTTATTTATCTGTTTTTGCTTTGTTAGTAATGCCCAAATAATAGATTCAAATCATCAACAAGAGATAACTCCAACATCAGTATACAAGCAAATGCAACGGGTTGCTGATTGGCAAATCATACATTTTCGTGAGAAATACAGTGGAAGGGATAAACCTCATCATATTGCTGATTGGACAAATGGAGCGCTCTATGTGGGTATGACCAAATTTGCCAAAATGGCTAAGGATGATCGATATTGGAAATGGTTAAAAGAAATTGGCACAACACAAAAATGGCAATTACACTGGAGAAAATATATGGCTGATGATCATGTTGTAGGTCAAATGTTTTTGGAATCCTTCAAAAAGTTTAAAGATTCCACTATGATAATCCCTACAAAAGAACGTTTAGACTGGATCATGCAAAACCCAAGTCAGCAACCTATTACTTTAGATAACTATAAACATCTAGAGCGATGGACCTGGTGTGATGCCCTATTTATGGGACCTCCTGTTTGGGCTAAACTCACAAAAATCACAGGCGAACAAAAATATACAGATTGGATGCTTAAAGAGTATGAGGTTACCAGACAACATCTTTTTGACAAAGAAGATCATTTATTTTATCGAGACAATAGTTTTATTGATAAACTTGATCATGATAACAAGATATTTTGGTCAAGAGGCAACGGATGGGTGTTTGGTGGTTTAACACTGTTAATGGATGAATATGAACCTGGTTCTAAACCCTATGAATACTTTAAGGAAATTTACCTGAAAATGGCAAAAAAGCTCATTCAGATTCAGACGCCGCAAGGCCACTGGTCCATGAGTTTACTTAATCAAAAATACTACCCCACTCCTGAGACCAGCGGGACATCATTTTTTACATTTGGACTTGCATGGGGTGTAAATCACGGTGTATTGGATAGGGCAACCTACGAACCGCATATTAAAAAAGCATGGAATGCATTAAACAGTCATATTACCCCCGAGGGTATGCTAGGTTATGTACAACCTATAGGAGCTGGTCCCGATAAATCATTTAAAGATCAAACTGAAGTGTATGGTACCGGAGCTTTTCTTGCTGCAGGTTCTGAGGTGTACACCATGTATGGTGGACAACAAATATACCAGATTTCAAATCCTGATTATATAAAAAGTCCAAAAACGGGAATGACTAGAGAACATTGGTTAGATATGGCACAATATATTTTAGAAGGTGCTTTTTCATATGTAAACGATATCGATGATCCTCTTAAGTTTCCAAAATTAGGGGATGTATCTTATCCAAGAGGTGATTGGCAAATACCGGTAGAAAAATTAGAAGGTTTATGTAGAACACTTTTTGTTGCTGCTCCTTTATTAAAAGAAAATCCAGACTTAACCATTAATAACATCAAAATTGCAGATTATTATCGTCATAACATATTAAACCTAATTGATGAAAACCACCCCTCATTTATAAAAGACAAGGAAAAAGATTGGCCAGGACAAACCTTAGTTGAGTTTGGTGCATTGGCCATTTCATTTTTCACTATCCCCGAAGTCGTTTGGGAGCCACTCACACAAGAGCAAAAAGATATTTTAGCTCGTAAAATGATTAGTTACGGGGATGGAGCAACCGTACCTTCTAACTGGAAATTTTTTAACATTTTTGTTCTCAGTTTTTTTAAAAGTCAAGGCTATGATGTTAATGAAAAATTATTAGTTGACTATCTCAATAAGAGTTTAAATCATTATCGCGGAGATGGCTGGTACAATGATAATCCCGCGTATGATTATTATAGTATGTGGGCGTTTCAGATGTATGCAGCCTATTGGTCTGAAGTATTTGGCAATAAATACTATCCAGAAATTGCTAAAAAATTCAAAACAAATTTTCTAGATATAAAAGATAGCTATCCTTATATGTTTAGTAAAGATGGTAAAATGATTATGTGGGGACGAAGTATAAGTTATCGCATCGCATCTATAAGTCCTTTTCCATTTTTAGGGTTCTATCCAGAAGAAACTAAAGGTATAAATTGGGGATGGATGCGACGTATTTCTTCTGGAGTATTATCTCAATTTTTACAACATCCCAAGTTTTTAAAAGATGGTGTCCCAACATTAGGGTTTTATGGAGAATTTGACCCTGCTACTCAATATTACAGTTGTCGAGGAAGTGTATACTGGATGGGAAAAGCCTTTCTTAGTTTACTATTACCTAAGGATAATGAGTTTTGGAATGCTACAGAAAACGATGGTGCATGGGATAACAAATTAACCAAAGGAAAGGCATATAACAAGTTTTTCAAAACTTCAGAAATTATGTTAACCAATTATCCCGATATCGGAGCTACAGAAATCCGAGCCTGGTGTAATGTTCCCATTACTGGAGTTAAAGAGCCTTTCCGCGGAAGCGAAAATTATAATAAACTAGCGTATAATAGTGCTTTTCCATGGCAAGCTGATGATCCTAGCGGTATTGTATCAATGAATTATATGTTTAAGACCGAAGTGGATACTATCCCATATGAACCTGGAAGGTTATATACTTTTAAAAAGTTTAAAAATGGTGTTTACTATCGAGATTTAAAATCTGAAATCATTGAGGACGTTCTGATTAACCTGGCAGATATTCCCTTGAAAAATGGAATTTTACGAGTAGATAAAATCAATGCCAAAAAACCTTTGGATTTTATTTTAGGGCATTATAGTCTACCCCATATTAATGGATATATTAAAAAATCAGTTCAAAAGATAAAAAACAAAGAGATTCAGATTATTGATAACGGTCAATATCAACTCGCTGTAATTCCAATAAAAGGATGGGATGTTGTAACTACCAAAACTACTTCTGGTTTACATCCAGAAGCAAAAGAAAGCACAGTAATCAACACCAGAGCAAAGTATAAACCTAGTCAAAAAGATAATACCTATATCACCATAATGCTATGGAAAAAGTCGGGAACACCTTTTACCATCGAAGAATTATCTTTTATCAAAAAAATAGAATCAGAAAAAAACAATAAGCAGATAATTATCATGAAAAATGATAATTCTAAACATATCATTTCATTCGAATAAAAAATATTATGAATAATACAATATATGAAACCAGATACGCCAACGGACCTGCATCTGTAAAGCATTATGATACCAAAGCATTACGCGATGAGTTTTTGATACATAATCTCATGCAATCAGATACTATTATTTGGGTATACACTCATTATGATCGCTATATGGTTGGTTCTGCCGTACCTATAAAGAAAAGCTTAACACTGGAAGCAATCGATCCTTTAAAAGCTAAAAAATTTCTGGATCGAAGAGAACTTGGAGCCATCAATGTAGGAGGGCCAGGATCTATAAATGTAGATGGAACTACCTATTCACTAGGGTATAAAGACGCATTATATATTGGAAAGGACAGTAAAAATGTAGTTTTTAATAGTGATGACGCTAATAATCCGGCTAGGTTTTATCTAAACTCAGCTCCTGCACATCATGCATTCCCTACCAAATCCGTAACTAAGGAACAAGCTAAAAAGTTAGAACTTGGAGCGATGGAAACTGCTAATGCAAGAACAGTATACCAAATGATCCTTAGCGGAGTGGTAGAAACTTGCCAGTTACAAATGGGAATGACAGAGCTTAAACCAGGTAGTGTATGGAATACTATGCCTGCCCATGTTCATGATCGTAGAATGGAAATCTATTTTTATTTTGAAATCCCCGAAGAACAGGCTGTTTGTCACTTTATGGGACCTGTAAATGAAACACGACACATCTGGATGCAAAATCATCAGGCTGTAATTTCTCCGCCATGGTCTATTCATTCTGGATCCGGAACAAGTAACTATACCTTTATTTGGGGAATGGCAGGTGAAAATCTGGACTATAGCGATATGGATACTGCAAAAATTACAGAGCTAAAATAATCACTCTTACCATGACAAATTCATTATTTGATGTTTCAGGAAAAATAGCATTAGTCACAGGAAGCACACACGGACTAGGAATGGCTATGGCAAAGGGATTAGGTCAAGCCGGAGCCACTATAATAGTAAACGGGAATTCATCCCAGGAAAAAATCGATAACGCCGTAACTGAGTATAAAAATGAGGGGATACATGCTATTGGATACAAATTTGATGTTTCTAATGAACAAGAAGTTATCTCTTCCATTAAAAAAATTGAAACCGAAATAGGCTACATTGATATTTTAATTAATAATGCCGGAATTATAAAACGAACTCCATTAATTGACATGGAAGTAGATGACTTTAAACAAGTCATTAATATTGATCTTGTTAGCCCTTTTATTGTTTCTAAACATGTAGTTAGAGGAATGATAGAAAGAAAACAAGGAAAAATTATCAATATCTGTTCTATGATGACAGAATTAGGCCGAAATACAGTTGGCGCATATGCTGCAGCAAAAGGTGGACTAAAAATGTTAACCAAAAATATGGCTACAGAATGGGCCAAATACAATATCCAGGTTAATGGTATTGGTCCTGGATATTTTGCTACCTCTCAAACTGCTCCTATACGAGTAGATGGTCATCCTTTCAATGATTTCATAGTAGGTAGAACTCCGGCAGCAAAATGGGGTGATCCAAGTGACCTTGCAGGAGCAGCTATTTTCCTGTCCTCAAAAGCAAGCGACTTTGTAAATGGCCATATTTTATATGTTGATGGTGGGATCTTAGCAACCATAGGTAAACCTTCTAATGAAGATTAATTTACAATCACGATCAAATAAATTTTGTAGATGAAACTATATATTCTTATTTCTTTGACCACCTTATTCACCATATCTGGATGCAGCCCTTCTTCAAAAAATGTGATCACTATTGAGAACACATTAAACATAGAACGTATAGATGAATTAGTGCGTATTCCGATAGCGAAGTTTGACACTCATATTATAGACATCAAAGATGAATCTATACTTGCTATTTATAACCAAAATAAGGAATTTATTCCATTTCAATTAGAAGATATTGATAATGATAAGAAATGGGATCAATTAATTTTTGTTACTGATTTTAAGCCAAAAGAGATAAAAAAAATATACTTTGATGTTATAGAAAGAGAAAAGACTCCCATAGTATCTAAAGCTACAGACATACATTTTGGAGTTGGCTCAAACTCAAGAGACGTTACAGAAGTAAAAAATTATAAACGTAATGGAGATCCCAGAAATGCAGCAGACAAAAAATTCTTTCAAATGGAAGGGCCAGCCTGGGAAAATGATAAAGTTGGGTTTCGTATGTATTTTGACCCAAGAAATGGGATTGATATTTTTGGTAAAACAACAGAGGATTTAGTTTTATCCCAAGTTGGAATTAATGGAGACTATCATACTAAAGAAACTTGGGGAATGGATATCCTTAAAGTTGGTAATTCTCTAGGGGCAGGATCTATTGCCATACAATTAAATGATTCATTGTATAGAATAACAGGTAAAAATGGTGCTAGGTATAAAGTTATAGAAGAAGGTCCTATTAAAGCTTCTTTTGAAATGAATTATATCAATGATACTATTCATGGAATTCCTATACAGGTACGCCATAAGATTTCGATTTATAAGGGACAATGGTATTATAAAAGTGAAGTTTCTTTATCAGGAATAACTCAAGAAATGAAACTGGTTGCAGGGATCGTAAATTTAAAACCAAATCAACTATATATCAAAGAACGTAATAGCCTGTTCAGTCTATATTCTCATGGTAAGCAATCTGAAAACGGAGATCATCTTGGCATGGCGTTACTATTAAACAAAGATCTTTACCATACTCATAAGACTATTACTAAAAAAGAAAATGGAATTACAAATACTCATTATGTAGTTTTTAATACTGAAAACAATACTACTATCCCTTTCTATTTCTTATCAGGTTGGGAAGCCTCAAGTCAAAAATTCGCAAAACCAGAAGGTTTTACACAAAAGATAGCAGAGACCTTAGACCAACTTTCTCATCCCATAATCATAAAATAAGATGAGTTTATATCAATATAGAATACAGAAGCTCTTTTTTATTATACTCTCAGTAGTACTAATCTCATGCAGTGGTTCAAAAAAGGTAAAAGTACTGCGATTAGCTCATATTTTGGACACCCAACACCCTGTGCATAAATCCATGGAAATTTTGGGAGAACGCCTGGCAAAAAAATCTAACGGAAAACTAATATTAAAAATATATCCAAGTAGTCAATTAGGAGGCGAACGTGAATGTTTAGAGCTGCTACAAATAGGAAGCTTAGATATCACCAAAGTCTCAGCTGCAGTGTTAGAAAATTTCATTCCGGAATATCGTGTTTTTGGAATACCATATTTATTTAGAGATAGGTCACATGCATTTTCTGTATTAGATGGTAAGCTAGGAGAAGAAATGTTAACTCAGGGAGAAAAATTCAGATTAAGAGGACTCACTTTTTATGATGCTGGTAGTAGAAGTTTTTACACCAAAAAAAAACCAATTACTACACCCGAAGATTTAGAGAGTAAAAAAATACGTGTAATGAAAAGTAATATGGCCATAGATATGGTTAATCAATTGGGAGGAGCTCCTACTCTTGTTTCTTGGGGAGAGTTATATACTGCTTTGCAACAAGGCGTAGTTGATGGCGCAGAAAACAACCCTCCTAGTTTCTACACTTCAAAACATTACGAAATTTGTAAATATTATAGTTTAGATGAACATACCACTATTCCGGATGTATTATTAATTGGTCTTGATACCTGGGAACGATTAAGCGACGAAGAAAAAAAATGGGTACAAGAAGCCAGTACTGAATCTAAAATAGAACAACGTAAACTTTGGGCCGCATCAGAAAAAAAATCATTAGATGCAGTGATTGAAGCCGGAGTGCAAATTACACGTCCCGATAAATCTCTTTTTGAACAAAAAACCCAAGAAGTCATTACAACTTTTAAAGATCAACCAGAGGTTTTAAAGCTCGTCAAAATTATAAAATCAGCGTATTAAATGAAAAATCGTATAGATATTATTTTAGAAAAAACAGTAATTTTCTTACTGTTTGTTATGCTAGTTAGTGTAGTATGGCAAGTTTTTTCCAGATACATTTTAAAATCACCAAGTACGATTACTGATGAACTTTCTAGTTTTTCCTTAATCTGGCTCGGCTTGCTTGGAGCGGCATATACTACCGGTCAAAAATTACATCTAGCTATTGATTTAATTCCGACTGCAATTGTACAACAAAAAAGGTCTCTTTATGATGGTATTGTTTATGGCGCTATCTGTCTATTTGCTTTTGCGATAATGATTATAGGAGGAATTCGTTTATGTATACTTTCGTTTCAATTCGAGCAAAACTCAGCTGCACTAAGTATCCCACTAGGGATTATTTATCTCGTAATTCCGATTTCTGGAATTTTAATCTGTTATTACTGCATTTACATTTACTTTCAAAAAGACAATACTAACACTACATCATTATGAATTATACCGAGGTATTGATATTAGTAATTAGTTTCCTGGTGTTCTTATCATTAAGGGTTCCTATTGCATACTCTATTGGTTTAGTGGCTTTTTTCACATTAATTACTGCAATGCCTTTTTTACCTTCGGTAACTACTTTGGCACAACGTATGGCAACTTCTTTGGATAGCTTCACTCTTTCTGCAATTCCCTTCTTTATATTAGCTGGTCAAATTATGAATCGAGGTGGTATTGCAGTGCGGCTCATCAATTTTGCTAAAGCTATAGTAGGACCACTACCAGGAGGTCTTGCTTTTGTAAATATTATTTCATGTATGCTTTTTGGAGCTATTTCTGGATCTGCTGTTGCAGCTGCTTCTGCTATTGGAGGTTTTATGCATCCTATGATGAAAAAAGATGGATATGATCCGGCGTATAGTGCTGCCATAAATATCACTAGTGCCACAACAGGATTAATGATCCCTCCTAGTAATGTCCTTATTGTTTACTCTCTGGCTAGTGGTGGAGTCTCTATTGCTGCATTATTTATAGCAGGCTATCTTCCCGGGATTTTAATTGGAGTAACACTTATGATTGTCGCAACAATTTATGCAATCATTAAAAAATACCCTACCGAAAAGTTAGTAGGATTTACAGAGTTCTTAAAACGTTTTATAGCTGCTTTTCCTAGTTTACTTCTTCTTGTGGTGGTTATCGGTGGAATTGTTATTGGTATTTTTACCGCTACAGAAGCTTCAGCAATTGCTGTACTATATACACTAATTTTGGCAGCCCTTTATAAAGAAATTACATGGAAGGACTTCTCTCCTATTTTCCTGGAAACTGTAAAAACTTCATCAATAGTACTTTTACTTATCGCTACATCTATTGCCATGTCATGGGTAATGTCATATGAAAACATTCCGCAGGAAATCAGCAATACCTTATTAGGGATAAGCGATAATCCCATTGTTATTTTGATTATTATAAATTTGATTTTATTATTCGTTGGTATATTCATGGATATGACTCCGGCAATCTTAATTTTTACACCTATTTTCTTACCTATAGCAACTAAGATTGGTTTAGATCCTATACATTTTGGGATTATTATGATTTTGAATCTTTGTATCGGATTATGTACTCCTCCTGTAGGTTCTGTACTCTTTGTAGGATGTAGTGTTGCCGAACTTTCAATTCAGAAAGTTTTAAAACCATTGTTACCTCTATTCCTGGTTATGATTTTGGTGTTATTACTTATCATTTATATTCCTGAATTGAGTTTATGGTTGCCCAGACAGTTTGGATTATAAAAACTATCTTAAAACTATGAAAACTGTTTAACCAGGGAATCTCAATCTATTATTAGAACTATTTTAGTATAGAAATCTATATATTTAGACTTAAAATTTTAATTTACAAATTAGATGAATGAAACAAAAACTCCATGGTACTTTCTTTTACTTGTTATTTTGGCTGGGGAATCTGTTTTTATTCTTCCATTTGTTCTTGCAAGAGTTTTTAGACCAACGGTACTCAAAGTTTTTAATTTAGACAATATACAGTTAGGAATATGTTTCTCTATATATGGCTTTGTAGCATTGATATCCTACCTTTTTGGAGGAGCATTAGCAGATAAGTTTCCTCCAAGAAAATTGATTGCAGTTGCCCTTTGGATGACTGCTTTGGGGGGATTGGTGTATGCTACTTTTCCTGATTATTTGACACTAAAAATATTGTATGGATATTGGGGCTTTACTACTATATTTTTATTTTGGGCTCCCATGATAAAAGCTACTCGTGTCTGGGGAGGTACTACTTCTCAAGGTAAAGCATTTGGTTTTTTAGATGGTGGACGTGGATTAGTAGGGGCTCTCTTTGGGGCTTTAGGAGTACTTATATTTTCACTATTTATTACTGCAGAAATTTCTGAAGCAACTGCCTCCGAAAGCAGAGCTGCTTTTAGATATGTAATTTTAGTATCCTCTGGTATTGTAAGTTTTGTTGGAATATTGGTTTGGTTCTTTATGAAAATGGATCATAAATTAGAAAAAGAAATTATAATAGAAAAAATCACAATATCCCAGGTAAAAGAGGTCCTGCACTTACCATCTGTATGGTTACTTATGATCATTATTCTATGCGCCTATGTAGGTTACAAAATTACAGATGTATTTTCATTATATGCTCAAGATGTAATGTTGTATGACCAAGTAAAGTCTGCACAAGTAGGTACATTTTTATTATTTATCCGACCTGTTATTGGTGTTTTAATAGGAATATTGGCCGATCGTTCACAAACTACTTTCTGGTTATTGATTAGTTTTATAGTTTCATTCTTTGGAGCGTTATTGTTTGCTACAGGAGTAATCTCGGATTCTTCTACAGCTTTATTTTTTATATCAATTTTGGTAGTTGCTACTGGAGTATATGCAGCCCGTTCCTTATACTTTGCTGTAATGCAGCGAGGGAAAATTCCATTGATCCTAACAGGAACTGCGGTGGGTATTATTTCTCTTATAGGATATACTCCAGATATATTTGCAGGACCCGCTATAGGATATCTCTTAGAAAATTCACCTGGTCCAAAAGGACATCAACATGTGTTTTGGATGTTAGCTTTATTTTCTTTTATTGGTGGTCTGGCTGCCTGGTATTATTATAAACTGTATAACATACAAAAAGGGAGTTATGAGGAGGTCTCAAAAGATTAAAACTGATGCTTTTAATAGATTTTTTTAAAGCCTTGTAGAACATTACCTATTTCTTTATCATTATTTATGCCTCCAAATTGAGTTTATAGTTATCTAAGCAATTTTGAATTGTAAACATCTCTAATTATTTGATAAATGCATATTTACAAATTATATTCCTTTAAACATAAATATAGTTTATCTTATAGAAGGTAGAGATTAATCTCTACCTTCTATATTTATATCTTTTACACCTTAGAGTTTATGAAGTTTTTAATATATAAGTTTTACCTTTATATGCTTTTGATTTAGCTGTTCCTTTATAATTAAATACTTTTTGATCTTCGTTAAGATTATCCCAATTGAATTCACTAGGTTTATTTTGAAAAAAATCAGTAAAAATTATAGGATCAACTTCTTTGTTTAATATCGCCTCTACTTCAATACTAAAGTCAGATTTAATTTGCATGGGGATGAGCTGTAATTTATAAGTATATAAATAATTAACTTTCTCACCAGGAATTACTTTAAAGTCAAATGGAAATGAAACAACAGCAGAATGAGTACTAGTAGTAGTCTGACTCTCTTCTAAAGACATACTGGCCGAAGTTTCAATCCCAGCACTCACACCAAACGGAATTTCTATTGATACATTTGCAGTAACTCCAAATTCTTCTCCAGATGTAACACGTAAAGAAGTTGATTCTTCTACTGTATATGTTGCAGACGGTTTAGCAGTTCCTATAACACCACTTATATATTGCATCGTACTTTCGATTGCTTCTCCATCTGGTTCTGGCTTTCCTTTAGTTACCAAAGATAGAGTTCCACGAAATTCTACATTTTTTGATATCCAAGCTACCAATTTTTCAAAAACTATAGTTTCCCAGGTTTTACCCTCTTTACCTTTTTCATTCTTATAAGGAACATTAATCAAACTTGTATCATAACTATGGTTACCTTTAATTGCAGCACTAGCCTTACCAATCCTTACAGCCAGAGCTTCTATTGCGCTTTTAGGTTTATAATCTTCTCTTTTTGAAACATTACCTATCTCTTTTTCTTCGGTTTTATTTTTAATTGTAATAGACATTTTTTTTATGATTTTAGTGAATACCTACTCTTTTTTAAAGTCCTTTTCAGTTTATTTAGACTATCATCGATGATTATTTTGAGTTAAAACTGATCATATTTTAATTCATTAGCAATTGTAATGAGTGAATGAACAGATATAATGAGTAAATGTTTAGAAAAAGGAAGTAAAAGGTTTAAGCATGTTACTCTTTTCTTAGCAAAAGGTTTTAAGAATAAAAGAGGTCTTAATACCTATTAGAAATCTATCTGGTTCAAAAGTGTATGATGGCATATTATTTCATTGCACACTGTCAAATAACTGACATCTTTTATCGAAAAACTGCCAATGTCATTATCTCACTATGTTTTCTATTTCAATCATCATAACTTGTCATGAAAATAACTAGCGGTAATAGGAACATTCTTTTTAATATATATGTTCCTAGTAAGCTTATTAACATTAAAAAACAAAGCGTATCACAATTATACACAAGGAATTAAGAAAATTTTATAATACAACATCCATAAATATTAAACCTTTTCACTAATTTATAGGCTATTAAAACAGAAAAAGAACTTCCTAATTATCACTTTTAATTATCAGGGCTTAAATCAATTTAAACTTCATCCATATGGAAACCTCCACAGAAAACCTAACAGATACTATCATTACATTCAATGTACATTATGAGACCTTAGAAGAAGTAATTACAAACCTTGAACTTGGTATGGGGACAATGTATAAACCCATTCCTATAGATGGTTTAGTGCTGAAAAGCTTTTTAGGTATACCCAATATTGAACCCAATACGGATATCAAAATATATTTGCAAACTAATACTGAGTCTAATACTGAATCTAAAGCTACGATTACATATTGTAAAATACAGAATGTTGGCAAAGTCTTTACTATTGAAACACAAAAAAGTCAGACTAAATCTCTCAATCCCTGGAATATCATATTTTCATTTACTACTGAAGATGAAGAGGCAGGAAAGTTTAGAACAACTCCTGATGGCTCTTTATATGTAAGTCCCAATCCTCGCATGAGTGACCTGGTTGAAATCACAACTCAATCTGAAGACGTTCTTCCTGAAGGATTAACTTATATTTCGTACAGTATTATATTTTCTTTGTTTATAGAGTCTAAAGGGCAATCTTATTATTTTAGAATTGATCCTTTAGCAAAAGTTAGTTCAAACCGTCCACAAAAATAAAGTAATAACATACTGATTTCACCTATGCCTAAAAGGTTGTGTTTATTTCTTTTACTATCCACTACGCTATCTTTTTCACAAAACAAAAAAAAAGCAGATAGTATATTTCATATTATGGAAACTGGGCATTTGTCTAAAAAAGAGCAAGTAACCTCATTAATAAATATTGCTTTTTTTCATCCAAATCCCAACACAGCATTACTTTCTGCTAAACAATCTTTACAAATTGCTAAAGAAATAAATGAACCCTTATTACAGGCAGAAGCTTTAGAAGAAATTAGTCATATCGAACGAAGGCTTGGTAATAATAGTCGATCATTTGATGCTTCTATAAAAGCATTACAAATCTATGAATCTAAAGGATTAATAGAACGACAAGCTGCTTCTTATAACCAACTCGCTAGTAATTACATTAGTGATAAAAATTATGATTTAGCAATTGATTATTTTAAAAAAGCTATCGATATTTATATAAACTCTGATGAAAAAGGTAATCATGCACTTACAATACTTAATCTTGGAGAAGCGTATCGTTTGGCTGGATATCTGGATAGCTCAGCAACAAGTTTTCAACAGGCATTACAACTCAATGATCTTGTTAAAAACGACATCATAAAAAGTTATTCTTTAGGAAATCTAGGAATGGTGTATGCCACACAAAACAAGTTTAAATTAGCAAAAGACAATCTACATGAAGCTATTGATATTCTAAGTGAATCAGGAGATTCATATTCTACATCTATATATTTAGCCGAATTAGGGGGGATTCATCAAAAAGAAAATGAATCAAAATTTGCTGAAGAAAAATTCCTGCAAGCTTTGACTATGGCCAAACAAGCTGGACTTAAAGAACAAATTAGGGATTTTAGTATCATGCTGGTTAATTTTTATGAAACTCAACAACAATACCCTAGAGCACTGGAGTATCAAAAACTGTTTCAAGTATATCAAGATAGTCTAGTCAACAAAGAGAATGTTCAAAAAATAGAACAACTTAAATCTGGATATGAGATTGATAAACGTGAGTCAGAAATAAGCCTGCTTAATACTATAAATACCAATCAAAAAAATCTGGTTTTTATATTGGCTGCTGGGGTTTTCTTACTACTTTTCTTTGCTTATCTGCTTTATCGAGGTAATACAAAAATTAAAAAAGCAAATTATATTTTATTAGATCAAAAGGAGATTATTAGTAAACGTGAGCAAGAGAAAGCATTATTATTAAAAGAACTAAACCATCGAGTAAAGAACAATTTACAAATGGTTTCTAGCTTATTAAATTTACAAGGTCATGAGCTTACAGGACACCCGGCAAAAGAGGCTATTGTATCTGGACAGTCCAGAGTAGAAGCCTTATCCCTTGTACACAGAAAATTGTATCAAGATGGCGTAGATACTCGAATCATGATAAAAGAGTATATTGAAGAGTTGGTATTAGGGCTTTTTCATGGATATAATGCCAAATTTAAACCTAATTTTGATATTGCTAACATTAGTATTCATATAGACATGGCCATCCCTTTGGCATTAATTATTAACGAACTCATTACAAATTCTCTTAAATACGCTTATGAAAATACAACGGATCCAATGCTTAAAGTAGCTCTAACTAATGACACAAAAGATCGTTTACATATCCAAGTTATAGATAATGGAGTAGGTTTTACAACTATTCAAACCAAAAAAAACAACTCTTTTGGGATTAAACTTATCAATTCTCTAATTCAACAATTAGAAGGTACTATAAAAAAAACAGGTAATGAAGGGACACATTGGGAAATAGATATAAAAATAGCTTAATTTAGTGGTTCTTATAACCTAAATACAGAATGTCTAATCAATCGTCAAAAGTAAAAATTCTTATTGTAGAAGATGAGATATTATTAGCACAGGATATCTCACAAAGATTAACTGAAATTAATTACCATGTCACCGGAATAGCACAAACAGTAAATCATGCTTTACAATTAATTACAGAAAATCAAGATATTGATATAATATTGATCGACATTATTTTAAAAGGAGATCGAGATGGAATTGAACTTGCTCGCATCATAAATGATAAGTATCATATTCCTTTTATTTTTCTAACTTCTCATGCTGATACCCACATTGTAGAACGAGCAAAGAGTGTGCATCCTTATGCCTATATCCTTAAACCATTTAATGATCGGCAAGTTAGTGTCGCTATAGAATTAGCTTTGCTAAATTTTTCTAAGAAAACACCGGGAAAAGATTTGCTTGAACCTCAAGATTTTACTGCTAATGAAAATCAAGTTTTACAAATCAAAGATTGTTTATTTTTAAAAAAAGATCACCATTTTGAACGTGTGCCTTTAGCCGAAATACTATTTTTACAGGCAGATAGTAACTACTGCACAGTATATACCAAATCAGATAGATTTGTGTATTCTACGGTGTTAAAAAACATAGAAGCACAACTCCCTATAAATCGATTTTTACGAACACACAGAAGTTATGTCGTCAATATTGATCTAGTTAGTGGATTTGAAGGCAACATGCTTTTTATCGGAGATAAAAAGGTACCTGTAAGCAAAACACATCGAGATCATGTTTTTAGATTATTTCATACCATATAATAATAATCACTCAATGCATTATTATTTGACATTAGATATTGTAATTTGTTTATAGAGTTTTTCTAAATCCAAAGGATCCTTTTTTTGCTTTTGTATTGTGATTAATGCTTTAAAAAGTTCATCTACCTTTGCTCTGTAATTAGGATTAGTTGCAAGATCTTTCATTTCTTCAGGATCTTTTTGCATATCATAGAGAAGTACCTTATCCATTTTGGGATATATAATCAATTTATAGCCATCTTTTCTAATCATACGCTGTAAATCAATATATGCTCCGTATATAGCTTCATAAGAGCTTTTTCCTTCCTTATGTATCATATCCAGAACACTATTAAACTCAACATACTCAGGTTTATCAACACCTGCCAATTCAATACTCGTTGCCATTGCATCCTGAAGATAAATATCTTCTTCTATCTTTTTTCCCTTAGGAATATCAGGTCCCATAATCATAAAAGGCGCACGTATACTATGATCAAAAAGGCTTTGCTTACCTATTAACCCGTGTTTTCCCATTGCCAAACCATGATCTGCGGTAAAAATGATATATGTATTATCCATTTCACCTGTTTTTTCTAATGTATTTAGAATTTCGCCTATTTGATCATCCATATGGGTTATCAAAGCATAATATTCTTGTATATGTTTTTTGGTGGCATATTCTGTCCTTGGAAATGGTGCTAACGCCTCATCTCTAAGGTCTTCTGCATTACCCATGCCATCTTTAAAATGATATTCTGCCAACCAACTTTTTGGTAGACTAATCGAATCTAATGGATATTTATCAATGTATTCTTGTGGGGCTTGTCGAGGATCATGTGGCGCATTAAAGGCCAAATACATAAAAAACGGATTATCCTCTTTTTTTGCTTTATCTATAAAAGTAAGAGCATCATCTTTTAACACTTCACTCCAATGCTTTCCTCCTTCCCAGTATCCACCAAATTTTGGGTCTGATGGAGACCATATAGTATCATTTTCATTAGTAGGACGATTATATCCAATTGGCATAATATCTTTAGGAAGCGTATCTGTTCCTTTTATATTTTCAAATCGTTCAACCATTTTAAAATGATCCCAGGCATCTCCGGGCATTCCAGGTCTTACATGAGTTACATTTTGAAAAACACTATCTGCCTTAGCATCAACGTGCCACTTACCTGTCATATATGTTGTATATCCCTGAGATTCCATAAGTTTCCCCCAGGTTTTATCAAGCTCACGTCCATTACTCCAGTTTTGACGAAATTGATTTACATTCCAAACACTACGTCCCGAAATGATCATAGCCCTCGATGCTGCGCAAACCGCTCCGTTCCATGCTCCCATATTATAAGCATGTGTAAATGTAGTCCCTCCTTCTACCAATCTATCAAGGTTTGGAGTCTGTATTTCGGTATTACCTAAAGCATGTATTGCAGAATATGCTAGATCATCTGCAAAAATAAATACAACATTAGGCTTTTTTTTAAGTGTTTTTTCAGGTTTAGAACATCCCACTAGAAAAATTAAAAAAAATAATGCAACTAACTTATTCATGTGATTTTATAATTTCTCGATTGAAGTATAATATGCTGAAAATTTCTTCCCTTCAGTATTCACAAAAGTACAACTTAGCTTGTACTCTCCTTTTTCTAAATGTCCACTAAGTATTGCAGAGGTTGCATTAATATCTACATCTGTTTTAAGGTTAAGGTTACCTATATTAACTATTGCTTTAGACACCTGAAGGCCTTTACCTACTGGTTGCCCGTCCTTATAAGGTGTTGATGCAATAGACTCTATATCCTGGTCAATTGATAATCCCGACTCTTCTGGGTATCTTCTCAAGTTAAATTGATAATTACCACTTTCTTCTACTCGGATAGTATAATATCCTTCTGGATGAAACTCTCCATTTCTGATTTGTCCTTCATGCCATGGCAGATTTTCTTCGGTATGTAAATCATGTATGGTTAATCGAACTGGATCTTTATCTTCTCCTCCGACAGGAATCTGAGCATATTTAATATCTGACTGTATACTCTCCCACCAGGTATCATAAAAATTTTGCATTTTTACTACCTCATCAGGATGTTTACTCGAAAGGTCTATCTTTTGTCCTGGATCATTTACAAAATCATATAGTTCATTACCATTTACCAAACGCCATCGGGTAGACATCACACAAGGGTTTCTTCCTTTTTCTGGCCATTGTTTACGTTGTGTGTCTACAACCAACATTCTATCTACAATTGTTTTGGTTTTGCCTTCGAGTAATGAAACTACACTTATACCATCTAATGTTTTCTTAGATTGGTATTCAATTCCAACAAGCTCGGTTAGGGTAGGTAACAAATCTACATGAGCTACTAATTCATTAATTTTAGACTTCTTCAACACTTTTCCTTTTGGCCAGCGAATAAAAAACGGAACACGATGACCTCCATCATAATGACTCCCTTTTGTGCCCTTTAATCCAGCATTATATCCTAAGGTTTGTTTTGTTACTTTATTATAATTAATACCATTAGCAGTACCATTATCTGTAGTAAAAATGATTATTGTATTTTCTGAAAGTCCTGATTTTTCAAGATAAGAAGTCAGTTTTCCAAAGTTATCATCAATGTTTGTGATCATTCCGTAGAAGCGTTTTTGACTTTCATTCAACGTATCTTTTTTATACATATCCATATATTCTTTAGGAACGTTGAAAGGACCGTGAGCTGCATTAGTTGCCAAATACATAAAAAACGGTTTTTCTTTTTGACCTTCTATATATTGGATTGCTTCATCAAACCATACATCTGTACAATATCCTTTAAATTTTTCAGGAGTTCCGTTTCTAAAGTAGGTATCATCAAAATAATCGTTCCCCCAATAATCCGGAGTTTGACCTACTCCTCCGCCTCCATTATATAGCGCTTCTTGAAAACCTCTATCCTGAGGTCGAAATGGCTTATTATCTCCCAAGTGCCATTTACCAAACATTGCAGTTTGATATCCATTACGAACAAATACTTCTGCCATTGTTTCCTCATCCTCTTGTAGTATAGAACATCCTGCAATAGTGTGCCATGCATTATTTCGGTTTGCATTCCTACCAGTCATAATACCGGCTCTTGTTGGGGTACATGTTGTGCCTACATGAAAATTAGTGAGTTCTAAAGATTCTCCTGCAAATTTATCTAGATTTGGTGTTTTAATAATTGAATTACCATGAACTCCTATATCTCCATATCCTTGATCATCTGTTACGATTAGGATAACATTAGGTTTAGAAGAAGTAATATCACTATCTACAACTTTACTTTCTTTTGGTTTCTCCTGACAAGAAATTAATATAATTGTTAGTACTAAAAATGACAATTTTTTAATCAAATTCATTTGTTTTAAATATTTTATTCGTTTTATCACAATAGAAAATTATGAGCTATAAATATCTATAATTCGATGATACTAGCACTTCCTTAATGTCTAATTTTTTACCACAAATGATTAGTATGTATACAAGAAACAGCACTATTACCAGTGCTGTTCTATAAATAACGAATTATGCAATTAAAAAGCTGTTACACTCATTTCATACACAGGTGTATTAGTAATTATAATGATATTTTTATTTTTTTACCTTTTCTATTTGTCGAACATACTCACTAGGGACTACCCCAAACTGTTTTTTGAAACATTTAGAGAAATATGATGCTGTATTAAACCCTGTCATATACATAATTTCTTTTACAGACATATCACTCTGATCCAAAAGTTGTACTGCTCTTTTTAATCGGATATTTCTTATAAACTCACTAGATGAAAGTCCTGTAAGTTCCTTAAATTTTAAATATAGATTACTTCGACTATGACTCATCTCTTTTACAAGCATTTCTACATTAAAATCAGTGTTCATCATATGTTTTTCTACAATTTCAATTGCTTTTTGTAAAAACCTCTCATCAGTTGATGTTACTGTAACTTCTTTGGGTTTTAATGTAATTTTACGATTAAACACTTTTCTTAATTCTTCTCGATGTTTGATAATATTAGTCAGTTTTAATTGTAACAGATCCATATCAAAAGGTTTTCTGATATAGTCATCAGCCCCTGTCTTAAGTCCCTCTACTTCGCTCTCTTGAGAAGATTTAGCTGTTAACATTAATACTGGAATATGACTGGTCTCTTTGGTAGTTTTAAGTTTTTTACAAAACTTAATTCCATCCATAACCGGCATCAAAACATCTGTAAGAATAATATTCGGGATTAGTTTTGAAGCTACTTCAAAACCATGTTGTCCATTCTCAGCTTCATGAATAGTATAATTTTCACCTAATGCTTGTTTAATAAAAGTTCTAATATCGGCATTATCATCCACCACAAGTAACACAGGTAATTTTGATCTAGATTGCGATAAGTTTTCATCTACAATCTCATCATTAATACCAATTGCAAAAGATTCTGTCTCAGAAGAACGCACTAAATAATCATTTTCTGTGTCTTCTTTACAGCTTATACCTTGAATATCTTCGTAGGCTTGTTTATGCATTGGTAATCTCACTATGAAATTGGTTCCTGTTCCGCGTTCACTAATTACATTAATCGCTCCTTGATGAAGTTCTACAAGATTCTTTACAAAAGAAAGACCAATACCCACTCCTTCTGGATTTCTTTTATCTTTATCTTTTGTCATGTAGAATCTATCAAATATGTTTTCTACTTTATTCTTTGAAATCCCTGCACCAGAATCTTTTACTTGTATAACTACATATCTTTTTGTAGTATCTGGCTTTGCTTTTAAAACACCAACATGCTGTAATTCTTTATCTTCAGAGATATCTATGGTTATAGTTCCATTCTCTGGAGTAAATTTAAAAGCATTAGATAAAAGGTTATTCATAATTTTTTCTAAGGCGTCATGATCAAACCAGGTGATAAGAGAATCGTTTGATGTATTGATAGCAAAATCGATTTGTTGTTTATGTGCTAAAAACTGAAAAGGTTCTCCTACTTCCTTTATAAAATCTGTTATATTACTTGGTCTAACAACTAATCGCATTTTTCCTTGATTCATCTTTCTGAAGTCAAGCAATTGATTTACAAGTCTAAGTAGGTAGTCTGTATTTTTATGCATCAGCCCATATTGTTCTTGTAACACTGATTCTTCTATCCTAGAACCGCTTTTCTGAAGATATTCTAAAGGCCCTTTAATTAAAGTCAACGGAGTTCTAAATTCATGAGAAATATTAGTGAAAAACTCTAGTTTCATTCGCTGCACTTCTTCATGTTTATCTTTTTCTAAGTCATCTAGTGCAGATTGATGTTTTCTAGTAGTGCGATTAACAATATTCCTCCAAAAACCAATTAATAACCCTAATCCAAGAAGACCGTAAATCACATAAGCTATTTTAGTCCTCCAGAAAGGTGGTATAACGTTGATTCTGAGTTCTGCTGGTGTTTTATCCCAGACTCCATCATTATTAGAGGTTTTCACTTTCAGGGTATACATACCTGGTTCTAAGTTTGTATATGTAGCAAATCGTTTATCGGCAGTTGTTAACACCCAATTATTATCAAAACCATCTAACATATATGCAAATTGATTCTTTTGTGGTGCTGCATAATGTAATGCGGCAAACTCAAAGGAAAAGCTGTTTTCCCAATATTTTAATTGAACTTCTTTTGTATCATTTATTGGTTCTTCTAAAAGAATACGTCCATTAATTTCCTCACCTATTTGTACCGAATTATTTGAGATCATAAAATCCGTAATAACGGTTTCAGATTCATACGTGTTATCTCCTATACGTTTTGGATAAAACGCATTAAACCCATTAATTCCGCCAAACAACATCTCTCCATTACTTCGTTTTAAACAAGCTAATTCTTGAAATTCGTTACTTTGTAATCCATCATTTACATCATAATTCTTAAAAGTTTCTTGTTCTGGATTAAATCTTGAAAGCCCCTTGTTCGTTGATAACCAGAGATGACCTTCCTCATCTTCAAGAATTCCCTTAATAACATTATTTGGCAATCCGTTTTTCTCTGAATAGGATACGAATCTTTCTGGTTTTCCATCTGAAGATGGAATCAACTTGCTGAGTCCTCCTCCAAATGTACCAATCCAGATATCACCAGCTTTACTCTCGTAGACCGTAAGGATATAATCATGACTTATTGTGCTCGAATCTCCCTGAACATTTTTATAAATTACAAATTTTGGGTGTTTTTTGGTTGCTTCTTCTTTTGTAAGTTTACATAAGCCTTTTCCTGTAGCGAACCAGATATTTTTATTTTTATCTTCAAGGATATTTCTTATGATATTGCTTGATAACGAATTAGCATTGCTTGGGTTTTCCTGAAAAACATCTTTATCATACTCTTTATCATCTCCTTTATAAGTCCATCTATGAATTCCTCCCCCATATGTTCCTATCCAAATATTTTCCTGATGATCTTCTAGCAAAGTAAATACACTCTGATTGACATCTGGCATTGATATTATATCACTTTCTACAACTCTTTTAGGGTTTGAAATGTCTAACAATAATAACCCTGGAACATCTTCTACTCCAATAAATAACGTTTTCTTTTTCTTGTATTGAACTTCGGTAAGAGCAAATGGTTTGAAAATTGTTGGAAAATTTTTAAACCCTGTATATTCATCATTATCATTGTCTTTGAGCAACATATTGAGTCCTCCTCCTTCTGTGCCTATCCATAAAGTACCATTACTATCTTCATACATAGATCTAATTTTATCATAACTAAGACTTGTGGGATCTAATGTTTTTCTGATATGTCGAAACTGTTTTCTTTCTGGGTCAAATTTATTTACGCCTCCTCCATTGGTTCCAACCCAAATGATACCTGTTTTATCAAGATATAAAGATTTAATAATATTTTTAGTAATACTACTTGGACTTCTTAAATCGTATGTAAATCTATTTACAAATTGAGGAAATTCATTTCCTGGTGAATTATTAAAATATAACAATCCGTTATTTGAGCCACACCAAATATTATTATTATTATCAACCTGAAGCACATTAATATTAGATTGATCTACTCTATGTACAAGTACAGAATCACTATTTTTGGATTGACAATACAACCCATTACTTGTTCCTATAAGTAATCTTCCTGATTTATCTTCACCAATACATTGCACTTGTATATTTGGCAAACCAATAGTTGCATTGACTAACCTAAAGTATAAATCTCCATTAGTGTCTCTAGATAGTTTATATAATCCACTGCGGCCACCTGCCCATAATTGATCTTTACTATCTTCAAAAATAGTGCTAATCGAATTTCTTTCCCAACCAGGAATTAGCGATTCTTGTTCTGGGCTAAAATGTGTAAACTTTAACGTATCCATAGATTTATTAAGATCAACCATATTAAGCCCACCGATAGTACCGACCCATAATCGATTTCTTCTATCTTTATAGATAGATGCGACATGGTCATTACTAAGACTCTCTTTATTATTTTCATCGTGTTTATATTGGGTAAACTTTCCTGTAGATCGATCAAAAAAGTTCAATCCACTACCTGTTGTTCCTACCCACAAATTACCATTTTGATCTCCTGTAATTGCATAAATCAAATTACTACTTATATTACCCAAATGATCATTATCAGGTTTATATACAGAAAAACCATATCCATCATATTTATTCAATCCATCATGAGTACCAAACCACATAAACCCACGAGTATCCTGATAAATACTATTGATATCACTCTGGGATAAACCATCGTCGGTTGTGATATGATCAAAATGGATTGGATCTTGAGTATACCCGGTCATTATACAACCAACAAGAGCAATACAAATGATTAAAATTTTATGTAATCTAATATCCATAGTCTAGCCATTACGTTACTTAAATGTATTAAATTAAAAATAGACAAACGAGTCAAAATTCTAAACCTGTCTATGTCATAGTATCAAAATCTGATGGGACTTCATACTATCAAATAATTATTTGTTTTAGATGCAATCCCACAAACCTAGTTTTATCATTTTAAATCTTCTGTAAAACACAGATTAGCAATAGGAGGATTTATCTACAAACAAATTATTTTTGATTTCTGACTATCGAAATATATTAAACAATTATTTGGTTTTTAGGTTTTTATACGATAGGATTTGTACTTATGAACATATGTGGTACAAAATCAATCATATGCTATATAGTTAGGGTAATCTGAATCCTAAAAGGAGTTTTGTTTCAATTATATTGGAGGAGATATTAAACTATTTTTGAGTAATATTCTTTTCTACACTCTTTATTATACTTATTAATAGTACTAAAAAAACATAGAATACCTTTCTAATTATACTTTAGATATTTCTCATAACCCAAAGTACACTGTTACAAAACAGCAAATTTCATATATTTTTCTGGAAACTTTTTAACTGACCTAATCTGAATGTCTTTATAAAATACTTCGGCAGCTTCAGATTGTATTTGTATTTTGCCTTTATTCATAGGTTTCCATTCGCCGTTCAGGTTAGCCTTTGGATCAACAACAACCATAACCACTTCCCCATTGAGTAAATGAATAGATCTATTCCCCACGCATATCAATTCCATTGTATTCCATTCTCCATATCCTTTTTCTGGATCATTAGGTTTAAAACATCTTCCTGTCTCAAAACCTTTATTCCATGAAAAATCTACTAAATCTGCACCCGGAGTAAAATAATATTTCTTTTCTTTTTTAATTGCAGGTGCCTTTGCTTTTACATTACCCAAAGTAATTAGGTCACCACAATCTGTTTGTTGAACTTCACATTCTATACTAGTCATCCATACATTCCAAAAATCGGTATAATCACCAATACTATGATATAAAATTCCGCTATTCCTCTTTTTCTCTAAACGAGGTTGCCACCTTTTATCTCCCCATTTAAACTTCCAGGTAAGGTGATAGTTTTCATATTCTTTTTTGGTTACTAGTCCTGCAAAAATTTCTCCCGTAATCTTAATAATTTCTTCTCCGTTTTCTTCTATAACAGAAAATACTTTTTTAGGGTCTTTATTGAGCCCAATAGGTGTGCCTTTTGTTACATCGTCAAACTTTTTATACCCTTCTATTTCTGTACTCGTATGAGGTGCTCCCATAAAGACATCCCACATAGAAAGTTTTTTATCAATCAAATTTTTCCACTGATTCATATTAACTCCTGTTCTAGGAGAATATATTGGATTAAAGGTATTCTCTTTTGGTTGGTATTTACTACCGCTTGCCCATCGTATTCCTCTTGTTAAAAGTTTCCAAGCACTCGGAGTATCAAAATCCTTCGGATCATGCCCTATAGAAAGGTAAAAAATACGTCCTTTTGCATAGTGTTTTTTCCAGGAAACGGGCATTACTGCTCCTTCTATCCAACCGTTATGCTTATTTCCAAATGTGGTCGTCGCTAATACTTTTGAATTTGGATCTACATGCATATAATACTGTTCTGTATCTTTGATATCAAAATCAGTAAGTCCTTTTGTTATAGGGTCATCAATATTTACAATATCAACTTTGTAATCAATTTTTCCTCCTGGATGTGCCACCCATTGGCCACCAATCATATACTGATACTCTGTATTTTTTCTAAAAGAATCTCCTAACCCTCCATGGCATCCTGCAAGACCAGTTCCATTTTTAACTGCTTGAAGTAACCCTTTTTCTTGTTCTTTAGTAATCTCTCCCATTGTCCAATATTGGATAATAAGATCGGTCTCAGACATTTTTTTCTCATCTGCATAAATATCCAAAGAGTTTGAAACAGTCACTTCTGCTCCTTTTGTTTTTAACCAAGCATTTACTCTGTCTGCAAACACTTTAGGTTGGTGTCCATCCCACCCTCCATAAACCATGATAACTTTTTTTCCCTTCAAAGATGGTAACTCATCTTTTTCAAGTTTCTGAGCCATTGCATTCTCTGGAACTAAACAAAACATCAAAATTGCAAGAAAAGTAAACTTAATAAATTGTAACATAGTCACTATCTAATTTTAATTAATATATTATTTATAACAAAGGATTATAATTTTGCTTGTTTCTTATACTCCTTAGGGAATTTTTTAACTGATTTAATCTGAATATCTTTATAATACGCTTCAGCTCCTTCTGACTGTAATTGTATCTTACCTTTTGTAAGTGTTATTTCTTCTCCATTAATCACTTTGCGAGCATTTTTGACAATCATTACTACTTTACCATTAACAACATGAATGCTTTGATTACCCACACATATAACTTCAACTGTATTCCACTCTCCATTTGGTTTTTCATTAGGTGAATTTATATGACAGTATCCCGGATTTCCATTTCCTGCACCATAAGTTATTGATTTATCTTTTTTTCCTGTCACTTTATATAGGTTATCTTTTATTTTTGTGGAGACCACATCTGCCCTAGCATTTACCAAGGTTACAAAATCTCCTGTATCTCCTTCTTGTATTTGACACTCTAATCCAGACATCCAAACATTCCAAAAAGCACCATGTTCTCCATGGCAGTGATATAAAATTCCGTTGTCTCTTTTTTTATCCAATCTCGGTTCCCATTTCTTTTCTCCCCATTTAAACTGAACTTTTAAATGATAATTACCAAACTCCTGAACCGTAGTTAAACCTGCATAAATTTCTCCTGTAATTTTAAGAACCATATCCCCTTCTTCATCTACAATAGAAAATACATTTTTAGGATCATTATTCAATCCAATAGGAGTTCCGTTATGCACGTTCTCACTTTTGGGATGACCTTCTAATTCTACACTTGTATGAGGTACCCCAACAAATGTTTCCCAATTTGAGAAATCTTTATCAAGAAGGTTTTGCCAATTGTCATTAATCTCGAAGCTATGCTGAGAGGTTTGTTGTCCAAAACAAAAAGCTGTTAAGCTTATGAATAGTATACCAATAAGTTTTTTCATAATAAAGATGGAATTCGTAAATAATGTTTTTTTTAAACGATTAATCATATACCAATTAAAAAGAGTTACCCCAAGCATGACACGCCGGCCACACCTGGGGGTAATATTTTTATGTGTAGAATATTAGAAAACTTCAACAAATCATCATTGATTTTTCTATTAAACACAGAGATTTTCTAATTTATATTAATCTACTTAAAATTAGATTTTTTATTCATTATTAGGTATGCCTAATGTTTAAAATATGATAACATATGACTTATTTGATTACAAAATTTGGCGTGTAATTAGATCCTCATGTGATTTCTAGATCTAAATATTTTCAGGTTGTATGGTTCATGATAAAAACCTAGTATATGCACTTTGATTGTATAATTTTAATGTCTTTATGAAAAAAACAATCCTGTTTTTACCCGATATCAAAATTATCATTGTAAAATACTATTCTGGCTTTAATTGACTTAAGTCGTTCTCTAGTAACACTAAATTCTTCACCATCTTTCATCCTTAGAATATATTTTTCATTCTCCCAAAACGAATATTCTCTAAAGAAAACAAGGTTTATTATCGTTGATCTATTGACTTTAATGAAATTTTTATCAAGTTCTTTCTCTAGAGTTGATAAATTCTTATTTATCTCATAGATTTCATTTCTACTTTTAACAATGTACTTTCTACCATTTTTTTTGATGTAGGAAATGTTTTTTGTGCTAATTAATCGTTCTCCCTGTTTAGTTCTTACTTTTAAAGAAAGATCTTTTATTCCCCCTTTAGCATTCCCTAGTTTTATTTTACGAATTGTGCTTATGATATTGATAGATAATAATAATATTCCTGAACTAACTATCGGAACCAAATAAGTTAAATACAACTTACCATTTAAGAAAAAATAGGAATCAAAATAATCAATAGTTTTTCTATCCAAAATATAACAATGATATAAATAACGGATACTCGTTGTAATAGGTGAAAACAAAAAATATGCTATTAAAAAAAGTGGAAGAAACTTTATACCATATAAAACCAAACCTGATAATGATATTTTTAATTGATTCATTTTAAAAAAATCAGCGTAGTTACCAATAGCTAAAGCAATACAGTAAGTTGTAATTAATTCAATTAAGATCTGATCTATAAAAATAAATTGCAAAAGATTTGTAATACTGAAATTATCCTGCGAAACCCAATTAATATTTGATGGATGCAGGTAAAAAACACTCAACACAAAAAACATGGTTATACAAGTGACAAGAACAATCACTTTTCCTTTCTGAATAAATGTATATAATAGAGTTATATTTTTTTCTTGTATTTGATTCATCTAGCTTAAAAAAACAAAAAGTAAATTACTGTACTTCAAATTAGATAAACATCCTTTTTAACCCACTTTTCAATTCATAAATTATAGGTTTCAGACAAATCTAATAAAATTGCACCTCAGATTGTCTATATCTTTAACGCTACCAAATCACACTTATAGTATTTATATAGTATCTCTATTATGGTTTCAAATCTCAAATTAAAACTCAATAGATACATTGCAAAAAAGTATAAATGGTACTAAAGTATGAGTAGCGCTTATACGATATTCTTTAACATTGTTTAAAAACAACTAATTTTTATACAGAACTAACATATGAATCTAGGAACATTTTCTATTAGTCTAGCAGTAAAAAACATTGATAAAAGTATTTCTTTTTATACCCATCTAGGATTTAAAGTAGTGGATGGTGGTCACCTAAATGAAGGATTTAAAGATTCTGAAACTATGAAATGGAGAATTTTAGCAAATTCATCAGTTAAGATTGGTTTGTTTCAAGGAATGTTCAATTCTAACATCCTAACTTTTAATCCTAAAGATGTTCTTAAACTTCAGGAAGTTATAAAAGAGAAAGGAATATCTTTTATAAAGGAAGCTAAAGCATCAGATGCAATCAAATCTATAATTCTAGCTGACCCCGATGGAAATCAAATCATGCTTGATCAACACTAAAATATGTTTTATGCTTAATTCCCATTATGTCTCACTAATCATAGCTTATGCCTTAGCTGCACTACTTTGGTTACTTACTAACTTTTTTATAAAATCAATATGGAATATTGAAAAAAAAGAATTGAATTTCAGCAAACCATATTTGGAATTTATATACGCCTTAATAGCAATGATTCCAATATTGGGAATTGGACAGTTATACATAAACCATCTTTTAATCCCTAATCCAAATAATGCAAGTGTAATTATAGATACAAAAATCAGTTTCTGATTTATTCTCCAACACTAATTTTAATATTTATAAGAAAACAATCTTTTGATACTATATGGCTTCCAAAATCAAAAATCTTACTTCGCATAACTATTGGTCTTTGTATTGCTATATGTAGCCTTTTCGCATATTGGATCACAAGAAAAGATATTGGAAGCTTTGGTGAAATGTTATTTCGTATTTATCATTCAAAAAATCTTGCGTTTCTTATGCAGGTTTTTATGGAGGATATAACCATAGCACTACTATTCGTAAGGCTTTCTGCTTGGATTAATCGTAAATGGACGATTATTTTAGTTGCAATTCTTTTTGCTTGCGGACATATACCAAGTTTTGTGGCAGGTGGAGCTACACTAATTGAGTTATCTAGTCTATTGATCGATACATGTATTGGTATTCTAATATTAACTGTTATTAGTAAGTCAAAAGATGTCTGGTGGTTTTTTATGGTGCATTATGCTCTAGATATGTCTCAATTTGTTGGTTCAACATAATATTCTAGTCACTATTATTAAAACTAAAAATGAAACAAATAATTGATACCTGAGAAATTAATAGCAGAATTAATTTATATTTAATTACTAAAATAAATAAAGTAAATATCATCAAAGATCGCAATTCATTCTATCTCTGTATTTGTAAGGATGTAAGGGTAATAGAAAAGTATTATTTGGGCTATAAAAATGGGTAACGAAACAAAATTTTTAAAATAATAAAATTATGTCAACATTTTCAATCTACCACGATGTATTCATTAAAGCTTCTGTAAACAAAGTTTTTGATGCTGTTGCTATTCCTGATCATTTAATTAACTGGTGGCCATTAAAATGTTCTGGGATACCCAAAAAAGGAGAAGAATACAATTTTTATTTTGCTCCAGAATATGATTGGTATGGTAGAGTTAGCGCTTGTGATCCTCACAAGAGTTTTCATATCATGATGACAAAATCTGATGACGATTGGAATGGCACGTCATTTGGATTCGATTTAGAAGAAATAAAAGACGGTGTGCAACTTAAATTCTGGCATAAAGGTTGGCCAAAATGTAATGATGAATTTAGACAGTCTTCATTCTGCTGGGCTATGCTGCTTTCTGGTTTGAAAAATTATATAGAAAAAGGAATCATCATACCTTTCCATGAACGAGAATAAATAATACAGGATAGCAATGACACAAAACTATATTCGCCTCATCATCCTCATTTTTATATTGTATGGTTGTACTAATAATCAATCCTCAAGTATAAATAGTACGTTTCCAACGAATCCTATGCATGCAGAAATCATAACTTCTGATGTTGATTTGTTTTGGGAGACATTTGATGAACTCTTAAGAGATACTATTCAAAATCCTTTTGAAAGATATTTAAAAGAAGGAAGTCCCGGTTTACAAAACTTCATTAGTAATCAACGCATAGTAGGACCAGATGAGCTTAAAGAACTTGTACTTTCTGAAAAAAAATATTATTCAAATATCAGAAGTTCTTCATATAAAGCAGTCGGTTTCAAAAATCAAATTAAAGCATCTTTTTATGCACTAAAATATCTATATCCGGAGGCGGTTTTCCCTCCTACATACATACTCATTGGTCGAACTACTTCTGGAGGTACTGCATCTGATGCTGGTTTGAGTATTGGTGTTGAGATATTTTCAGATAATCAAGCAAGGACCGCCTATGGTAGGCCAAGTTTGGATATTGAATTACTTCCGTTTTTAACAGCTCATGAAATCATTCATTTTTTACAAAAAGATGATCAAAATAATGAAACACTCTTAAAGCATTGTATTAGAGAAGGTAGTGCAGATTTTATTGCAGAAATGATTGCTGGTGAAAAGGTAAAATATTGTAATGGACCAAATGTATATGAATATGGTGAGCAGAATTTTAAGAAACTCTTTGAGAAATTTAAAGAAACAATGAATAAGGAAGAACTTTCTCCCTGGTTAGGTAGTGAAACTATTGATGGACGACCACAAAACCTTGGATATTGGATAGGTTACAAAATAGTGAAATCATATTTTGATTTGATGGATGATAAGAAAAAAGCAATTAAAGATATCTTGAACATAAATAATTATAAGAAGTTTTATGAAGATTCGGGTATTGAAGATGATTTCATGTGATAATTATCTTCAATACCCACCTCCTTATAGGATAGTGAACATTTTTTTATCTTTCTTCTCTTTGTTAATATACGAAGACATTTTAGAGGATAACGAAGTACTACATATCCACGATAAGGAAACTATAAACCATAAAGCTAAATAAATATGAACGACACCTAAAGCATATATTTCAAAATTCATAAATCTTATTTTTATTATCTTCCTCTGAATGTTTTATTTAATTTGTAATTGGAATGAGAATTTTTATTTACTGTATTACGCTATTATGCTTTGTTATCCCAGAAGTAATAGCTCAAAAACTTATACCTCCTATTTACAATTACGAGATTTTTGAGTATAAGGCTGCTAGTCAAAATTGGGGGATGGATGTAAGTGAGAACGGAGAACTCTTTGTTGCTAACAATGCAGGGCTTTTACTTTTTAATGGAGAACAATGGACTCTTTATAAACTTCCAAACAAAACCATTGTACGCTCCGTATGTATAATGAAGGATAAAATATTTACTGGATCTTATGAAGAATTTGGATATTGGAAAAAAAATAAAATTGGTCAATACGAATATTTCTCACTTACTAATCTGATTAAAAATCATGAATTCGCTAGCGAAGAATTTTGGCAAATACTGCCCTATCAAAATACTATAATTTTTAGATCTTTTTCTGGTATATATATCTATAAGGATAATAAAATCACAGTTATCGATCCTGATTTTATTGTTACCGATATAACTTTATTAAATAATAAAGTTATTGTAGCCAGTGATAACAAAGGGCTTTTTGAACTTATTAATAATGAATTAGTTGCCATACAAAACCAAGAACTTCTTAACCATAAGATTATAATAGATATGGTGTCTTATCAAAATGGACTTCTTATTGGGACAAAACTTAATGGTTGTTACTTTTATCTAAATGGACAAACTACAATATGGGATAATGCTATAAACAAGGAACTAAAAAAACATCAATTAAACAAAATCCAAAAAGTTAGTCCTAACTCTATTGCTTTTGGTACAATTAAAAACGGTATTTATTTATATGACACTACCGCCAAAACTATTGATCAGCTTAATAAAGAGATAGGGTTGCAAAATAATACAGTTTTATCTTTATCCACATTTCGCAATCAACTATGGATTGGACTAGATCAAGGTATTGACAGGGTTCTATTAGACTCATCCATAAAATATTATACCGATAATTCTGGTACAATAGGAACTGTATATGATATTGCCAATTATCAGGATATCGTATATCTTGGCAGTAATACAGGAATTTATTATCTAGATCACGATCAATTACAATTTATAGAAGGTTCTCAAGGACATGTTTGGGACATGGAAATTCTGGACGGTCAATTATTTTGCGGCCATAATACCGGCACATTCATAGTTAATAAAAATACGTTAGAAAAAGTTTCATCCTTCTCTGGAGGATATCAATTTATAAAGGTACCTGAACAAAAAACTACATTTTTACAAGGAATATATACGGGTATAGCAAAATATCATAAACTTGAAGATAATTCATGGCGAGTGACACGAGTAGAAGGAATCAATTTCCCTGTAAAACAACTCTTCTTTGAAAATCCATCTACTATATGGGCTGCACATCCTTATAAAGGGTTTTATAGAATACAGTTAAATCATGATTATAGGGCTGTTCTTGATATTAAAGAATTTCAGACAGATGCCAATGCAAAAGACTATAATGTAAAACTTTATAATATAAAGAATCAAATTATATTTCAAAGTAAAGGAAAGTGGTATAAGTATGATCCAATTTTAGATAAGATTGTTCTATTTAAAGAATTTAATAATTATAGTAATAAAGAACTTATTCATTACGATGAAAAACATTTTTGGTTTATTGATAATGAAAACACTAAACAAATCTTTTATACTGACCTCAAAAAAGACAGTTTAGCAATATCTGAAAATCAATTAAGTAGACGACTAATTCCTGATGCAGAAAATAGTGTACAATTAAGTGATTCTATTAATTTCTTAACATTGAGTAATGGTTTTAGCAAGATTAATTTTTCTAAACTAAAGAGTAACTTAGGAAAGATCAAAATACCAAAACCAAATCTTTATTACTTCAAAGACACTAAAAAAAATTATCCTTTACATATAGATATTCTAGAAATCCCATATAGTAATTCAAAAGATCTAAAAATACAAGTATCTACTCCTAGCATGGTACAATCAAAATATTATTATGAACTAATTGGAAGTACACAGCAATCTTCATATACCAATGATGGAAATATCCATTTTCAGAATTTATCACACGGAAATTATGAATTAAACGTCTATACCGTTGGTATTAATAATAAAAAATCACTTCCTAAGAATATCACATTCAAAATTGCCCCTCCTTGGTATTTATCAAAACTCAGTATCCTTGGATATATATTGTCCTTTTTTCTGATTATTTTCTTGATTAGAATGTATAACAAGCAAAAATTAAAAAGAAAGCAAAATGAACTGAGAAAACATCTTGAAAGAGAGCAAAAAGAAAAAATAGCACAATTAGAAAAAGATAAACTCACAAAAGAAATCAAGCAAAAACAAAAAGAATTAGCAAGTACTACTATGAACATTGCCAAAAAAAATCAGATCATCCTTGAGTTAAAAAGTGTTTTATTGGTAAATAAAGGGAAACTCTCTAGTCAGCAAAGCTATAAAGCGATTCTAAGAAAGACAAATGATGCTATTAATAATAACGAAGATTGGAAACGTTTTGAAATAAGTTTTAAAGAGCTTCATGAAGATTTTTTTGATACACTATTAAATAATTATCCTGATCTAACACCAAAAGATCTTAAACTTTGTGCATACTTGAAAATGAATCTATCTTCCAAAGAAATTGCTCCATTAATGGCAATTACAATAAGAGGAGTAGAAATACATCGATATCGTCTTCGAAAAAAATTGAAAATTAATAGTTCTAAAAACCTTTCGAACTTCTTGATTACGTTTAAGTAAATAAATGGGGTTATACTTTCTGGTATATTTTTAAAATTCATATAATTTCGAATACATCATAACTACATCACAATGTTAAAACTTAACATTGCGTTAAGATACCTATTACTTCAAAGCCGTTATCAACTGTAGCTTCTAGCCTATAAATCCTATTGATGTAGTTTTTATGTACCTCTTCTTTACGGTTAAACAGTAATCACTTTATTAATTTTATAAAAATTTAACTTAATAATTAAACAATCATGAAAATAAAAAGTGCATTATTATTGATTATAGTTTTTTTAACACAAACTATAGTATATGCACAAGATAATGTTCTCATTACAGGAAAAGTAAATGATAGTGATGAGTTACCATTACCAGGTGTAAACATATTAATAAAGGGAACTAACAAAGGAACACAATCAGATTTTGAAGGAAATTTTAGTATTGAAACCATAAAAGGTGATATTCTGATATTTTCCTATATAGGATTAGAAACACAAGAAATTAGTATCCAAAATCAAAATACTCTTGAGGTAACCATGAGTCCTAATACTGATTCTTTAAATGAAATTATTGTTGTTGGATATGGTACTCAAAAAAAGACGGCTATTACAGGAGCTGTTGTCTCGGTAAGTACAGAAGATATTGTAAAACAACCTGCATTAACAGCTCTACAATCAATACAAGGAAAAGTTGCCGGAGTAAACATAATTGCAAATGATGCACCCGGAGCAACACCAACTGTTATTGTAAGAGGTTTGGGGACAGCTCAGGCAGGACGAGAGCCTTTTTATGTTGTAGATGGTCAACCTACACAAGATATAAGAAGCATAAATCCTTCTGATATAGAATCTATAGAATTTTTAAAAGGAGCTTCATATGCTAATATTTATGGGATAAGGGCTGCTAATGGAGTTATTTTGGTTACTACCAAAAAAGGAAAAAAGGGAAAGGCGATTTTTAGTTTTGACTCCTTTTATGGTATTAGAAATGTACTTAATCAAGTTGAGATGGCTAACGCAGATCAATACATTCAGTATTTTAATGAAGAAAGCGCAGCTGTAGACGGTTTTCAGTTACAGCAAAATCAACAATTTAATACTGATTGGTACGATGAGTTGATACAATTGGGAAATATAAATAGTAATAACTTTTCGGTATCCGGAGGAGGAGAAACTATAGATTATTTTTTTAGTTATAATTTATATCAAGAGGAAGGAATCTTGAAAGATAATGAGTATAGTAGAGGAACCATTAGAAACAATAATACATATCATTTATTTGAAAATAAATTTAGAATCACTCAAAATATCAATATTACCTATACCAATGAAGCTCCAAAACCATTCGGATCATTTAATAATGCTTATCGTCAATCTCCTTTAGTTCCAGTTTTTTATTCTAACGGAAGGTTTGGACAATCATTTGTAAACCAATCTACTGGAATAGTTACATTTGAATCTGAAGATGGCGAATCAGTAGGTAGATTAACGCCACATGGAAATCCCGTATCTGATGTACTTTTTCAAGATATTGACATTAACACCACCACACTACAAGGTCAAATTGCTACAGAAACAGATATCACAAATGATCTTACATTTACTGCTAGATTTGGAGCTACACAATTTTATTCTAAAAGAAATGAATACAATCCTATTAGAGAAAGATGGTTAAACGCTGACCCAAGACGTACGATTGCAGAATTCGAAGCAGGAAGAGTCGATGAGGATGGAGATGGTACTATCTCTACAGAGTTTGCTAATAATTCATTGAATGTACAAGATGTTGAATTTTTTAGATGGAATCTAGAAGGCTTTTTAACCTTTAACAAATCTTTTAATAAGCATAGCTTATCCACTACTGTTGGATTAAGTAGAGAAAAATTTGGTGGAAGAGAACTTGTAGAAGCTCAGGGGTTTGATGTGTTTGAAGAGAAAAGACTTCGTAATTTAAGCAGGAGAACCTCTTCATTTTTTGACAACACCGTCGTTCAACAATTTAATCAGTCTACAAATCTACAATCTTACTTTGCACGTGTAGAATACGATTTTGCAGACAAATATTTTTTAAGAGGAGTATGGAGAAGAGATGGTACGAGTGATTTTGTAACAGGAGAAAATTTCTTTGATAATTTTCCAGCATTTAGTTTAGGATGGAACATTTCTAATGAGAACTTCCTAAAAGAGAGTACTTTTATAAATCACTTAAAAGTGTTTGGAGGGTGGGGACGATTAGGAAATGCTAATGTTCCTTTTAATGTACAACAAATAGACACAGATCCAGATAGTGGTAATCAAAATTATGTCTTCGGACCTACACAAAGTCTTATTTTCGGAGCTTCTTTTGGTAGTCCTGTTGAACCATTACAATGGGAAATCACTGAAGAATGGGAATTAGGATTAGATTTTGCATTTCTTAATAGAAAATTATCTGGAACCGTTGCTTATTATGATAGAACAAATACAAATGCTATAATCAATGTTCAAAATATTTTAAACTCAGAATCTGAAGGTAACTTTTTAGCTCATGCTGCCGAAGTATCTAATACTGGTATCGAAGTTTTAATAAACTGGCAGGATAATTTAGGTAAAGATTTGACTTATAATATTGGTGTAAACTTCTCTACAAACAAAAATCGAGTAGAAAATGTAGTTCCTGGTTTTGATGGAGAAACTGGAGGTAGTTTAAACAATGGACAAATAACGAAAAGATTACAGGAAGGTCAACCACTGTTTGCATGGTGGTTACTAGAAGCTGATGGAGTATGGCAAAATCAGGATGAAATTGATAACAATCCCTCTGTTGGTAATGCTGCTCCGGGACACTTACGTTATGTAGATCAAAATGCAGATGGCGTTATAGATGATAGAGATAAAAAGTTTTTTGGTAATTATGTTCCTACATTTAATTATGGTATAAAAATCGGAATCCAATACAAACAACTTGATTTTAGTGTAGATGGTTTTGGAGTTGGAGGTAATGAGATATATAATGGTTTAGCAAGTACCAGATTAGGTGGAGAAAATATTACAGAAGAGACTTTTAATAGTCGATGGACAGGTGAAGGCTCAACCAATGCTGCACCAGGAGCAGACAGGGATGCACTTGCCTCTTCTTATTGGTTAGAAAATGGGGATTTCTTTAGAATCAATAACATCACGCTTGGGTATACGTTCAACAAGATCGGATTTCTAAATAAAGCTCGTTTTTATGTAACAGCACAAAACCCTTTTATGTTTACCAATTACTCAGGGTTTACACCAGAACTAAATCAAAATGGTAACCCTGCGCAAACCACAGGAATTGAATTATCTGCATATCCTACGACACGGTCTTTTATTTTTGGTGTTAACCTACAATTATAATTAAAATGAATCAAATAATAAATATTATGAAAGCTAAACTAAAATTAATAGTATTCGCGCTTCTGTTTGTAGCTTTCTTTACAGGTTGCGATGATTTTGTTGAAGAAGTAGAAGTTGTAGCTCCCACAGCAGAAGAGAGTGGTGAAGTTTTTGAGCCTATTCAATTCGTAACAGGAGTGTATGGCAGGCATACCGATTTTGCATATGCCTTTTCTTTTCTTGGCATCACCGAAATGATTTCGGATAATGCTGATAAAGGAAGTGCTCCTACAGATACTGGGGCTGATAAAAATTTACTGGATGGTCTTACGCATACTACATCTTCTCCTTCAATTAGAGCAATGTGGACTCAATGGTACAAAACAATTGGAAGAGCAACTCAAGCAATAGAATATACAGAAACTTTTGAGATGACAAACGAAGAACTAAGAGAACGCCTTATAGGTGAATGTAAGTTCTTAAGAGCTTTAAATTATTTCTGGTTAGTTCGTTCTTTTGGAGATATTCCTTTACAACACATAGATATCATAAACAGAGCTCCGACCTCGGATGTCTATGCTTATATAGAACAAGATTTATTAGAAGCCATACCTGCCTTACCTTTTAAAAGTGAATATGCAGCCTCAGATTTAGGAAGAGTTACCAAAGGAGCTGCACAATCCCTTTTGGCAAAAGTATACTTATATCAAAAAAAATGGCAAGAATCTGCAGATATGGCTAATACAGTAATTACCTCAGGTGAGTATGATTTAGAACCTGATTATGCCAAAGTATGGAGAGTATCTGGTGAAAATGGTTTAGAGTCTGTCTTTGAATTACAAGGAAGAGGCGAAATTGTAGCACATGGGATTCAACAATATTCTACTACACAAGGTGCTAGGGGACCTAGTGGTTGGGGATGGGGTTTTAATACGCCATCAGAAGACTTATTAAATGCCTTCAATGTAGAAGGTGATGATATAAGAAGAGATGCTACTATTATATTTGCTGGTGAAACATTGTTTGACGGAAGAGTAATCGATGCTGGAGTAGAAAATCCAAGATATAATGAAAAAGCGTATTCAAGTGCTAATGCAGGTCAGGGAGATGGTGACAAAAATATTCGTATTATTCGTTTTGCCGAGGTTTTACTAATTCGCGCAGAAGCACTAAACGAGCTCAACCTCTCTTCTGATGCTTTGACTAACCTTAATAGAGTTCGCAATAGAGTGAACCTTGAGAATATTACCACTACTAATCAGTCTGAATTAAGACAGATCATTTGGAACGAACGCAGATTAGAATTAGCCATGGAACATGATCGCTGGTTTGATTTATTAAGAACAGGTCAAGCACCAGCGGTTATGATTGCACATGGTAAGCCTTTTGAAACTGGGAAACACGAACTCTTTCCAATTCCAAATGATCAATTAATTCAAACTCCAAAAATGATGCAAAACCCGGGATGGTAATAAACTATAAACATTTATACTAATTAAAATTTATTTATGCGAATCATCATGATAACCGTGATCTTCTTCACTATAATATGTATTGGGTGTAATGATCAAAAAACATCTCAAACTGATACAATATCAACGCCTGAACAAGAAGAAACGATTGAGATACTAACAGACACAGAACTTCTAGACAAAATTCAAAAACAAACGTTTAATTATTTCTGGGAAGGAGCAGAACCTAATTCTGGATTGGCTAGAGAACGTATCCATTTGGATAATATTTATCCTCAAAATGATGAAGATATTATAACAACAGGAGGGTCTGGGTTTGGACTAATGGCTATTTTGATAGGTATTGAACGAAATTATATTACCAGGAATGAAGGTGTATTACATTTTAAAAAAGTAGTTCAATTCTTAGAAAAGGCAGATCGGTTTCATGGTGCATGGCCACATTGGATTAATGGAAAAACCGGTAAAGTAAAGCCTTTTAGTCAGAAAGATAATGGTGGGGATCTCGTAGAAACAGCTTTTCTCATACAAGGCTTGTTAACTGTTTCAGAATATTTTAAAGAAGGCAATGAAAATGAAAAAGAATTAGTTCAAAAAATAGATAAACTTTGGAAAGAAGTAGAATGGGATTGGTACACCAAGAATGGAGAAAGAGTACTGTATTGGCACTGGTCTCCTGATTATGAATGGGAAATGAATTTTCCTGTTGGAGGATATAATGAATGCTTAATAATGTATGTTCTCGCTGCTTCCTCCCCCACTCACTCTATCGATAAAGAAGTATATGAAAAAGGATGGTCACGTAATGGTGATATTGCAAAAGGAACAGTATTTTATGGTTTAGATACAGAGTTAGATCATTATGAACATGATAATGATCCTATTGGTCCTCTTTTTTGGGCGCATTATTCTTATCTTGGATTAAACCCAAAAGGACTAACAGATCAATATGCCGATTATTGGAAATTAAATAAAAATCATGCTAAAATCCATTATAACTATGCTTTAGATAATCCTAATAATTTTGAGGGTTACGGCAAAGATTGCTGGGGACTTACTTCAAGTTATTCGATGAAAGGATATTCTAGTCATCGACCTGGTAGAGACCTTGGAGTGATATCTCCCACTGCTGCTCTATCCTCTTTTCCTTATACTCCAAAAGAGAGTATGCAATTCTTGAGGTTTATGTATGAAAAGCAAGATAGCCTTATTGGTAAATATGGCCCTTATGATGCTTTCAGTTTACAACATGATTGGTATGTCCCACGATATTTAGCTATTGATCAAGGTCCTATACCTGTGATGATAGAGAATCACAGGACACAATTGTTATGGAACCTCTTTATGAAAAACAACGATGTCAAAAATGGTCTTCAAAAATTGGGATTCAGCTATGGAAACTAAAAAAATAGTATGTTATTTATTTTCAATATTTCTGGTCAGTATAGGAATTGCTCAAAGTGGTAATTCTTATGAAAAAGAAATACTAATAAAAGGAAAAGATACTCTTCGTTATCGTATTCTGTGGCCTATTGATTTTACTGAAGATAAAGAATATCCGGTAGTTCTATTCTTACATGGAGCTGGTGAACGCGATAATGATAATCAAAAACAATTGGTACATGGAAGTAGATTATTTCTAGATTCAGAATTCAGGGAAAAACATCCATCTATTGTCATTTTTCCTCAGTGCCCCAAAAACGATTATTGGTCCAATATAAGTATTGATAGAACTAAAAAAGGAAGAGAGAAATTCAGTTTTAAATATGGAGAAATACCAAATTCAACACTTGCATTAGTAATTGATTTGATGGATCAAATGGTTAATAAAAATTTCACCAAGAATGATCAGGTATATATTGGAGGATTGTCAATGGGTGGTATGGGAACATTTGAAATGCTATATAGAAGACCAAATATGTTTGCAGCCGCATTTCCAATTTGCGGAGGTGGTGATCCAAATTCAGTTTCAGAATATGTAAATAAAGTTGCTCTTTGGATTTTTCATGGTGCTAGAGATACTGTAGTAGATCCTACCTTTTCTGTAGATATGGTAGAAGCTATTCTAAAAGCTGGCGGTTTTCCTAAATTCAGCCTATACGATTTTGCAAATCACAACAGTTGGGATACTGCTTTTGCTGAACCAGAACTATTGTATTGGCTATTTTCAAATAAAAAAAAGAATAAAGAATGAATTTCCGACACGAAATAAATACAATACTCATTATTGGTCTCACTTTTATAATTCATTCCTGTAGTGATCAAAAAAAACACTCTAAAACAATAAAATCACCCTACACTTCTCAAATAGATTCTTTAATGAACCTTATGACTTTAGAAGAAAAAATAGGCCAGACAGTGATGTACAGTGGAGGTTGGGATAAGACAGGACCTAAAGTAAGCGATGATAATATAAAGCATATTCGTGAAGGCAATGTAGGCGCAATGCTTAATGTCTATTCTGCTAAAGGAACAAGAGAGTTACAACAAATTGCCATAGAAGAAACACGTTTAGGCATTCCTTTACTTTTTGGATATGATGTAATTCATGGTCATAGAACTATTTTTCCGATAAATTTAGGTCTGGCAGCAAGTTGGGATCTTAAACAAATTGAAAATAGTGCCAGAATCGCCGCAGAGGAAGCTTCTGCAGAAGGAATTCACTGGACCTTTGCTCCTATGGTGGATATAGCAAGAGATCCTAGATGGGGTCGCATATCTGAAGGTGCTGGAGAGGATACTTATCTGGGAAGTCAGATTGCTAAGGCTTATGTAAAAGGCTTTCAAGGAAATGACCTTGCTGCAAACAATACTATTATTGCTTGTGCCAAACATTTTGCAGGATATGGTGCTGCTCAAGCAGGTAGAGATTATCATACAGTAGATATGAGTGATGGAGAACTATGGAATACCTATTTACCTCCGTTTAAAGCAACTGTAGATTCTGGTGTAGAAACATTTATGACAGCCTTTAATGACTTAAATGGTATTCCCGCTTCCGGAAATCAATCTTTATTTAGAGAAATATTACGAGAGCAATGGAATTTTAAGGGTTTTGTTGTTTCTGATTATACAGCTATTAATGAGTTAATACCCCATGGTTTTGCTAAAAACGAAAAAGATGGGGCTCGCTTAGCTATGAATGCTGGTGTAGATATGGATATGATGGGAAATGTAAATAGATTATATCTAAAAAAATTAATAGAAGAGAATAAAGTAAAAAAAGAAACTGTAGAAGAAGCTTGTCGAAAAATATTAGAAACTAAGTTCAAACTTGGACTTTTTGATGATCCTTATCGATACAGTAATGAAGATCGGGAGAAAGAAGTTATTTATAAAAAAGAATTTCTGGATGCCGCACGAAATGCTGCGGCTGCTTCATCTGTATTATTAAAAAATGATAACAAGACACTACCAATTACTAAGAACAAAACAATCGCCCTTATAGGCCCATTAGCAAAAGATAAGGAAAGTATTATTGGTAATTGGGCAGCCGCAGGAGATCGCTATGGCAAAGCGGTTAGTATCTATGAAGGACTCCTTGAGTATGTTGATGAAAAGAATATATTTTATGCACAAGGTTGTGATATTTTATCGAATGATGAAAATCTATTTAATCAAGCAATAGATGCTGCAAAAAAGGCTGATATTATTGTTATGGTCATGGGAGAACATTATCATATGAGTGGTGAAGCTGCCTCTCGAACAAATATTAAATTGCCCGGATTACAAACAACATTGATTAAAAAGATTACTGAAGAAGTCCCCAACAAACAAATTGTTCTAATTCTAATGAATGGAAGACCTTTAGATCTTTCTGAAGAACATATACTAACTGATGCTATATTAGAGACATGGTTTCCGGGGACAATGGGTGGTTTAGGAATTGCCGACATATTATTTGGCACATACAATCCTTCTGGAAAATTACCAGTTACATTTCCCCGAAATGTTGGGCAGATTCCGATATACTATAATATGAAAAATACTGGTCGTCCTATTAATCCTTCAAATCCAAAAGAAGATTATAAATCTAATTATATTGATGTTTCCAATACTCCTTTATATCCCTTTGGTTATGGACTTAGTTATACCAATTTTGAATATAAAGTTACTTCCTCTGGTAAACAACTTATACCAGGTGAAGAAATAACCATATCAGTAGAAATAAAAAATACAGGAAATTATGATGGATCAGAGATAGCACAACTATACATCCGTGATAAAACCAGAAGTATAACTCCTCCCGTTAAAGAATTAAAAGGGTTTAAAAAGGTTTTTATGAAAAAAGGAGAAAGTACAAACCTAACTTTTACAATCACTACTGAAAATTTAAAATTTTACAATCAACAATTAGACTTCACTTATGAGCCGGGAAGATTTGAGTTTTTTGTTGGAGGAAGTTCTGATTTACCTTTTACACATGAATTTGAATTAATTGAAGAAGACAAATAATGTTAATCAAAAAGTATATCATAGTTATTATAGGTATTAGTTTTTTTTCTTGTCAACAGAAAAAACCTCAACCACTTGAAAAAACTATTGAAACAACTTTACCTAATATTATATTTATTATGTCTGATGATCATGCCAGTCAAGCTATTAGTGCCTATGGCCACCCTATTAGTCAACTAGCGCCTACCCCAAACATTGATAGAATTGCTAGAAATGGTGTTTTATTCGAGAATGCTTTCTGTACCAATTCTATTTGCGGACCTAGCCGGGCAGTCATTCTAACCGGAAAACATAGCCATATCAATGGTTTTAGGCAAAATGGAGAGCTTTTTAATGGAAACCAACCAACTTTACCAAAAATGCTACAAAAATCAGGTTATCAAACTGCTATAGTTGGTAAATGGCACCTTCATGGACATCCACAAGGTTTTGATTACTGGAACATTATTCAGGATCAAGGGAATTATTATAACCCAGATTTTATAAAGAACGGAGATTCTATACAAATTCCAGGATACGCAACAGATATTATTACAAAAGAATCACTATTGTGGTTAAAGACCAAACGAAAAGAAAACAAACCGTTCTTTCTTATGGTACATCACAAAGCTCCTCATAGAAATTGGATGCCAGCATTACGACATTTGAATATATACGATTCGATTCAATTTCCTTTACCCAATACTTATTACACAACACATAAAAATCAACAAGCGGCCAAAGAACAACTACAAACCATTTATAATGATATGTATGAAGGGCATGATCTTAAGATGTCTGTTACCGAAGGGTCTACAAAATTGGCTCACAACCCCTGGGTTAGTGATTTTAAAAGAATGACCACAGAACAACGAAGAATATGGGATAAAGCTTACATATCTAAAAATAATGCTATGCATCGAGCTCATCTTACGGGCAAAGCTCTTGCAGAATGGAAAGGCCAGAGGTATCTACAAGAATATATGAGCACAGTGGCTTCAGTAGATGAAGGTGTTGGTGAACTGTTAGATTATTTGGAACAAAATGACTTAGATAAAAATACTTTAGTCGTTTATACTTCGGATCAGGGGTTTTATCTTGGAGAAAGGGGATGGTTTGATAAACGATTTATGTATGAAGAATCTTTACGAATGCCTTTGTTAATGCAATTCCCGGGAACAATTAAACCAGGAACAAAAAAAGAAACTATGGTTCAGAATCTTGACTTTGCACAAACTTTTCTGGATTTTGCTAATGCCAACCACTTTTCTAATGAAATGCAAGGTCAATCCTTCAAAGGATTAATAGCAGGTAATGTTAAAGAAAAAGATTTTAGAAATATTATTTACTATCACTATTATGACTTTCCGGCATTTCATATGGTAAAAAAACACTATGGAATTCGAACCAAACGTTTTAAGCTCATTCATTTCTATGATGATATAGATACCTGGGAATTTTATGATTTGGAAAAAGATCCAAAAGAATCAAACAACTTAATCAACAATTTAGTTTACAAGGAGACCATTCAAACCATGAAAATTAAACTTGACTCTGTACAAAAAGTATATAGAGTTACTAATAAAGAGTTTGACAAAGCCACTCCAGAAGAAATCAAAAAAGCATATCAGAGCTTTAAAAGACTTAGAGGAAAACCAATACGATAATAATGAATAAGCTACTCTTTATCACTCTAATTGTATTATTATCACAAGTTCTTCGGGCTCAGGATGTATCTCTATTAACGTATAACATTAAATATGATAATCCAAAGGATAGTATAAATAATTGGGAAAACCGAAAAACCTTTTTGATATCACAACTTCGTTTCTATTCACCTGATATCTTTGGCACACAAGAAGCTCTTTTTCATCAATTACAAGATATACAAATAGCACTAAAACAATATCAGTTTTTTGGTTTAGGAAGAAAGCATGGAGATGAAGAAGGTGAACATTGTGCCATTTTTTATAACAAAAACAAAGTACAACTCATATCTCAAAATACGTTTTGGCTTTCGCAAACTCCTAACCGACCTTCTAAAGGATGGGATGCAGCCCTAAACAGAATTTGTACTTATGGGGTTTTTCAGAAAAAAAATTCTAATGACAGATTTATCGTTTTCAATACACATTTTGATCATGTTGGTAAAAAAGCCCGAATAGAAAGTTCTAAGTTAATTCTTAAAAAGATTCAAAAAATTAACACTCAAAAATTACCCATTATTTTAATGGGAGATTTTAATTTGGAAATGAATACCGAAGGTATTCGAATAATTCTAAAAGAATTACAAGACACAAATCTGGCAGCAGGTAAGAATGCTTTTGGTCCTGTCGGGACATTTAATGGTTTCCATTTTCACAAACCAGTAACACGAAGAATTGATTATATTTTTTCTGGTAAAGATGATTTTACAATACTAAAGAGTGGAATCTTATCTGATTCTAAAGATTGTCATTATCCTTCAGATCATTTTCCAGTATACACAGAACTACTTTTTAAAAATAACTAAAAGTAGACGAATATTCTTACAGCTTTTAAAAACTAGTATTCTATTATCTATTCATCTAGTTTTTAAATCTTGCAACCAAATAGATTTAGGTTAAAAGTATACATAAAATAATTGAAGACTAAAAGATTACCCAATATTTGCTAAAATTCAAATTTAGAAACAAGGTCTGGCAAAGAATTACAAATCATTTTGTAACTTTAAAATGGAATTAACCAACATTTATGCCTTTTACTCTAGAACAATTTGAAATTTTATCGGAAAAAACATTACTTTTTCTTTTTATTTTAAAGAAAGATGGAAAGATAGTCGCATTCAATAATAGATGCGAAGTATTATTTCCAATGGATAAAAGTGAAATTAAAGGAAAGTACATTACCGACTATATTATCGATGAAGATGTTCCAATATTCAAAGATTCAGTTTGTTGTCTTTCTGACAAAAATCGAATGATTAATGAATCTTTTAGTTTTCCCTCTGGAAAAGATGGTGTTTTATCTTTAAAATTTGATTTTACTCTACACAACAATCTGATATATGCTGCAGGAATTGATACCACAAAGGAATATAAAGAACATCGAGCTTTATTAACCATTTCTAAACTTACTAAAACTGGTGCATGGTATTTTAATCCAAAAAATAATGAAATGTATTGGTCAAAAGGATGTTACCTTATTAAGGAAGCAGACCCGAATATTTCCATGACCAGAGAAAAAGGAGCTAGTTTTTATCCAAAAGATTCTAGAGCCAGAGTCGAAAATTATCTTGATACACTTATTAAAGAAAAGAGACCTTACGAGTATACCGAAAAAATTATTACTGAAAAAGGAAATGAAAAATGGGTAAAAGTAGTTGGTCAACCTGTTATCTATAAAAATGAAGTAATTTTTGTAAACGGTACCATTGCAGATGTCACAGATAGACATAATTATATTGAACGATTAAAATATAGTGAAGAGACCAAACATTTAGCTTTAAAAGGAATACAATCTGGATTATTCGATCATCATATTGCAAAAAATGAAGTTTTTTACAGTATTGATTTCAAAAAAATGCTGGGGTTACCACTGGATCAGGACTTTGTTGCCGAAAAAGAATTTACCAAAATGATACATCCTGATGATTTGAAAGATGCTAATCAAAGACATATCAAAAATCTTAATCAGGAAGGTAATCATTACTATAATCATTACCGTTTAAAACATCTTCAGGGGGGATTTCGACATTACGAAGTTTATGGTTTCCGTAGAAAAAATAAAAAAGGGGAGACTACAAGAATGATTGGTAATTTGATCGATGTGCATCAAAAAAAAATTAATGAACGTACTATTGTAGAAAGTAAAAACAGATTACAGGCAATGGTAAATAATGGATTTGCATATACTGTTTTGCTTAATACCAAAGGTGAGATTTTAATGACAGATGATAAGTCTGTAAAGATTATAGAGAGAGATTTTAAGGTAAATCCTAATAAAGTACAGTCTAGGTTTATTGATGTTATGCCTCTCAATTTTAAAAATTCCTTTGCTCACGAATTTAATGAAGCACTAAAAGGAAATATTGTAAAAAAAGAAATTGAGCGTATTACACACAATGGCAATACGCAATGGTTAGAATCAAAATACACCCCTATTTTGGATCAGGAAAAAACGGTAAATTCTGTTCTCGTTAGTTTTCATGATATTACTGAGCAAAAGCTTGCAGAAATAGCTATTAAAGAATCTCATATAAAAGAACAAGAACTCAATAGCTTGAAATCAAACATATTATCTAATTTTAGTCATGAAATCAGAACGCCTTTAAATGGTATCATGACCGTAAGCAGACTTTTACTTGATGAAGATAAAGCTGAAGAAAGAGAAAAATTATTAGAATACCTGGAAGAAAGTAAAAACAGGCTTCTAAATACCATAAACAACTTATCAAATTTTAGTGAGATTGAAGCTATCAGAAATAATCTCAATCTTCAAGAAATAGACACCAACTACACCGTAGAAACCTCATTTAGAGAGTATAAACATATGGCAGAAGCAAAAAGACTACTATATCAATTAGAATTAGATCAAGCTTGCCCTCAAATAAATGTTGATGAAGATCTCTTTAGAACTGCCTTAAATAATATCATCCATAATGCAATAAAATACACCAATACTGGAAGTATAATTATAAAGATCAAATCAGAAAAATCAAAAAATAATGTTTATATTTCGATAACTGATACTGGTATTGGAATAGATAAAGAGAATCTAAAAAAGATTTTTGACCCTTTTATGCAAGAAAGTATTGGTCTAAGTCGAAAATATGAAGGGACTGGTATGGGATTAAGTTTGTCAAAACGATATATTGAAATACTGGACGGAAAAATTAAAGTCAAAAGTAAAATAGGTAAGGGTACCGAGTTTAAAATTATAATTCCAAAATGCCTATGAATGTTCTTTACGTAGAAGATAATAAAATAAATGCAATGGTAATGGATAAGATGTTATCCAAAAATGACTCTAATGTTATCATTGCAGAAAATGGTTCGCAAGCACTAAAAGTAGTAAAAGAAGAAAATCTGGATCTTATCTTAGTTGATATTAATCTGGGACTTAATCAAATGGATGGTTGCGAATTATTACAAAGGTTTCGCAAATTGGAAATCCTTAAAAACATACCCGTATTTGCTGTAACCGCTTATGCTATGCCAGGAGATGAGCAACGTTTTATAAATATCGGTTTTGATAATTACTTTTCTAAACCTGTAAATTTTGATAAACTTATATCTGTAATATCAAATATAACCTCTTCCTCATTTGATAAAAGACAGACTTCTTAATTTACAACAAAGATTTTTTTAATTATCGAATCTGGCTAAAACGTATTCCTAATTGTTTTTCTAATTCTCGAATAGTCTGCACTTCTGATTTGGTCACTAATGCTAAAGAAATTCCAGTTTTTCCTGCTCGTGCAGTTCTCCCGCTTCTATGTGTATAATACTCTGTTTGATCTGGTAATTGATAATGAAGTACAAAAGATAAATTTGCAACATCTATTCCTCTTGCAGCAACATCTGTCGACACCAACAACTGTAATGTTTTCTTTCTAAAAGCTCTCATCACTTTATCCCTATCTTTCTGGGTCATTTCTCCCTCAAGCAAGCCAACTTCATAATTCTTAGCTTTTAATTGTTTGTGAAGCGTTCTTGCAGCAACCTTTGTTCTTGTGAAAATAATACCTCTCCCCTCTTTTTCTGTTTTTAAGAAATAAGTAAGCGTGTCTAACTTATTAATCTCATCTCCTACTACAAATTGATGATGTATACCTTTATTGACTGCATCTTCTTTATCTATGCTGACTCTAATAGCGTTTTTATTCACATAAGAATCAATAATTTCATTTAAAGAAGAAGGTATTGTCGCCGAAAAAAGCCAAACGTTCCTATAACCTTTAGTTTGACTTAGAATTGTAGTCAACTCCTTTTTAAACCCCATACTTAACATCTCATCTGCTTCATCCATAACCAGAGTATCTATTTTAGAAATATCTACCGCCTTCCTCTTTATAAGATCGATAAGTCGTCCTGGAGTTGCCACAACAATATGCGTCGGTCTGGTAAGTCTGGATATTTGTCGTTCGATTTTCTCACCACCATAAACAGATTCTGTAAAAATCTTATCTGTATACTTGGTAAACTTAAAAAGTTGTTTTGCTATTTGCTGTCCTAGTTCACGTGTCGGTGCCAGAATTAAAGCCTGGACATGTTTTTTTGAAGGATCTATTTGTGATAATAACGGAATTCCGAAGGCCGCTGTTTTTCCTGTTCCGGTTTGAGCTTTTCCAATAAAATCAGTCTGACGATTCATCAGAACCGGAATTGCTTGTTCTTGAATCTTTGTAGGAATACTAATCCCCATTTCCTTAAGACCTTTGTTAAGGTCTTTGGAGACCCCTAACTCTAAAAATGTCATACATATCTGATTTAAGCTGCAAAAGTAATTTAATATCTTTTCATAATTCAACTTAATCAAAAAATAACGTATTTAAGTCATCTAAACTAACAAGAAATACTCATGAAGTATTCAAAAAATTGTCTTTTTAAAGTCAAACCTTTTTTATGAAAATGAGATCTATTCATACAAAAACCTCCAGAGCAATTAAAATCTGAGTTCTCTTCAGAAGAAATGATATCTAATAATACCACTTTATGATCATGCACATGAAATTCGTCTTCATGATCATGACTGTGTTTTTGAGAATCAATATTGTCAGAAAAAACTTTCTTTTGAAGTTTCGCCGAGTTCAAAACATTTTTTGTTTTTGAAGATAACACCAAATAGTCTGTAGAATGTTCTGCTAATTGCTGACTTTGTGCAGTCATAGCAAAGAAACTAAATAAAACAAAAAATAAAGATATAGTACGTAGTTGTTTAGTCATATGGGGCATGATTTTATAATTATTCGCTATTAACTTTCATTTCAAAGTAAATCTATTTCTTAAATAAAAACGGATTTAAACTTTATTTCTCTTTTAATAACATCGGCAAAGTACAAATAAAATCGATGAAATACAAGACATCTTGTTTTTTTAACAATCTGATATGCAAAAACTGTACGCTATATCATCTAGATTCAAAATTAGGTATCCTTTTTTACTCCTAAAAAAGAGATAAATCATCAGATAGATGACTTGGTAAACTTAAATCTACATTCAAATGTTCATTTAATTTAGAAATAAAATACTTCGACAATAATGGAGACTCTTTTTCAATATTCTGATGTACAAAAAAATGTATATTAGAAATTCCTTGCTCTTTCCACTCACCAAGTCTTTTAATCCAATCATCAAGTCTTGTATAATCAGTTTCATGGTTTGCTCCTACATATCGTATAAATGCTTCATTATTGGTTAAGCGCATGTGTAACAAATCTCTTCTTCCAGCGGTATCAGTAATAATATTAGCAACGTTATTATTTTCCAGAAGGGTATATAAATCATTTGCTACTACAGTATCATTAAACCAGTCGGTATGCCTAAACTCTACTGCAAGTCGTATTTCTTTAGGCCATTGTTCTATAAACCGAATAACTCTATCAAAATTCTTGGGACCAAAATTACCGTGTAACTGTAAAAATATAGTTCCTAATTTTTCTTTTAAATGAATCACATTAGACAAGTATTGATCTACATAAGGTTGTACATCTTCGTTTAATCTTTTCAAATGTGATATGTTTTGTACAAGTTTGGGGAAAAATTTAAATCCCGCAGGCGTTTTATCGTACCATTTTTTAAATTGTTCTTCAGGAAATATCCTATAAAAAGTAGCATTTAGTTCTATACAATTAAATTGTCTAGAATAATATTCTAACTCATCTTTTGTTCCTCTGGGATAAAAACCTTTCAAATCTTGTCTGTTCCATTTTGCGCAACCAACATGTATAGATAGGTTTCCTGAAGCGGTTTCTTTTAAAATTCTTCCAGTATTCTCATCATCCTCTGGTAAGGTGAAATCAATTGTTTCTGGATATTCTACTTTGCCAAACTGCATATCAATTATTAAAAAAAGATTAATATAAAGTGTAACAAAAATATGATTTGGTTAACTAACTTTATAACAACATCATAAAAACTTACAACAATGAATGCTTTAAAATCAATTTTGGTAGCTTTTGTTTTAGCTATATCATCTTCTTTTTACGCTCAGACAGCTGACGAAATCATAAACAATTATTTTGAAAATACCGGTGGAAAAGAAAACTGGGAAAAGTTAGAAGGTATTGAAATGGTTGGAGTCATGAAAATGCAAAATATGGAAATTCCATTTGAACAAGTAGCAACAAAAAATGGTAAACAAGTAGTTACAATCGAACTTCAAGGTAATAGAATGGTATGGTCTGCTTTTGATGGAGAAACATCATGGGAAAGAAATCAACAAACTATGGAGGCAGAAAAAAGGGATAATGAAGCAACCGAAAATATTAAAAAACAAGTCAAAGATTTCCCAGACCCATTATTAAACTATAAAGAAAAAGGATATACCGTAGAGTTAATTGGCAAAGAAACTATAGATGGTACAGAAACATTTAAAATAAAACTTACTAAAGATCCAATTCTTATCAACGGAGAATCAAAACCTAATATTTCTCATTACTATTTTGACACAGAAAACTTTGTTCCTATAATAATAGAGTCAGAGATCAATGAAGGTCCAATGAAAGGTCAAACTGTAAAGTCTTCTGTTAGTGACTACCAGGAAGTAAACGGAGTATATTTTCCATTTACTATAAGTAATCAATTTCAAACTCTGGGCTTTAAAGAAATTAAGTTAAATCCTGAAGTTGATGCTGCAGTTTTTGCTTTTCCAGAAAAAAAATAATCTACATCTATTATAATCCCCAAAAAATTATTTTTTTGGGGATTTTTTATTCACACTAAACCAATCAAAACAATTATGTATAAAAAAACAATTGTTGCGGCTATTTGTATTCTATATTCAATAAGTATACAATCTCAGGATATTGTCTTAAAAGGAAAAGAGCTTTTTGGCAATTTAGAGGCACGACAAATCGGTCCTGCTCTTATGAGCGGTAGAATAATTGATCTAGAAAATCACCCTACAAATTCTAAAGTACTTTATGCAGGAACTGCAGGTGGTGGTGTTTGGAAATCTGAAAATGCAGGTGCTTCATTTACTTCAGTCTTTGATGACCATGCTCAATCTATTGGTGTGGTTGCCATTGATCCTAATGATCCCGATAAAACTGTATGGGTAGGAACAGGTGAAATCTGGACAAGAAATAGTGTTTCTATCGGTGACGGTTTATATAAATCTTCAGATGGAGGCGCTAACTGGAAAAAGATGGGATTCGAAAATTCAGAACGAATTAGCAGCATCGAGATCAATCCAAAAAATTCGAACGAAGTATATGTTGGTGTCATGGGTGCTCTATGGGGTGATAGCCCAGACAGAGGAGTATATAAGACTACAGACGGCGGAAAAACATGGAATAAAATATTGTATGTTAATGAAAAAACCGGAGTTAATGATCTTATCATGGATCCTAATGATCCAAATACATTGTACGCAGCAATGTGGGAATTTAGGAGAACCGCATGGGGTTTTAATTCTGGAGGACCAGAGAGCGCATTATATAAATCTACAGATGCAGGAAAAACATGGAACAAAATTCATAATGGCTTTCCCAAAGGTGACTTAGGGAGATTTGCGATTGCTATTGCTCCTTCTAACTCTAAAATAGTATTTGCTGTTGTAGAAAGTAAAGAAAATAAAGGATTATATAGATCTGATGATGCTGGTGCAAACTGGAAACTACTCAATGGAGATTTTGGACTTGTAGTAAGGCCATTCTATTTCTCAAGATTAGTGGTTCATCCAAAAAATCCAGATATTCTGGTAAAAGGAGGTTTGTTTGGATCCATATCCAGAGATGGAGGAAAGACTTTCAAAAATCTTGGGGATATGCATGCAGATATACACGATATTGTTTTTGATATTAATAATCCTGATGCTATGTATGTTGGAACCGATGGCGGTGTTTACAGAAGTTGGGATGGTGGTGCTACCTTGGATATGGTAGATAATCTGCCTGTATCCCAATTTTATCATATTAGTGTAGACAATGAAGAACCCTATAATATTTATGGAGGACTACAAGACAATGGTTCATGGTGGGGTCCCTCTTCCTCTCCCGGGGGAATAGAAGCTCGCGATTGGAAACGCGTAGGTGTCGGAGATGGGTTTAGAGTTTTAAAACATCCATCAAAAAACATTATTTATTCTGAGATGCAGGGAGCGCAAAATGTATGGAGATATGATGTGGATAAAAATTACACCAAAAATGTACAACCTCTCCCTATTAAAGGAGAAGCTGATTTACGCTTTAATTGGAACGCTCCAATGGCAGTAAGTAATCATCAACCCGATCGCTTTTACATGGGAAGTCAATTTCTTCATGTAAGCGAAGACATGGGAGATAATTGGAAAAAAATATCCCCAGACCTTACTACCAATGATCCTGCAAAACAGGATAAAGAGTCCGGAGGTATCTCGGTAGACAAATCCGGTGCAGAAACACATACTACAATTTTTACAATTGCAGAATCACCTATAGATCAAAAAATTATTTGGGTAGGAACCGATGATGGTAACGTACAAGTTACGCAAGATGGCGGGGTTACCTGGACCAATACTGTTGCAAATATTCAAGGATTGCCAAAAAACACATGGGTATATCACATCGAAGCCAGCACACATAATAAAGCTACTGCATATGCTGTTTTTGATGGTCACGCATCTGGAGATATGACTACTTATGTGTACAAAACTTCTGATTTTGGAAAAACATGGAAATCCATTGTTACTGATGAAATCATTGGTTTTGCAAGAAATATCCAAGAAGATTATGTCAATGAAGACTTATTATACCTTGGTACCGAGTTTGGATTATTTATTACTATTAATGGTGGTAAAAACTGGTCTCGTTTCACTAATAACATGCCTGCAACAGCAGTTCATTTTATTGATCTACAGAAAAAAAGTAATGACCTTGTTTTAGGAACTCATGGTAGAGGTGTTATCATTATAGATGATATTTCTCCCTTAAGGCAAATAAACCAAGAGGTACTTATTAAAGATGTTCATTTTTTTGATACCAAGTCGTTTGCCATAAAAGAAGAAGGCGGTTTTGGAGGAGGAAGCACAGAGCTTCAATTTGTTGGTGATAATCCAAGTGCTTCGGCAAAAATTATTTACTACCTCAAAAAGAGACATACCTTCGGAAAAATGACTCTTTCTATTCAGGATCAAAATGGAAATGAAATCGTTAGTCTTGTTCCCGGTAAAAGTAAAGGAATTAATATTGTAGATTGGAATTTTAGGAAAAAAGCACCAAAGGTCGCAGCAGGAAAGACATTTACTTTTGGAGGATTTACGGCTCCGCGAGCTCCTTCAGGAACCTATAAGGTTATACTTACCAAAGGTAAAAAGCAATATGAAAGCACTATAACGCTACAAAATGATCCTAAATCCTTAATTACAGAAAATGATAGAATTGTACATCGTAAAATAACAAAAGAGTTATTTGATGACATGGAGGATTTAGCATATTTGGTATATAAAATTGATCAAAACATTAAAAAAGCAGAGGGAATTGCTAAAAAGGATCCTGCATCGCAAAAAGTTACTTCTGCCGTAATTGCAACATTAAATGCTCTAAAAGAAACTCTGGTAGTTACAACAGGAGATAATTATGTTAACGAAGCAGAACCTCAATTAAGAGAAAAGCTATCAAAATTGTATGGAGAAGTTGCAGATCAATTCGAGAAACCTTCTTTCTCACAAATAGAGAATAAAGAAGTTTTGGAGAAAAGGCTAAATGAAGGGAAAACTGCTTACGAAAAAATTAATAACAAACAAATCGCAAAACTTAACAAATATCTGGAAAAATCAGGAAATACTACTGCCGAAATTTTAGATAAAGAGAAGTTTTTGACTAAATAACATCTATAGTTTTATGATCTATTACACCCCTCCCAGGAGGGGTGTAATGTATATATAAGTTAGCATTAAGATAATATAACACACTTATAAAAAGGGTACATTAGATTTAAATTTAAGCCATTATTGTTTATAACTAGTTTAAAACTCTAATTCAGATCTTGATTTTGAGTACCACAATTAAGTATTTTTAGTAAACCTTCTTTATTATGGAAAACAGGGAATCAAATTTATTGGCAATACGTCCTCAATTATTAAATGCTAAAGTTTCTAAAAACATGTCTAATGATGAGCAGTTTCAGAATAAAACAATTCGGCCTATCATAAAACTACAAGGAGACTTATTAATTGAAGTATTTAAAAATTATATTACAAAAAGAAAAAATACGTTCTACGAATTAACCTTAGAAAAGCGTTTTGATTTCATCGAAAATGCTATTCAAAAGGATATGAAATTCAGGAATAGCCTTAAAGGGATGATTATTGGGCAATTTACAGTAGAAGAATATCTTATTTATATCAAAAATTCTTCGGCTTTAAATAAACGTATGATGAATATTGTAAAAGAACGTTTACATGATAGTGTACAGCTATTAGAATATAAAGTTGCCTGATTACTAAGTAACTTTGTTTTTAAACATTACATTATACATTTCTTGTAAAATTGTTAATTGTGGTAATGCCATATCAAAAAACAAAGCTTTACATATATCTTTAAAGGAATAATAACTATTAACCTATGTTATGTTAAAAAATATTATAAACCTTAAAGGTAGATTCTAATTAAAAGGATAATTCAGTATGTTGTATTAAAAATCATACGGATACTGTTTTAAAATTCTAATACTATTCTAATCTCATTCGCAATGAACCCTGAGGCTTAATTTTTAGCTTTATGATTTTAAAACCCATACTATTCCAAATACTATCGGGCACACACACATGATCAAACGAATATTGGTTATAGAAGATGAACAGAATGTAGCTGCTTTTATTAAGCAAGGATTGTGTGAATCGGGATATGAAGTTTTTTTAGCTTATGAAAGTCTACAAGGTTTGGAACTGTTAAAACAGAAAGAAATAGATTTGCTTATTCTTGATGTTATTTTACCAGGTATGAGCGGGATTTTAATAGCTGAAAAAATCAGGGAACTTGGTTATAAAAATCTACCCATTATAATGCTCACAGCACTAGGAACAACCGAAAATATAGTCAAAGGTCTAGATTCAGGAGCCGACGACTATCTGGTAAAACCTTTTAAATTTAAAGAACTATTGGCCCGTATCCGAGCATTGTCAAGACGACATGAATCTTCAATTGTCATAAACCAAAAATTAACTATACTCGACCTAGAACTTGACAAAGACGCCAAAATAGTAAAAAGATCTGGCGATGAAATCAAATTAACCTCCACAGAATTCCGTTTACTCGAGTTTTTATTAAAAAACAAGAATAGGGTTTTGAGCCGTATCGATATCCTTGAAAATGTATGGGATATTAGCTTTAATCCTGGAACCAATGTCGTTGACGTTTATGTCAATTACCTTAGAAACAAAATAGATAAGGATTGTAAACCAAAACTAATCCATACAGTAATCGGTATGGGATATACTTTGCGTGAGCCTGCTGACAATGAAGATTAGAAATAAAATAACATTAATGTTTGTATTGCTCACTGCCTTGTTACTGCTGTCAATATTTTTATTTATCTATTTTTCTGTAAAACATTATACAGAAAATGAATTTTATCTTAGATTAAAGCAAAGGGCATCAATTGCAGCACAGACGTATTTAGAAGAAGATGAATTAAGTACAAATATATACGAAGATATACGTAAAAAACACTTACAAATCTTACCTAACGAGAAAGAAGATATTTTGAAAGTCGATATGGTTCGAAAAACTTTGGTTTCATCTCCCGAATCCTTATTGAAAATGGAATTCTTTAATGAAGTCTTTGCCTCCGGATATGCAGAGGCCAAAATAGAGAAAAAACATTATACAGCTATTCTTTATAAGGATAATCAGGGAGATTTTATTGTAGTACTTTCTGCAGAAGATCTTTACGGATCTGCAAAAATGCAAAATCTCTTAAGAACACTGTTAACTGGATATGTATTGAGTTTGATCATACTTTTAGTAATTGGGCGCTATTATGCAAAGGAAGTTTTAAAGCCTATTTCTGATATCACAAATCAGGTAAACAGAATAAGGGCAAAAAATCTTGACCTGCGATTGGCCAACGGACATAAAAAAGATGAATTAGGTGAACTATCTAGAACATTCAACAATATGTTGGATAGGCTCGAAACTTCTTTTGAAATGAAAAGCAGTTTTATACATAATGCCTCACATGAACTCAAGAATCCTTTAACAGCTATCATTGGTCAATCAGAGATTGCGCTTAACAGTACTAGAACTAAACAAGAATATATTGTTACACTTCAAACCATTGAAAAAGAAGCTTTACGACTTAATGAGCTTATCAATGCTCTTCTTGAACTGGCCCATACCGAATCTGATTCAAAAGGTTTGATTATTGAACATATACGAGCTGATGAGCTTGTAACCGAATTAAAAACAAGTTTTGACACTTCCATTTCAAACAAAATAAATTGTGATTTTCAATTTTTGCCCAAAAATCCTGATAAGCTCATTTTTCAAGGAAACCACGACCTTATAAAGGTAGCTTTACTAAATATTTTAGACAATGCATTGAAATATTCAAAAAATGCAAAAGTTGACCTTAGTCTTAAGGCAAAGGAGAATTCAATTCTCATCTCTATAAAGGATAAAGGTATCGGCATACCCAAAGATGATGTTAAAAATATTTTTGAACCTTTTTACCGAGGCTCGAATGCAAGGGCTTATGAAGGGTTTGGTTTTGGACTTCCCCTATCCCATAAAATAATACATCTTCACGGTGGAGAGCTAAAAATTCATTCAGAAATAGGACAAGGAACACAAGTCTTAGTACAGTTACCTAATGTTGATCAAGGGTTAACGATAGCTAGTTAAAATTTTAATCTCATTCCAATCTCATTCTTATCTTTTTTTAATGTCTCGGGATTACTATTGTAATCAAAATAAAATACGAGCATTATGAAAAAAATATTGATTCCTACAGACTTTAGCATCAAATCATTAAAATTAGCAGAATACGCTTTTAATCTATACCCTAAAGAAATAGTTAATCTTATACTGGTATATCCATATCGATTACCTGTTTGGGAGGGTGATCTTTACAGATTCTCTTCGAAAGAAATTATAGCTGAACTTAATAGTGAGGAATTTTCTAAAGCAAAAAACAAACTTGTTAATAGATATTATATAAACATTAATTCAATTCTAATAGAGTTATTCATTGGGGTCAATTCATACGCTTTTAAAAACTTTAGGGATGAACACCAAATACAAATTGCAGTAGTACCTCAAAAAGGAGATTTGGATTTTTCGCATAATTCTACATTTGACCCCTTGTATTTTATTTTAAAAAATGTGCCTAAAGTATATCAAATAAATCTTACAAAGGAAGAGGAAGATTGGGCTAAACAGTATTAAAGAAAATTAATATGAGGTCATTTTTTTCTCCTAAAAAAGGGTTTTCTTAACTTAGATATAGTAGGTATTTTATCGAAATAGTAAAAATCTATTTTAAAAATTGAGTTGCAAAAAATCACAGTAAAATAGCTACAGATTAATCTTCCTGTATAACTCACATAAAATGACCGTAAAAAGTTATTAATAAACTTCATTTCAGCAATCATAAATTAAAAATGAGACTTACAATTATTTTTACATTATTCGCATTGGCAAAAGTCAAGGCGCAAGAATCAGGAAAACAAACCAAGGATAGTATTTATATACAAGAAATCGAAAAAAAGGAGCCCATTAAAAATTTTCATGCCGAACCCCTATATATTGATTTAATAAGAGATTTGGGCGCAAGAAAAGGTGAAAAAGAATGGAACGTTGGATTTGGTATTACCGATAGAAACGTATATGATGAATATGAAGCCTTAGTAGAATATGAATGGGCCCCTATAGATAGACTGGGTTTGGAAGTTGAACTGCCTTTTTCCATTTATCCATCATCCCAAAACGGAAACGCACCTTCCAGCAACCTAAACAGTTTAAAACTTGCAGCACAATATTCTTTTTTTGTATCAGAAAAGCTTAATACTTCTATGGCCATTGGATATATCCATGAGTTTGAGATGACCGAGTTCGACAACTACGGAAAGAAAACACTATTTACAGGTAATGTCTATAATCCATTTTATATCGTTGCAAAGAGATGGGGGCAAAATTTTCATACATTACTATATACCGGACCTCAATTTATCCACCATTTTTCTAATGGTGTTATTGATACAAATTGGCAAATAAACTCCAATATACATTATATGATAAGTGGTACCAGAAATTTCATTGGTATTGAGTTCAATAAAAATGTGAATGAGTTAGACTTTGATATGACGATAAGACCACAAATGCGAGTTGGAATAACGAACGACTTATTGATCGGAATAGTGACAGGTATTCCGATAAGTAGAAAGAATGAAAGATTCAGTACATTTTTAAGATTAATTTATGAACCAGGACATAAAAAATAAAATTAAATACTTGCGAAGCGTATTGAAAACCTACCTTATGTTGCAGTTTCGATGAATAGTATAATAAAAATATACAAAAAAATTATAGCGATAAAATCAGTCTTATTTTTTAATTTTCGTCTGATTAAAGCAATATTTTTGGTAGTAATCTTGGTTCTTACAACTAATTGGCTAAATCAAAGACACTTATCAATGGTACTAAGCTCTTTAGACTCATCATATAAAGATCATGTAATTACTCAACACTATGTGTATAAACTGAATCATCTTTTCAACCTAAAACGATTACAGTTAAATACTAATACTACATTTTCTAATAATTTCGGGGAAAGTATAACAATTAAACAATTGTTAACCGACTTTAGAGCCACGACACTAACAACAAAGGAATCGCTACATTTTAATAATTTAGAAAAAAAATATATCAGGTTACTGGATCTAGAAGAATCCATTGCGGGCAAGACACATGAAACTGTAAAAAAAGTACATTCAGAAATGAACATTATCATTGATCTTATACTAGAAAATATAGATGCTCTGGCAAATATTAAGTTCAAAGATAATGCACAATTACAACTTCCAAGAATGAATCAAAAATTACTTAGTATAGATAAAGTACTCTTAAAAGTAGAAATCACTTTTTTGATTTTTATTGGAATCATTGTACAACTAATCATTTTTTACCCCAGAAAATCAAAATATTAATATTTGATTAGCTTTTTTTATTTTTGAATACAACTTTTTCATACTAAGAAATGGAAAGTTTTATTATATCATTTCGAATATTCTAATAGTTATATATTGTATATTATACTGTTAATTGAGTTAATACCGTATCAAAAAACAAAACTTTTCATATATCTTTAAAAGAATACTAACTTTTAAAACCTGTATAAGGTAAAAAAAATAAACCTTAATAGTATTGAAAAACTAAACAGAAAACAACAAATATCTATTAATGGAGGGTAGAAAACAATATATTGATCCAAGGACTGGATTATGTTCTGACTATGGTCCTCATTGCGCAGAATTAATATGTATTTTATCCTTGATTGATTCTTTATTTTTTATAGAAATAAAAAGCTAATCTCTTATAAAAAAAGATCAGCTTTCTTTTAAATTTTAAAAGCAGAAAAAGAATACACTTATAAATATGCCAATACGTTCTTTTCTATACGCTGCTCTATATTGGTAACATCCCCTTTTTCAAAAGGAATGCCTGTGATATTTTCATATAATTCAATATAACGTTCAGAAACCGAATGAATATATTCATCAGTCATTTCTGGTATCTGCTGACCTTCTTTACCTTGAAAACCATTACTAATCAACCATTGTCTTACAAACTCTTTTGATAATTGCTTTTGTGACTCTCCTTTTTGCTGTCTTTCTTCATATCCTTCGGCATAAAAATATCTAGAAGAATCCGGAGTATGTATTTCGTCTATCAAAACAATTTCTCCTTCTTTTGTTTTTCCAAATTCATATTTGGTATCCACCAAAATTAATCCACGCTCTGTTGCTATTTCTGATCCTCGTTGAAAAAGTTTGCGTGTGTATTCTTCAAGAATCACATAATCTTCTTCAGAAACTATTCCTTTTGATAATATCTCTTCTCTAGAGATATCTTCGTCATGTTCTCCATTATCTGCTTTGGTCGAAGGAGTAATAATTGGTTCTGGAAATTTATCATTCTCTTTCATTCCTTCGGGCATATCAACTCCACATAACATTCTTTTTCCGGTCTTATATTCGCGTGCAGCATGACCAGAAAGATATCCTCGAATCACCATTTCTACCTTAAAAGGTGAACAAAGATGACCAACAGCAACATTTGGGTCTGGAGTAGCAATTAGCCAGTTCGGCACCAAATCTTCAGTAGCCTTCATCATTTTGGTAGCAATCTGATTGAGTATTTGACCTTTAAAAGGAATACCTCTGGGCATTACCACATCAAATGCTGATAAGCGATCAGTTGCAATCATAACCAAAAGCTCATCATTTATACTATATACTTCTCTCACTTTTCCCTTATAAACAGACTTTTGATTTGGGAAATTATAGTTTGTATCTACTATTGTATTCATTAGTTAATTTCATGTTTTAAGTTTTAATCCTAATCGAATTAAAGCCTAAAATATTTATCCATTTCTATTTTCTATATCCTTATATGCAGCAATTACCTTTTTAACAAGTCTATGGCGAATCACATCTTTGTCATCAAGATAAATCATACCAATCCCTTGAATATTTTTTAGTACTAATAATGCCTCTTTAAGCCCAGAAGTTACTCTTCTTGGCAGATCTATCTGCCCAGGATCTCCTGTGATAATAAATTTAGCATTCTTACCCATACGGGTTAAGAACATTTTCATCTGAGCATGTGTTGTATTTTGTGCTTCATCAAGAATAACAAAAGCATTATCTAAGGTTCTTCCTCTCATAAATGCCATTGGTGCAATCTGAATGACTCCTTTTTCTATAAAGCTATCTAACTTTTCACTAGGAATCATATCCCTTAACGCATCATATAGTGGTTGCATATAAGGATCTAGTTTTTCTTTTAGATCTCCTGGTAAAAAACCCAGGTTTTCTCCTGCTTCTACAGCAGGGCGAGTAAGTATAATTCGTTTTACTTGCTTTTCTTTTAATGCTTTAACTGCCAACGCAACACCTGTATATGTTTTTCCAGTACCTGCAGGTCCTATGGCAAAAACCATATCATTTTTATTAGATGACTCAACAAGTTTACGTTGATTAGCTGTTTGTGCTTTGATTAACTTTCCTCCAACTCCGTGCAATAATGTTTCTCCACTATTTGCAGATGTCTCATAATCAGCTTTACTATCACTGGTCAATATACGTTCAATTACATTTTCATCTAATTTATTATATTTTCCAAAATGTTCAAGTAGCATGTTAAGACGTAAATCAAACTCTTCGAGTAAATCCTCATCTCCATATACTTTCATTTTACTACCTCTCGCAACAATTTTTAACTTAGGGAAGTATTTTTTTAATAACTGAATATTGCTATTCTGAAGTCCGAAAAACTCTCTCGGATTAATTTCTGTAAGTTCAATTATAAGTTCGTTCAAAAGCTATGTGGATTTTAGTATGATTTTTTTTTAGGATTGACTAAGTTTGCTAAAGTTGTTTAAGTTTTGTCGGGAAAGCAAAATAAAAAATTAAAACGAAGCAAAATGCTTAAAGTATCACAATCAATGAAGTGATCAAAAAGCAGTAAATACGATGGTTTTATCATCATTTTGTAGTCCAAAGAAAAACTTTGAGTAACTTCATAACAAATTTACATATTTTTAAACGCTTACAGCCAAAAGATATTAACAATTCTTGTACATGCCAATTATCACCTTAACTACAGATTTCGGAATCAAAGATCATTTTGTGTCTGCTGTAAAAGGTGCTATTTATACAGAATTACCGGAAGCCAGAGTTGTTGATATATCTCATGAAATCTCTCCATTTCATATCACAGAAGCTGCATATATAATACAGAACGCTTATAAAAGCTTTCCAAAAGGTAGTATACATATTGTTGGAATAGATAGCGAGCTTAATCCCGAAAATAAACATATCGCAGTAAAATTAGATGATCATTATTTTATATGTGCTAATAACGGACTCATTTGTTTGATTACATCAGAGTTTAATCCTGAAAAAGTGGTAGAGATAAATATTCATGATGCTATTGCTTCAAATTTCCCTGTATTAGATGTTTTTGTAAACGTAGCTTGCCACATTGCCCGAGGAGGTACACTTGAAGTTATTGGAAAAACAATAACTGAAATTAAAACCATCAAAGGAATGACCCCTATTGTAAATGTTGGAGGTACTCAAATTGTTGGAAGTATTATTTATATTGACAATTATGGAAATCTGGTAACCAATATTACCCGAAAACTATTTGAAGAAATAGGTAAAGGAAGGAAGTTTAAAATTACTGCTCGTACAGCTGTATTTGAAAATGTATATGAACGATACAGTGATGCTATCAATTTTGATATCGAAAAAGGTAAACGCGAAGAAGATGGTAAAAAACTAGCTGTCTTTAATTCTTCTGGATATTTAGAATTAGCAATTTATAAGAGTAATCCTAAAACCGTTGGTGGGGCTTCTAGTCTATTTGGATTATACTATAGAGATACAGTCAGTATTAGTTTTGAATGACTCTAATCTAAAAAAACATGAATCGTAGTACTAGTATTCTATGTCACTACTTTTGAAACTTAAAAAATGATAATACGAATTGTAAAAATGGGGTTTATCCCCGATCAAATTGATGCTTTTTTAGAAGTCTTTGAGCAAAACAAGGATAAAATTCGAAATTTTGAAGGTTGCAGTCACTTAAAACTGCTACAAGATATTACGAATTCTAATCAATTTTTCACGTATAGTCATTGGGAATCTGAAGAACATCTCAATAACTATAGAAACTCTGCGTTATTCAATGGAGTTTGGAAAAACACCAAAAACAAATTCAATCAAAGACCTGAAGCTTGGAGTGTCGTAGATGCATAATTTTTTAGATTGCAAATAGTACTCCTAAATTGTTTAAAGACTAGAAATTAAAAAAATATGTTTGCATTAATACGTAAAGAAATTAATACTTTTTTTTCCTCTGCAGTAGGATATCTTGTTATTGCTATATTTTTGACGCTTAATGGCCTTTTCTTATGGGTATTCAAAGGACAGTTCAATATTCTTGACAGTGGATTTGCAAATCTATCTCCTTTTTTTCAAATTGCTCCATGGGTACTACTATTCTTAATTCCGGCTGTGACAATGAGAAGTTTTGCCGAGGAGAAAAAACAAGGTACTCTTGAAGTATTATTTACCAAACCCATACAAAAATGGCATTTGGTAGTTGGGAAATATTTGGGAAGCCTCTCTTTAATCCTTATTGCTATTATTCCTACATTATTATATATTCTTACTATATATCAACTCGGAAAACCCATTGGTAATCTTGACATAGGTAGTACATTGGGATCATACATCGCTTTGCTTCTGCTAGGTTCGTCATATACTGCAATTGGGATATTTTCTTCTTCAATTACCAACAATCAAATCGTTTCTTTTTTAGTCGGTTTATTTCTATGTTTTGTTTTCTATTTCGGATTTAGTGGATTAGCAAATTACACATTATTTGGATCTCCCAATATAACCTTAGGGCAATTTGGAATGCAATTACATTATGAACGTATGAGTGAAGGTATTCTTGATACAAGAGATGTCTTCTATTTCTTAAGTTGTATATTGATATTTATTGCACTTACTATTGTAGTTCTAAAAAAAAGCTCTTTAAAACAAAAAATTAAACCTGCAAGTATTACATTGATATTTGCTTTTGTATTAAGTATAATAGGAAATACATTCTATAAGCGTTTTGATCTTACTCAAGATCAGCGTTTCACTCTTTCTGAAGCTACAAAAAACATAATAGAAGAAGCAGATGTTCCTATATTGATAGAAGTCTTATTAGAGGGCGATTTCCCTTCAGAATTTAGGCGTTTACAATTAGAAACAAAACAATTATTAGAAGAGTTTAATGTTTTAAATTCCAATATACAATACATTTTCACGAACCCCCTTGAAGAAGAAGAATTACGCTCTCAAACTATTGTAGAATTGCAAAGATTTGGGTTAACTCCGATGGAAGTTAGCGTACAGGAGAGCGGAAAGACTGAAATTGAAACTGTGGTTCCCTGGGCACTTATAAGCCTTAAGGATCAAAGTGTAAAAATTCCTTTGATCAAAAATACGATTGGAGCAACCACCGAAGAACGAGTAAACAGTTCAATACAACAATTAGAATATGCATTTATAGATGGGCTAACTAAACTACTTCACCCAAAAAAGTATAAAATAGCGGTATTAAAAGGTAATGGTCAGTTACCAGATATCAAAATTGCAGATTTTATTAAAACCTTACAGAATTATTATTTTGTCGGTGCATTTACTCTGGATTCGGTTGCGGGAAGTCCTGAAAAAACATTAGAAGACTTGCAAAAATTTGATATGATTATCAATGCCAAACCTACTATAGCTTTTTCTGAGAAAGAAAAATATGTATTAGATCAATTTATTATGAATGGTGGTAAGTCATTATGGCTTGCAGAATCTGTCACTATGGAAATTGATAGCCTGATGAATCCAGAGGGATCATCTGTAGCAATTATGCAAGATTTACGATTAGGAGATGCCTTATTCTCATATGGTGTAAGAATAAATCCTGTTCTGGTAAATGATTTATATTCTGCTCCATTGGTACTAGCATCAGGACAAGGAAACGAAACCCAATTTACACCCTATCCCTGGTTTTATGGATCATTAACCAAAAGCACTAGTAATCATCCTATTGTAAAAAACATAGAATCTGTAAAATTTGACTTTTCTAATCAATTAGATACCTTGAAAAACAATATTAAGAAAACTATACTACTTACAAGTTCTGATAAATCAAAAACTGAAGGTGTCCCAAAAGAAATCAGATTAGAAAATATTATAAGAAAAAAACCAGATATCACAAGTTATACAGAAGGACCTCAAAATCTCGCTGTACTTTTAGAAGGAAGTTTTAAATCTGTATATAAAAGCAGGATAAAACCTTATAAAATAGCATCTCATGTAGATGATAGTAAACCTACAAAGATGGTGGTGGTTGCTGATGGAGACATTATTAAAAATCAAGTGCGTAAAGGACAGCCCTTGCCTCTCGGATTTGATCCTGCTATGAATTTGAACTATGGTAATAAAGAATTTCTTTTAAATACAGTAAATTATCTATTAGACGATTCTGGTCTCGTTGAAATTAGAAGTAAAGAAATAAAAATTTCATTTTTGGATATCGAAAAAGTAATTAAAAACAAGACCAAATGGCAAGTGATTAATATGATAGTCCCATTAGGTATTCTTGCTTTATTTGGGGTATTATTTGCATTTATTAGAAAGAAAAAGTATCAAAAAAGTGTTTAAAATTCTATTGTCTATATTTGATAAAGAAAAGTATTAAACCTTAAATCTATCGATCCTGAAATCTTAAATATTGTACTTAAAACGGAAAACCTATCCATTGGATATCGAACCAAAAAAGAACTTAATGTAGTTGCAGCTGATATCAACTTGAAGTTACATGAAGGAGAGCTTATAGGATTGGTAGGCGCTAATGGGATTGGAAAATCCACTTTACTTCGTACTTTATCTCATGTACAACCTCCTCTACATGGTAAAGTATTGTTATCTGACAAGGATCTGTCATCATATAAATCTATAGAACTGGCTTCTCAATTAAGTATTGTACTTACAGAACAAATTGCTTCAAAAAACCTTACGGTACAAGAATTAGTTGCATTGGGCAGGCAACCTTATACCAATTGGGTTGGTAAAATGGCCGATGAAGATATAGAAAAAATACGTAAAGCGATAGAGGTTACACATATCAATGATTTGATAGAAAAGAGATGTTTTGAGCTAAGCGATGGTCAATTACAAAAAGTACTTATTGCTCGGGCAATAGCACAAGACACTCCTTTTATCATGTTAGATGAACCTACTACTCATCTAGATATTTATCATAAGGCATATATTCTGAAATTATTAAAACGCCTTGCTTTCGAAACCAAAAAGACAATTCTTTTCTCGACACATGAGATTGACTTTGCTATACAGTTGTGTGATAAAATGATTGTAATGAATCAAGATGGTTTTGAATTTGGAAGACCCAAAGAACTAGTTCAAGCAAGAGCATTTTCTGGTCTATTTCCAGAAGACTTAATCATTTTTGACACCAAATCAGGAAGATATAAGGTCAGGAATTAATAACTTCAATTTTTATAGCATGAATATCGAAGAATATAGGGGGCATTGTATTTCTAAAAAAGGAGTAACCGAATCATTTCCATTTGGGAAATTACCTGATGTATTAGTCTTTAAAGTACTCGGGAAAATGTTTACTGCTACTGACATATCTAATTTTGAAGCTATCAGTGTAAAATGTAACCCAGAAGATGTTGAACACCTTAGAGAAACGTATATGGCTGTACAACCACCTGCATATATGAACAAAAAACACTGGAATAAAATTATGATGGATCATACCGTACCAGACTCATTAATCAAAAAATGGATAGATGACTCTTATGATTTGGTAGTCAAAAATCTATCTATTCTAGAACGCCATAAGCTGAATGAATCATAACAAAAAGAAGAAAAACTTACCTTTACTTCCATCATTATTTTGATTCCTTATCTTTATCTTTGGGTAAACAAAAAATTACATGTCAGAATACACACCGATCATTATTGCCATTGGGGTAATTATCATATCAATTATCACAGGTTTTTTTATTGGTAAATATGTTGCTTCGTTAAAAAACAGAAGTGAAAAAAGTACAGTTAGCGAAAGAGCAAACCAATTGCAATTTCAGCTAGAGGAATATAAAAAAACGTCAGAAAATCAACTTTCAGAAATCGGTAAGGAAAGAGAAGAAATTCGTAGAGAAAAAGATTTCCTGAATACAGAGCTTACTCGTCGTAATGCTGAATTTGAAAATCTTCAACTTAAAAATCAAGAACAAAAAGACGAAGTAGAAAAATTACAGGAGAAATTCACTAAAGAATTTGAAAACCTTGCTAATAAGATTCTTGACGAAAAGTCAAATAAATTTACAGAACAGAATAAAGAGAATATTAAAAATATCCTTACTCCTTTACAGGAGAAGATCAATACATTTGAGAAGAAAGTAGAACAAACTCACAAGGAGAGTATAGATTACCACGCAGCTTTACGACAACAGATTCTTGGACTTAAAGATCTTAATGAACAAATGAGTAAAGAGGCTACCAACTTAACCAAAGCACTCAAAGGAGATAATAAAATGCAAGGAAATTGGGGTGAATTGGTACTAGAACGAGTTTTAGAAAAATCCGGACTTGAGAAAGATCGAGAATATTTTGTTCAACAAAGCTTTACCAAAGAAAATGGAGAGCGAGTTTTACCCGATGTAGTTATTTATTTACCCGATAATAAAAAAATGGTTATCGATTCTAAAGTAACTCTTACGGCTTACGAACGGTTTGTAAATGAAGATAATGATGACCTAAAAGCGAATTATCTAAAAGAACATATCAATGCCCTTAAGCGTCACGTAGATCAGCTTTCAGAAAAAAACTACCAAGATTTATATGACATAGAGTCTCCTGATTTTGTTTTACTTTTTGTACCTATAGAGCCTGCTTTTGCTATTGCCATTAACGAAGACAATAAATTATATAATCAAGCTTTTGAAAAAAATATTGTGATTGTTACTCCTTCTACATTGCTAGCTACATTGCGTACTATCGATACCATGTGGAACAATGAAAAACAACAACGTAATGCCATTGAGATCGCCCGACAAGCAGGAGCATTATATGATAAGTTCGAAGGGTTGGTAAAAGACCTTACCGGAGTTGGAAAGAAGATAGACGATGCTAAGAAGGATTACTCTGCTGCAATGAATAAACTCGTAGACGGTCGAGGAAATCTAATCACAAGCGTAGAGAAGCTTAAAAAAATGGGGGCTAAAGCCAAAAAATCTTTGCCAGAAGCAATTATTAAAAGAGCAACTGAAGAAAACGATAACTAAAAAATGAATACATGGAGTCGGATATTATAAAGGTTGTAACAAACATTTTCATAAGTTTTTTGACCTCTTTACCTCAAATAATCATAGTGATACTATGTTTATATTATCTATATAAAGTAACATCAAAAACAGAAGGTATTCTATTGGCTGCAGGAAGTATAATATCATTATTATGCAGTGTTTCAATTTTTATGGCAAGCTCTTATATAAGCCATTTTGAACAAATAGATTCTTATGAAACATTAGTATATATATCACATGGGCTTTCCTTTTTCGGATCCATCCTTTTTACAATTGGCTTTTTTCTGTTAATTAGAAAAACTATTAAAAATAAATCACTATTATCAAAAAACTAAAATTATGATAGAATCAAATTTTTCTGAAATTTTACTTAGGTTCACTGGAGCTATATTTTATATTTTCCCTATTATACTTTTTATTATTCTTGCTATATATTATAATAGTAAAGTGGGATCTACAAAAGAAGGAGTTCTGATACTTGTAGGCAATATCCTTATACTAATTGTAGCGATTCTCCATCAATTTTTATACACATTCGTGGATTTGTGGGGCTTTGATATATATGCCATTATCAATGCAGGAGTAAATGGTATTTCTTTTATTGGATCTATATTATTTCTGATAGGTTTATACATGATGATCCAAAAACTTATCAAAGCAAAACAATAACTCAAATAGTAATTTTATGAGGTCAATACTTATAAAAAGCTTTTTCTTATTATTTCTTTTTGGGAGTAATTTTCAGAGTATCACTGCGCAACAAATGTATTTCCCGGAGCGCGGAAATTGGCAAGAAAAAAGTCCTTCTGATTTCAAAATTAATAATCAAAAACTTCAGGAAGCCGTGCAGTATGCTAAGGATAATGAGTATTCTGGTTCAAAAGACCTTCGTGAAGCAATTGTAAAAGGTTTTCGGCGTGAGCCTTATCACAAAATCCTTGGTCCAACAAAAAAAAGAGGAGGTCCCGCAGGATTAGTTATTAAAGATGGATATATTATATCCAAATGGGGTGATGTTGAGAGAGTAGATATGACATTTAGTGTCACCAAAAGTTATTTATCTACTATGGCTGGTTTAGCGTTAGATCATAAGCTAATTCCTTCTTTAGATGATTTTACATATAAACATATTTGGGATCACACTTTTGATGGTAACCATAACAAGAAAATTACCTGGAGACATCTACTCACACAGTCTTCAGATTGGTCTGGGCAATTATGGGGAGGATATGATTGGGCTGATCGTCCTCCAAGAGACGGTGGTATAGATGAGTGGAAATATAGAAAACTTAATGACCCAGGAACAGTTTTTGAATATAATGATGTTCGAGTTAATTTGCTGGCTTACTCTTTACTTAATGTTTGGCGAACACCTTTACCACAAGTACTTAAAGAAAATATTATGTATCCTATTGGTGCCTCTACTACCTGGAGATGGTATGGGTATGACAATTCATGGGTAACCATTGACGGACTAAAAATGCAATCTGTAAGCGGTGGAGGTCACTCTGGTGGAGGATTATTTATAAATACTTTGGACCATGCTAGATTTGGGCTTTTATTTTTGAATAATGGTCAATGGAACGGCAAAGAATTAATATCAAAACAATGGATAGATGAGGCGATTCAGCCCTCAAAAGCAAATCCGAATTATGGATTTATGTGGTGGCTAAATCAAAAAGGTCCCAGGCATTGGGAAGGATTACCAGAACATTTGTATTATGCCGCTGGTTTTGGAGGTAATTTTATCGTTATTGATAAAAAACAAAACCTGGTTATAGTCACAAGATGGTTAGAGCCAAGTCAAATTGATGAATTTGTAACTAAAATTTATAATGCATTGTGAAAATGGATCAAGAATTTTCTGGAATATTAACATTAATTAGAGGAGGTATTATTATTTTCCCTCAACTGTTTATCTTAATAATTTCTATTTACTACCTCATAAAATCTGGTTCTATAGATGCAATTTTAATGAGTATTGGAAGTATTATAAATTTAATATGCTCAACTCTTTTTGCTATTGACTTGTATGCATATTTGGGAGATTATGGTTCTTCTGCCGATATGTTATATTATGCTATAGATATATTTTTGTGTATTGGATTTATAATATTTGGAATAGGGTTAATTAGTTTAATTAATGAAAAAATGAAAAAATGAAAAAGGCACTTGCAGTAATTATCATCATAATTATAACTCTCTTTGCAGGATGGTATGCCTTTATATATTATGCTTCATACAGTGAAGGAACTCGAAGTGGAGAACTTATTAAGTTTAGTAATAAAGGAATAGTTTTTAAAACCTGGGAAGGAGAAATTAGTCAAGGTATCTCTGGTGCTCAAATATTTAGTTTTTCGGTTGAAGATAAAAAAGTAATAGAAAAACTTGAAGAATTTCAAGGTAGATATGTAAAACTAAAGTATAAAGAGCGCTTTGCTAAAGTATCTTGGCTTGGAGACACAAAGTATTTTGTCATAGAGGTCGAAGAAGAAGAATCACCCCATTTTAGAAATAAGTAAAAAGCAATGACATAAGGTCTGAAAAGTTTATAGATTATTAGCGACAATATTTATAAAACATATAGCTATACACAACATGAAAAAATATAAAACCAATATAGAATCCAGAGTAGTCATTTCTGAATTGATGCTTCCCTCCCATTCTAATTTTAGCGGAAAAATACATGGAGGGTATATTTTATCCCTAATGGATCAAATCGCTTTTGCTTGTGCCTCTAAACATTCAGAAACCTATTGTGTTACGGCGAGTGTAGACAAAGTAGATTTCTTAAAACCAATTGAAGTTGGTGAACTCGTTACTTTAAAAGCATCTGTAAATCATGTAGGAAACACATCAATGGTTGTTGGTGTTCGGGTAGAATCAGAAAACATACAAACTGGAAAAATGAAACATTGTAATTCTAGTTATTTTACGATGGTAGCCAAAAATGATACAGGAAAAAGTGTTCCAATTCCCGGTCTAATTTTAGAAAACAAGACCGCTATACGCCGTTTTGTAAGAAGTATTATACGCAAAGAAGATGCTACTATTAGACGTAATCGTTTTAAAGCTTCAGAGTTTGAACTAGAATCTCATATAGAAGTACTTAAAGAATATAATGTAAAAATTAATTTATAATTAAACGGTGATCATTACGTTATATGTACTAATTATCAAAAACTTTGTATATTTCCTATCAAAAAACCCCATGCTATGAAAAATATCTCTAAGAAGTTTCTTCTACTGTTAACTGTTATCTTTTGTTTTAACTGCAGTAGTAGTGATGATACTGAGCCTATGCCTGATGGAGGTCCAGACACAAATCCTAATCCAAACAAAATAACAACATATGATGCCGATGTAAAAGCCATCATAGATGGACAATGTCTACGTTGTCATACTATTCCATTGGCAGAAGGAGCTACTTTTCCTATGCGTAATTTTCAGGAAACTATAGATGGTGTAAATAGAGATCTTGTCCTTTTTGTTCAATCTTCTGGCGCTAATGTAATGCCACCAAGTGGAAGACTACCTCAAGCAACTATTGATATTATTTTAGATTGGGAAGCCGATGGTTTTTTAGAAAATTAAGATTGCTTATAAATCAAAAACTCTACTTAAATTAAAGCCAAAGAAAAAGTCTCCATCACCCCAGTCTCCAGAAGCCTGGCCTAAGAATCCATTTTCAAACATAGGCTGTGCATTGGTAAAATGAAGTTGAAATACATGTCCTCCTGTTTCGATATCAAACCCTATGGATAGTGGATTCTTGAATGTAGATGTTGTACTTCTGTTTAGGTGTACTCCATAATCTATATTTAGACTGAAGCGTTTGGTTAATTTATATCTCCCACCCATACCTACAAGAAACTGAGAATTATCTTGATCATCAAATCTAACATAATTTTCATGTAAATACGATGGCGCTAGTTCTAATGATAGATTTTTAGTTATTTTCTTAGAAACTAAAATCTGGGAAGTATAAGACACTCTATTATTAAACTCCAAATTTGGTAATAGATCCTCTTCTAAAGCTGTATTTATCGTAACAAGGTTGTATCCAACTATCGTAAACGGAAATCCATTTTTCTTCTGTCTTATCAACCTGTATTTAATATGTCCTCCATAAGTTTTTTGGAAAGAACTTCTGGCAATACCTACATTAATTGCGTCAGTAACTCCATAAATAAACTTTAGTTGCGTTACCGCTTGATCCAACCCAAAAAAGTCATCTATACCATTCTCTACACTTCCAAATCTATGCGCTACAATAAAAAACAGATTTCTTTTATTGACTAACTTGGTCGTTTCAAAATTTACAATTTTTAATCCTTTAAAAGCAGCCTCAACATAATTATCTTCTTGCACATCAGATTCTAATTCATCAAGTAAATCATCTTGAGCAAATAACATACAAGGCATTGCTAATAAAAGTATTAAAACTTTTTTCATAAGAGAGGTTTTATAAATTAGTATAACAAAAACTATTCTAGTATTGAAGTTTGATCCAATTTTATGACTTCTAAGAGCTCATCATACCCTATACATCTACCCTTAATCTTTAGAGGCATCCCAAGAGTATACTTTGATTGATCTACATTGGTATCAAATGAACTATATACTGCTTCATTGAGCATTATAGAATTCTCTTCGATTTCTGTAAGTTCTCCTTCTACAATAATAGTCTTATTTAAATATTTTTCGGAGGAAATGTCTTGATTTTTTGAAAATTCTATTGCTATATCTGTAGCATTTACAGTAAAATTGGCCTCTTCGCTTTGTATATCTCTATGAGATTGGTATATATATTTATATCCTATAAAACCTGCTAAAGCAATAACTAATATGGCTATCAATAGTTTTTTCATGGTAATCTTTTTATAATTAACCTGTATTAAAAATATAAAAATTATCTGTTTATTTAGATTTAATTTTGGATATCTGCAAATTTTGATATAATTTCTAACTCTCTAACGTCACTTAATCTAAGCATGAGAATATCAATCCTGAAGTTTATAATTATTGGTTTTATATTAATTACTATTAGTTGTGAAAACGATAGTGAAAGTGATTTAATCGATGTTACTCCTGTAAATTTAGTCACATATGATGACAATGTAAAAAATATAATAGATAGTAATTGTATTCTTTGCCATAATGATCCTCCAATAAACTTTGCTCCAATGCCATTACTAACCTTTGAACAGGTAAAAGAAGCTGCAGAAAATAGAAATCTAATTGGTAGGGTATCCTCAGAAGATATTAACTTTTTAATGCCTTCTGGAGGACCAAGATTACCCCAATCTACTATAGATATCATCATTCAATGGAGAGATGATGGTTTACTCGAACAATAATTAATAAAACATATAACTGATAATGAAAAATTTAATCATTTTTATCCTATTATTGACCACTTCATTTGTTGTTAGTCAAGAAAAGTACATTACCAAGAAAGGAATTATTAAGTTTGAAGCATCAGTACCCTCATTTGAAGAAGTTAAAGCAAAAAATAGTACTGTTACTGCTATTTTAAATGCAGACAATGGTGAGTTTGCTGCCTTAGCATTGATGAAAGGTTTCAGATTTAAAAATGCACTAATGGAAGAGCATTTTAATGAAAATTATGTTGAGTCTGATGATTATCCAAAAGCTACATTTAAAGGTAAACTGATCGATTTTGATAAAAACAACCTAAAAGAGGAATACTCAATTAAAGGGATATTAACGCTACATGGAAAATCAAAAGATTTATCTGTAACAGGCAAATTAAGTAAAAAAGACAATACAATTTTGATATCTTCTTCTTTTAAAACCAAACCAGAAGATTTTAACATCAAAATCCCTGGTATTGTAAGTAAAAAGATTGCTAAAGATATTTTAGTCTCGCTAAATTTTGATTTACAGAAAAAATAACTATTGTCAAATAAATAGGTAACACCTATGATTTAATTGATTTATATTATAATCATTTCACTATTTCTTATTTATAAAAATCATAAATTTAATTAGACAAAATTCACAAACTCAATGAACTCAGTTAAAGCGCTGTTATACTTTTCCTTGTTTAAGTATCCCCTTTCTGCTGAGGAAGTTTATTTGTTTTCTGCAGCTCATAGTCAAGACGAAGTAAATAATGAATTAAAATACCTCGAACAAAAAGGCGTAATTTTTAGTGATAAAAATTTTTATTGTATTGATAATCATACAAAAACTATTTCCCGAAGAATAGCAGGAAATAATATGGCAAAAGCTGTTATGGATAAGGCTATAAAAAAAGGGGTGTTTATTTCAAAATTTCCTTTTATTAAAGCAGTGGGGATTTCTGGTTCCTTATCCAAGAATTACCACGATAAAAACAGTGATGTTGACTTTTTTGTAATTACGACCTCAAAAAAACTATGGATTGCGCGAACACTTTTGATGCTATATAAAAAAATATTTTTACTAAATTCAAGAAAATTCTTTTGTGTAAACTATTTTATTGCAGAAGACTCTTTAGAAATAACAGAAAAAAACATATTTACTGCGACCGAATTGTTAACCTTGATACCAGTATCTGGTGATTTTGAATTGTTTTATAGTAAGAATCAATGGGTATCAACATTTTTACCGAATATGGAAATAGGGAAATCTCCTTTTTATGAAAACAGTAAAAAAAACTGGTTGGCTAAAATGATCGAGTCTATTTTAAATACAAGAATTGGTGATCTATTAGACAACATTTTTTTAAAATTAACTGTAAAAAAATGGAACTTAAAATTTAACACTTTAAATAAAGAAGATTTTGAGATTGCAATGAAATCAACAAGTGGAGTATCTAAACATCATCCTCAAAACTTTCAAAAAAGAGTTATCGCCAGACTCAATCAAAAATATAAGGAATTTTATACTAGATATAATATTGAATTAGAAGAAGAACATGCTTGATATTTTGTTTTCACATTCGTACTATTATCCTTTGGATCAAAAACAATGGAAAAATAAGACTCCTTATCCTCCATTGGGCACTATATATGCTGCTGCATTAATGAGGCAGAACGGTTTTAACGTTGATTTATTCGATACTAATTTAAGAGATAATCCTTATGATATAGAAAAGGAGATTTCTGAAAAAAAACCCAAGTATCTTGTCTTATATGATGATGGTTTTAATTATTTAACCAAAATGTGTTTGACAACAATGCGTCAAGCTGCATTCGAAATGATACGGATTGGGAAAAGTCATGGATGCATTGTAATCATTAACAGCTCTGATGCTACAGATCATTATACCAAATACCTATTTAATGGAGCAGATTATATCATTCAGGGAGAAGGAGAAGCTACCCTTTTGGAACTAGTAAAATCCATACAACTTGATCAATCTACCAACAATATTAAAGGTATTGTATATGCCAAGGATGAAGGAGAAGAAACTATCACAAACCCAAAGCGACAAGTACTAAAGGATTTAGACGAATTACCATTACCTGCCTGGGATTTAGTTGACATTAATGCATACAAAAACATCTGGAACTCTGGCGGTAAAGAATTTACTCTTAATCTTGCAACAACCAGAGGTTGCCCTTTTAAATGTAACTGGTGTGCAAAACCTATTTATGGGAATCGGTACAATTCTCATTCACCCGAATATATCGTAAAGCATATTCAATTTTTACAAAAACACTATAACGTATATCGTTTTTGGATGTGTGATGACATTTTTGGACTTAAACCTGGTTGGGTACAGGATTTTAATCGCGAATTAAAAAAAACAAATACAAGCTTGCGTTATTATATTCAAAGTAGAGTTGATCTTTTATTAAAAGAAGACACTATTGATGCTCTTGCCGAATCTGGTTTACAAGAGGTTTGGGTAGGTGCTGAGAGTGGTTCTCAATCTATATTAGACGCTATGGATAAAGGAACTACTGTAGAACAGATTTACACGGCAACCAAATTACTAAAAGATAAAAATGTTAGAGTAGCATTCTTTATTCAATTTGGTTATCTCGGAGAAACAAAAGATGATATTTCTAAGACAATAAAAATGATTAAAGAGCTTCTTCCTGATGATCTTGGAGTATCGGTATCATATCCATTACCTGGAACCAAATTTTATGATAAAGTAAAAGATGATCTTCAATTAAAAGCTAATTGGACAGATTCTGATGATTTAGCCATGATGTTTAGTGGTACATATAATTCTAAATATTATAAAAAATTACATCGTTATGTCCATAAAGAATATCGAAAAAGTCAGGGAATTCAATTCATCAAAAAAATTGTAAAAAGCCCTAATAAATTATCCTCAAAAGCTCTAAAAAGGATCACCTATTTGGTGTATTATTTCCCAAGTGCATTTTTAGATTTTCAAATTTTAAAAAGAATGGAACATTTAAATGAATGAAGCTTTTGATATAGCGGCCATAGCCTATGATGATGTCTTTACACATAGCCATATAGGTAAATACCAAAGAGAATTAGTCTATTATTCATTAGCTAAGACTCTTTCTACGCATAAAAATCTTAATATATTAGAAATCAATTGTGGTACCGGTCATGATGCGATATGGTTAGCCAACAAAGGACATCGTATATTAGCGACAGATATTTCTTCGCAAATGATAACCATTGCCAAAACCAAACTTAGTTCTAACCAAAACCAATTAGAATTTAGACAACTTGATATTAATGCTTTGAATGAAACCCATTTTGATGATTCGTTTGACCTCATATTTTCTAATTTTGGAGGATTAAACTGTCTTTCCCCTATACAACTCCATACTTTTTTTAATTCAGCTTCTAAAATATTAAAGCCTGAAGGTAAAATTATTGGAGTAATAATGCCCAAAAATTGTCTTTTTGAAAATATATACTTTATATTAAAAAGGAATTTCAAAAATGTTTTTAGACGAAATACCAAAAATTCTATTGCTGTAAATGTTGATGGAAACTTAGTGAAGACTTGGTACTATAACCCGAAAAACATAAGAAAGTTTTCTAAAAATAACTTTCGAGTTAACAAAGTAAGGCCTATTGGTTTTTTTATTCCCCCATCTTATTTAGAGCCTTTTTTCAAAAAAAAATTGGGGTTGTTGAGATTATTAAATCGTTCAGATCGTATTGTTAAACATTTTTCTTTTTTATCAAAATATAGTGATCACTATCTAATCTCATTACAATCCAAATGAGCATTATTCTGACCCATGCATATTACCTTAGCTCAGATCCGAAAGAACATCGGATTATGAAACCTTATCCTCCTTTAGGTCAACTCTATCTCTCTGGATATTTACAAGAACACAATATAGAAAATTATGTTTTTGACACTACTTTTAGCTCGTTAGAGGACCAATTACATTTTATTGCTTCTAAGAAACCTGATGTCATTGCCATTTATGCAAATTTAATGACTAAAGTTGATGTTATTAAACTCATCTACATTTTGAAAAATGAAGCTAAATATGGTTTTCCAAAAATTGTATTAGGTGGGCCAGATGTCACCTATAATTGTGAGAATTATCTAAAAGCAGGTGCACAATACTTGGTTCTGGGTGAAGGTGAAGAAACCTTACTTGAACTATATCATGCCATTATAAATAAAACAGATATACATCAAATTTCTGGAATAGCCTATTTGGATAAAGGTGATGTTATAAAGACATCTGCTCGTATCAAAATGAAAGACCTCTCTGCTCTCCCCTTACCCAACCGTAGTGCTATAAACATGCAACAATACCTTGATACCTGGAAAAATAACCATGGTAAGAGTTCTATGACGGTAAGCACACAAAGAGGGTGTCCGTATACCTGTAAATGGTGCAGTACAGCGGTGTATGGTCAAAGTTATCGAAGAAGACCGGCAAGCTTGGTTGCGCAAGAGTTGGTTATGCTAAAAAAACAATACAATCCAGACACAGTATGGTTTGTTGATGATGTATTTACAGTGAGTCATAAGTGGTTAAAAGAGTTTCATGATGAAGTAATCAAACAAGATGCAATTATACCTTTTGAATGTATTACTCGTGCAGAAAGATTAAACGATGATGTATTACAACAATTAAAAGAAGCTGGATGTTACCGTATATGGATTGGAGCAGAAAGTGGTTCGCAAAAAATTGTTGACGCTATGGATCGGCGTGTAAAAGTTGAGACAGTGCGAGAAGCAATCCAAAAAACGAATCAACTGGGTATAGAAACAGGAACATTCATAATGGTTGGGTATCCAGGTGAAGATGAAAAAGATATAGCAGAAACTATACATCATCTTAAAGTTGCAAATCCAACGCATTTCACAATTACCGTCGCTTACCCTATCAAAGGAACTTCATTATATACCGAAATAGAAAACGACATCACTATACAACCTGATTGGAATACTTCTACAGATAGAGATATTGATTTTAAACGTACTTATCATCGTAAATTTTATGATTTTGCCGTACGAAGGATTGTAAATGAGGTTAATTATTTTAAAAATCAACAAAACATCATAGAAAGGTATAAATTAAAGTTTAAATCTGTTGCATCTCTGGTATTAATGAAATATTATAAATTCAAGTAATATTATGATTAGATTCAACCGTTTTTTTATAGTCATTATAAGTCTTTTTATTCTTAATTGTTCTCCTAAAAAAGATTATCAGATTAACTTAAAATGGAACAAATCTTATTCTGATGATACTTTAAACAAAAACTTAATCGGTCTGCAATGGTGTTTATCCTATCTTGGATCTACAATTGCTAATGATTCTATAAGTCCAGGGTTAACTTATAATGATTCAATCATATCATTGAACATTAAAGAATTAGGTTTTAATAATCAAGCTTCAAACTTTCTAGCTTCTCTTTCCTATAAACTAAAACAATCAGAAGAGTATAAACATAATAATTCCATCGACTTAGGAAGGTTTATGGCTTATACAATTGGGAGTCCTTATCACTATTATAGAATAGTAGATGTGCCTCAAAAACTCTCTGATTATTATGAATTATATCAATTTGATAGTATAAAAGGGTATATCAATAATTCTAGTGTTTCTCATGTAGATCGGATTATTCAATATTCTAATTCCTCAAAAGAATTAGATCAGGCTTTTATTTCGTTTGAGATTGATTCTGTAACTAAGAAAATATTAGAATATGAAACTATGGAAATCATGTCTAATGGACAAATAAAATTTGGGATTTATGATATTAATGGGCGATTAAAAAAATCAGCCGATCCAAAGCATACCAAAGCTGGAAAACCTGCTAAATGTATGTGGTGCCATGAAGTAAACATACAGCCTTTATTTAATGATCAAGAAAATATTACTGGATATTTACCATATATTACTTTTAATGATTCTTTAGAAAAGTTTGATAAGAAATTAAAGCTTGTGCAAGATAGTTTATGGAAGAACAAGGCCTTGAAAGATAAAAAACAACATACACTCATGGAGATTTCATACATTTCTTTTATGGAACCTTCTCTAGAGCATTTATCTAATGAATGGGGTATTTCCAAACTAAAGTTGCAAAAAAAATTAAAATATTTAAAAACACACCGCCATCATGAATTTGATTTTCTGGGAGATCTGTATAACAGAAATGAAATAGATAAGATTGCACCTTGGAAAACTACAGAAATTCCTTCTAGTATTAGAGAAAAGTCTTATAAAAACCCTTAACTTCAACCGTTTTGGAGTATAAATATAAAACCAGATTAAAACAACTATGGTTACTTTTTTTAATATTGTAAAAAGAATTTATGCTGTAATCCCTAATAGCTATAAAAAACTATCCATACCATTTTTGGCACTATCATTACTTTTATTAGTACTAGATGTTTTTTCAATTTTTATTCTTATTCCGTTAATTATTTCTTTATTAGATCAACATAATGAAATTAAATTTTTAACAATACAATTATTTCAGGAAAACAAGTATCTAATGACAATCTGTATTGTTTTATTTTTTGTTCTTAAAAACTATGTTTCCATTTTAATAAATAAATATCAGGCCAGAGTGATTTATGATTTAGGTTCTGAATATTCATTGCGTCTATCAAAACATTATATTTTGGGTAATTACCAAGTCTTTAAAGAGCAAAAAAAGTCTTCTATAATTAAAGAAATCATTTTTGTCGCAAATGATTTTGTAGGAAATCTAATAGTATCTGTGAATACTATTTTTTCTGAATTTATTTTATTACTTATGATTACCTGTATAGGTTTCTATTTTTATTTTAGCATTACATTGGTTGTTATACTTTTTCTTGTTTCAATTGTAATCATTTCTAAATATTATAATAAAAAAACTATACAAAAAATTAACAATACCCGTTCTGAGGATTATGATAATAATATAAATAACCTTATGAATTTACTAAATGGTTATATGTCCATAAAATCTCCTGATTTATTACAACACTTTCTAGCCAAATTTAATAACTCAAATAAAAGATTAAATCATAATTATTCCATTTTGCACGCCAAAAGAATCAACAATAGCAAACAAACTGAAATAATTATGGTTCTTTTGCTTTGCAGCGTATTTACATATATTCATTTTTTTTCCTTTACTAAAGCTTATGCGATTTCTTTTTTATCTGTTTTTGGAGCTTTATTCTTTAAAGCCATCCCCTCTATTAACAGACTAAACATAGGGGTAACTAATCTTAATTCTCATTTATATGCATTAGATATTATAGAAAAAAAAGTAAACACAGCTACAGAAATCAATACCACAAAGACCTCTATTACATTTAAGGAAAAAATTACTTTAAAAAATATTGGATTTTATTTCAAAGAAAATAAATCGATTTTAAATAATTTTAATCTTATCATTCCAAAAGGGGCTTTTATATCAATTATCGGAAAATCAGGAATAGGGAAAACAACACTACTAAATATTATTGCAAAATTGATTGATCCTACTGAAGGAAATATATACATTGATTCAATAGAAATAAATGACACTAATAAATATAACTATTTCAGTTTAATCACTTATTTGGTTCAAAAACCGTTTATTTATGAAGGAACCGTTTTGGATAACATCGTTTTAACGAAAAAAGATTACGATAAAAAATTACTTAATGAAATACTTATAGGATTGGAGATTGAGGAAATTATTCTAAACCTTCCAAATGGAATGGAAACTTTTATCGGTTCTGAAGCAAGAAATTTATCCGGAGGGCAATTGCAAAGAATCTGTATAGCAAGGGCATTACTTAATATCCCCAATATCTTGATATTGGATGAGGCTACCAATAATTTGGATAAAGTTTCAGAAGGTAAAATACTGCGTTTTATTCATCAATTTGCAAAAACACACACCATAACTACCATTTTGATATCCCATGATATTAGACACACAAAAGATTTATACAGTTTCATAGTTAATTTAGAAAAATCATGAAATTCAGTATTATTACAATTACTTATAATAGAGCTAATCTTATTATTGAAACCATAGAAAGTATACTAAAGCAAACTTATCAAAATTTTGAATTACTTATTATTGATGACGGCTCTACTGATCATACAGAAGATGTTATAACTTCTTATCAAAAAAAAAACAAAGATAAAATACAATATATAAAAAGTGAAAAAATAGGTATTCCCAGCAAACTGAGAAATATTGGATTACGACAAGCCAGTGGAGAGATTATTACTATTTTGGATTCTGATGATATATGGTTAGAAGAAAAACTTGAGCAAATGTATAACATTTTTGCACAACAGAAAGATGTTAAATTTGTAATTCACAATCTCCAACATTTTACCCAAATTGATAATTTAAAACCTCCTTTCTATAATTATAAAAACTCCTTCTATAAAGATGTTTTAAAGGAAATATTAATTTGTGAAATTTTAGCATTCCCCATATTTTCTATGAGAAGTTCTATTATGGATGAAATTGGCTTATTTGATGAAGATGTTATAGAAGGGCAACACGATTATTATTTAAAAGTAGCCACTAAATATAAAATATTTTACCTCAACAAGTCATTGACATTAATGAGGAGGCATGAAAATAATTACACAAAAAAATCAGATGTAATTCATTGTTTGGATGCAATTACATCATATGATAAGCTAAGAAAAAACAACCTATTAAATAAAAAACAATATCAATTAGCGTCTAATTTTATGAATTATAAAATTGCTGAATTTTATTTTCAGCAGAATGAAAAACAAAAAGGAATAAAATATTTGAATATTATTTCTAAGAACTCTTCCATTTTTAGCAAATGGTATTTAAAATCTAAAATATTAAAATATATCGGTTAACTTTATAATAAAATCTATTCATTGAAAAGCATAAAAAATAAACTACAAGATTCTTTTATAAATCCAACTACATATAAGAATATAAATACATACCCGTTGTGCATTTAGTTAATATTAATTTTTAGGTTGTTTATATTTCTGTTGAATTCAAACCTATTGATATATTGAATAATGGTCATTGCTGTGATCTTTGATAAGATTCTATTTTTAAATCCCTCA
>NZ_VLNR01000040.1 GCF_007489275.1 Aquimarina algiphila
TTTAAAAATAGAATCTTATCAAAGATCACAGCAATGACCATTATTCAATATATCAATAGGTTTGAATTCAACAGAAATATAAACAACCTAAAAATTAATATTAACTAAATGCACAACGGGTTATAATAATTATTTCCTACCATTTAAACTGTAAAGTTGTATACCAGGTTAATGGTTCTGAAGGTATAATTCCTGGACCAGGATAACCTGTAGCCCTTCTTGTAAAATAGCTGTTATCTAATACATTGTTAACTCCTGCTTCAAGTTTTATATTTCTTGAAAATGTATACGACGCCGATATATCTAATATATCATAAGAAGGAATAGCACCGTCAACTCTATCCTCATTTTCTGGATTGTACTGAGAATTTGTTGCGTCGGTAAACTGTTCTGATAGATATGTGTACTGTAAAGAAGTTAAAAAATTCTTATACCCAAATGAGATACCGGTTTTTAAATTTACTTCTGGTATAAATTCTACTTTATTGCCACTAACACTTGTTGATATACTACTTGTATATTCAGAAGTTGTCAATGCAAGATTAGAAAACGCATCCAACTTCAAGTTATCATTCCCTTTAAAGAATGTTTCCTTAAGGCTCCACTGTATTAATGATTCTAAACCTATTATTCTGGCTTTTCCTATATTACCTCTAACCCATTGTGCTCTGAACGGAGGATCATTTCTAAAAGCCTGACCTAATCTATTGTCATACAACAATGAAAATACATTTACATCATAAGAAACCTTTTTCTTAAAAGTTCCCCTTACCCCTAAATCTATCGTATACCCAGTTTCGTCCTGTATACCTGGATCTACTGCAAATGAAGGATTTACGGTTCGAATATCTGAAAATGTAACTGATCGATAATTTTGAGAAAAGTTAAAATAAGATTCAAAATATGATGTTGGTTTATAACTTAAACCTACACCTAATAATAAAAGGTTTCGTTCTCTAACCTCATTATCTGGTGTAAAAATTATCGTAGGATTACTTCCTTGTATACTTGGTCTATTCAAAAATTCTCCAACAGACTCTGTTCTTATATATTCGAATCTGAAACCTGGTGTTACCGAAAAATGATCTGTTAAATTAAAAATATTTTCACCAAATAAAGCTAGGTTTAAGTTTGGATACTTAAAATTATTTTGGTTTGGATAAAAAGGAAATTCGTCTGTTTTAAAGGTAAAATCAGCATCAGTCCCCCTACTTCCTGGTCCTTGTTGAGAAGTATTATTTGCCTTATAAAATTTTGCTCCTAAAAGTAACACTGATGGTTTATCTTTAATAGTATATTCTGTGATAACTCTGGCTTCTGCTCCGAAATTTTTAAATGTCCCTATTAATAAATCTCTTTCAAAATCAAAATTTCCAAATTCATCCGTTTCATCAGGTCCAAAGACATTTGGGTTTTCATTTAATATTATATTACCATCTCCATTAACAAATGATTCAGCCCTTCTAAAACCAATTGCCTTTCTTGAGGCATCAAGCGCAAAAACACTTAATGTCCCATTAACATTATCAGAAAACTTATGATTTAATTTTAAATTGAATAAGTTCCAATCTACACCAAACCAGTTTCTTGTCCTGTTGCTTTGTCTTGGATCTTGTAAAAACTGAACATCTGATAACCCTCCTGCTTGTTGTGCCAAATAATTCAGATGTGTTACTTCAGCTTCAATTTTAGTCTTCTGATTGAATTCGTAGCCAACATGTGCATATGCATTTTTTGAATCAAAACCAGAATTAGGTCTAAATCCATCTCCTTGTTTATAATTGTAATACCCATAATAACTTAACTTATTTGAGGTACCACTAATACTCGTAAAATTTGTAAATAAATTAAAACTACCGACTGAACTTCTAGAAATTATTTCTAAAGGTTTATCTTTATTTGGTTTCTTCGTTACAAAATTTACCAAACCCCCAAACTGAGTTCCATATTGTAAAGATGCAGCACCTCTTATCACTTGAATCTGCTCTAAACCTTCTGTCGGCGGTGTATAGTAACTTTCTGGATACCCTAAAACATCAGCGCTAATGTCATAATCATTTTGACGTGTATTGAAATTTGCTGTTCTGTTTGGATCTAATCCACGTCCACCAATATTAAGCTGCAAACCTCCATCATTACTATCATAAATATTTAAACCTGCCACTTTTGCATATATCTGACGAGCATTATTGGTTGCCTTGTTTGTCAAATCTTGATCGAGCAATACTACTTCGGATTTTTTTCCTGCATAAATATGTGTTCCTTCTACTGGTTTTAATGTTCGTAATCCGAAAGCTTGCTTTTTCTTGTAGTTTAAAACTACTTCAGATAGAACATTACTAAGAGGAACCATTTCAATAGTAAAATTACTGTTATCGCTTAGGTTTATATCTATTTCATAAGTTTTGTAGGAGTACTCAAAAAATATCAATGAATGATTAGAATCTTTACTCAAGGTTGACAAACTCAAACTACCTGTATCATCTGTTTGTCCAATTAACTTTCCTGATTTTGTGTACACTTGTACACCTTGAATTGGCTTCTTTGTATCTGCATCTAAAACTCTTACATTAGCAATTTGTACAGCATATACAGATATTGATACTAAGAAAAATATAAAAAAACTATAACCCTTTAATTTCATCTTCAAATGGCAGGATCCATGTTTTATGCTGGAATCCATCTTTAACTTTTAATAAATCTACTCTTGGGTCTATGTATGGCTGGCTTAATCTTCCGTTTAAGGAAATATACCCTTCTACAAAAACCCCAATATTTTCGTTTTCCAATTCTTTTTTATAATGATCTCCTAAAAAATGTGCATACTCAACAATAAAATCAGGTTGAGTGGACATTTGTTTATTTTGAAAAGCATTTAAAAAATGTTTGTTATCTACAGTAAAGCTATTCCCAGTATCATATTTTACAATTCTAAATGAAGTATACCCTGCTTTTTCCATTAGCATTACCCTCCATGAAAATCGATATCCTTCTTCTGTCCAAAACAATTCACCAGGATACAGTACATAACGAAATGGTAATACTAGTTGAATACTCAAAAACAAACAGACAACCAAAAATACTTTTCTATAAATTCTCGGCAAATATACGTTTCTTACATCATTAACTTTCGATTTAAGTTTTAATATATTTCCTAGCACACGTAAGAATTTTTCATGCAATTCTCCACTAAAAAAAATGAGTGTTGCACAAATCATTACATAAGGGAACACTCCTATAGGAAAAAGTACTCTTGTAAATACATGAAAAATCACAACCAGAATAAAAGCAAAAGGTCTCGTTTTACGAATTAACAATAAGAATGGGATCGTAAGATCATAAATGGCTCCGCTCCAGCTCATCAAATAATGAAACCAAGTATCGTTCATAAATTTTCCTATAATCGGAAAATCAGTTTTAGAGGAAAGCCAAATTTTTAAAGGCTGAGCTCGGAATAACCAATCTGAATTTAATTTAGCCAAACCGGCATAAAAATAAACGACCCCTATTAAAACTTTAATAGCATCTACAGTCCATTTAGGTACATTTTTATAAGACTTATTTTTATAATATGAATCTAAAGAAAAAGTTACATTAAGTGGTAAAAAACATAGCAAAAAACTTAAAATGCTAATGAAGTAATAATGGTTTAGATAAGTTGTTTTATCAATTAATTCTATATAGGTGAATGATAAAAAAAACAAAACTATAGATAGCCTATATTTATATCCAAGAATAATTCCGACACAAGAAATAATTGCAACAAAAAATAGAATATAGGTGTATTCTCCCCAAGTTACTACCCATGAAAATCCGTAGTATTTAAAATGGAAAATTGGTTCTATATAAAACTTATTCACCCAACCTTTAGATAAAAATCTAACAAGACTCATTAGCATTAACATTCCAAATAAAATACGAAAAGCGGCTAGTGTAGCCGCTCTCGATGTCTTATTTAGATATACGTTAATAGCTTGTTTAATCTCCATCACTATCTACAAAGTCAATTGTAAGATTAAATGCATTAATAGCATTTGATTTAACCGCAACTACAAATTCCTGGATAGCATCAAAAACTGCATCAAAATTAGGGTTGTAGTCTTGTGTTTGTTGATAAAAATTATCTGTTATATTATTATTAGCAGCATCAATATTACCAAACAAACTAATGATATAATCATCCAAAAGGGTTTCATTACCATTAATTAATATGGTTGTTCCCAAATTTTGTAGATATTCTTGTAATCCTACGGTATTATTATTTGTATAACTTCTTCCATAGTAAAAATCCTGAATGGCATCATACGCTTCTAAATATAAAATCTTAGAATTTTCTGGACTATATAATGACTCAACAAAATTAGGACTTGTAGATACAGAAATTGTTGGAAAAATTTCTCTATTTCTTGTCCCAGAAGGTGTAGCAATTTTTGCCTCTCTAAAAGATTTTTCAGTGTATTGTACAAAATCATTTACCTGTCTACTGAAATAAGAACTAATTGAATTATCTACACTATTTATGTTACTATCTTTAGTAGTTTCAAAATCATTCAAAGCAGTAGTCGTTATAGTTACCATTCTTTCAGATAATAATTTTAAATAGTTTTTGTACTTAGCTTCTCCATATCTAGTAATGATATCATTGTCTGTTGACTCCAAACCATTTAACAAATAATCCATAGCTGGTAAACCTTGAGTTGGATTTAATACCGTTCTATTTAAATCTACTGGAGTAGCACTATTTATATTCTCTGTTATTTTAGTAACATCGGTAGGGTAAGTATTCATATCTAATGAATATCCTGATGCATAGAAAAACATTTCCACATGTTGCCATACTTTATAGGCTTCGAATAAGTCTGCTCTAACTGTAGCTAATTTAGTCGCATCAGGTACATCTGTAAACAATGTAACAGAATTATTTAATGTTTCTAGTTTACTCTTTAGATCACTAGTGGCTGGTGATAAAAGGTTATTAACCCAACTGGTTGTTAAATTAACTCTATCAAAATTATCATCTGTTCCTCCTGTTCCTCCTTCTCCAGAAGAACTATCATCACTCGAACAAGAAACCAAATAGAGTAATGTTAGAATTGGAATTATATATACTATTTTTTTCATAAAAAACTTAAAGTATAATTAAAATTAAAAACACAAAGGGATAAATATTTTTCTCCCTTTGTGCAAATATAATTGTATGTATTGTTTTCGTTAAATACATTTCATCCTTATCTAAGGATTTACATCATCTAAAGTCCAAGATAGTCCTCCAACACTTTTGGCTGCAATTGCATCAGCAGTATCTCTTAATTGAGTTGAAGTTACATCCCACAATCCATTTCCTGCATCTAAAGTTGATAAGAAACCATCAACTTCAGCATCGGTAAAGTATTTAGCTCCAGTAGCATTTACCAAGTAACGTAAACTATTTACGAAACCATATCCTTCACAAAGATCATGGAAAGCATCTTCTCTTTTTCCAGGGCCAGCTCCAGCCGCGTCAATAATTTTTGCACCAGCACTTAAATAGTGCACAGCTCTTACCGCGATAACCAATCCTAGTTTTTCACGCAAAACTCCGATTTGAGTATCTCTCAGTGTATAATTTTTCTCTGCAATTGCAATTCTTCCTGTTACGAAAGCTTCAAAGATTTGTCTTTCTGTACCAGCAAACTTAGATAAACCATCTACGTTATCAATATATTTGTAAATTAAGTTCTGGCTAGAAGTGTTACCATAAATATAACCAAAAGCTTCATCCCAATGGTGTTCCATTGTAGTATAACTTTTATCTTCAGCTACAGTTCCTGCATCATTTAATGCACGGTAATCACCGTTAGAAGTATCTCCGTTTTCATTATCCAAACGGTTTAAGTAATGATTTACAGCTTGATCATAAGCTAGAGCACCAGCTAAAGACTTTGTAAATAATTGATCTAACTCACGACCTTTTGCATCTACATATCTTGTAGAGCCATCACTATCTCCAAAAGTACCTGCTTGACCAGAAGCTGCAGTTGTCATCCAATTATCTAATACGTCTTGATGACCAGTGATAAAAGCATCGATAGCATTTACATTTATCTGACCCTGACCAGAAGCATTAGATCCATTAAATAAATCAATGGAAGAAGAAGATTTCGATCTTACAATTTTAGTAGTTCCATTTAAACTAGTATCTGTAAATCCAGCACTTTCTCCATCTTGACCTTCAAATTTTAATCTTATATCTGCAACACTAGTCTCAGATTTTAAATTTTTCCCTATTTCTACAGCTTGCATTAAACGAGTAGTTTGTCCACTAAAACTTACTGTAGAGTTCCCATCTCTAGTAAACAAAGTAGAATAATTACTGATATAATCATTATTGTAATCTCCATTATCAGCTCTAGAAAAATCATCACCGGTAATGACCTGCTCTAAATTGGGAATATTCAACACTGGTCCAGCTGGCTCTGCTGGCCCATTATCATCATCTGAAGAACAAGATCCCAATATAAAGGCTCCTGATAAACATATTATTTTAAATAAACTTTTAATTTTCATCACTTTTTTATTTAGACTTAATATCAATAACTAATAAGTTTGCAAATATATTCATCAAAATAGAATTGACAAACTTTATTTGTAATAAATCTAAATAAAATTAGAGAAATAACATTTACATAAGGTAAACGCTTATTCTGTAGTATATTGAGTCCTTAATGTATTAACCCAATTGATTAGAATTTCCTTTTCCTGATCATTTATGTTTCCATGAAGCCAGGTATATGAGGAAAGAGGCATTTCTTCCTCTTCTACTTCCTCGACTAGCTCTTCTAGTTTATGATCTTTCTTTTTATTAGAATATTGCTCCCAACCCGAAACATCAAAATGTTCTTTACCTTCATCAATATGATCTGATAACCAATATGACACAGGAGCTATTTCTGCATACCAAGGGTATTTGGTATGATTACTATGGCAGTCATAACAATTATTTCTTAATATCGACTTTACCTCTTCATTAGGTTGTGTTTCTTTTTCAAAAAAAGCTACGGCTGTTGCATAATCAGACTCATTTTTATCAGGCCTGATAAACTGCATAATAACTAATGCCAATAATGCTAATAAACCTACAATTCTGATACTTTTTTTCATTCTAAAAATTCGTTGTTTAATGATATGTACTAAAAATCTTTGTTGCTTCATTATAAGAGGACTCAAAACTTAACGGTCTGATATTAGTATCTGCCTTTAACGTTGTAAAATACGAAACCATACGTTCTGTAGGCATGTTACCTGTTAATTCGTCTTTTGCCATAGGACATCCTCCAAATCCTTGTATAGCTCCATCGAATCTTCTGCATCCAGCTTTATATGCAGCATCTACTTTTTCAAACCAAGTCGTTGGAGTAGTATGAAGATGTGCTCCAAATTCTATATCTGGATATTTAGGAATCAAATTGGAAAACAAGTACTCAATAATCTCGGGAGTCGATGTTCCTACGGTATCAGATAAAGAAAGGATTTTTGCTCCCATCTTACTAAGTTTTTCTGTCCACTCACCTACGATATCTACATCCCATGGATCTCCATATGGGTTACCAAACCCCATAGATAAATATGCTACAACCTTTTTATTTGCTTTATCAGCGATATTGAGTATTTCTTGTAACGTAGCAACAGACTCAGCAATAGTTTTATGTGTATTACGCATCTGGAAGTTTTCAGAAATAGAAAAAGGATATCCCAGGTAATCAATAGCTTCATGTTGTACTGCATCATTTGCACCTCTAACATTTGCAATAATAGCTAACAATTTACTTTTTGTATCACTAAGATCCAGCCTAGACAGAACCTCTGCTGTATCCACCATTTGAGGGATTGCTTTTGGAGATACAAAACTCCCAAAATCAATGGTATCAAAACCACATCTTAATAAAGATTGAATATATTGAACCTTTTTCTCGGTAGGAATAAACTCTTTTATACCCTGCATTGCATCTCGCGGGCATTCAATTATTTTTACATTTTCTGTCATTTTAGAATAGCAAACTAAGAAATATTCAATTCTGAGTATAAAAGTATGATTATTTTTCAGAATCAAGAGCATTAAAATAAATCGAACTTCTTAAGAATATTTTTTCAGATAAATACTCGGTCCCAAAACATACTCATTATTACCATAAAGAAATTAAGCAGTTCTATATTTCTTCTAGAGCATATGTAACATCAATTGGTTACATATCTTACACATATAAGTATTTGATTTATTTATAATTGCTATATTTATTACAACTAATCAAATCGTATTTTATGCGAAATATAATATTATTCTTTTCGCTCTCTTTTTCGTGCTTTATTTTCGGACAAAAAACAAAAAAAACCGACTCCTTAAAAACAGTCTTATTAAATGTAAAAAACGATAATCAACGCTTAGAAGCATTAAATTCTATTTTACTCGAATATCTATTAATAAGTCTTGATTCAGCAAAAGTTTATAAAGATAAGGTTATAAAATTATCAAACAGGATTGAAAACAAAGATCTCGCTATTAAAGGTTATAACGGATCTTCAAACTATTTTTATTACAACTCAGAAATCGACAGCTCATTATTTTACGTAAAAAAAGCACTTTCACTGCTCAATAATTCTGATAATTACAAACTACAATCTGACTTATATAGAAAACTTGCTATTTTAAGTGTTACTAACTCAGACTTTAAGAACTATGAAAAATATAGTCAATTAGCCTTAAAACAAGCCATTTTAGCCAATGATTGGACGTTGCAAAGCTCTGCATTAGTTGTTATTGGAAATCAATATTATAGAAAAAATGATTACTCTAATGCTCTAAAGTATTATATAAAAATTGATTCCCTACATTCTGCAAATGATAGTATTACACGAAATCTTTCAATTGCTTATGAAAACATTTCACTAATTTATATTGATTTAAAAAATGAAAAGGCCATAGAGTATCTCGATAAGAGTCAGGAAGTTCATAAAAAAATGAAAAATGAAGTGGGGATTAATAATACTGATCGTTTAAGAGCTAATTATTATAACAAGATAGAAGACACTGAAAAAACAATATTTTATCTAAACAAAGTATTACCTTTTTATGAGTCTTATGGTGAACCCACTAAACTTGTCGAAGTCTATACCGAATTAGCTCGGTATTATTCTTACATAGGAGAATTTGATAAAGCAGAGCCGTTATTAAAAAAAACAAAATTGATTACAGATAATAACTCTAATAGAATTTCTGAAAATCAAATGCAATATAGTTATGGTGTTTTTTATCTTAGAAAAAAAATGTTCAATGAGGCTATAGAATACTTTAATGCCGCACAAACTACAGCTCCTCCCAATGGAACTGAATATTATCTGGGAGAGCGCAAAGAAATTTCTGAAGGATTGTCAGAAGCATATGCAGGTATAAAAGATTATAAAATGGCATATGATATTAATAAAAGACTACTATCTCTCAATGATAGCATAAATATTCAAAATAAGAAAAAAATAACGTTTGAACTCGAAACCAAATATCAAACAGAAAAAAAAGAACAAGAAATAGCGTTGTTAAAATCACAAAAAGAACTTGCAGAACAACAAAAAAAGAGTCAGCGTAATCTGTATATGGGAGGAATGGGCATTACTACTTTAGTCGGAATCTTTCTCTTTGTATTATATCGAAATCGACAAAAAACAAACAAGAAATTAAAGAAACTTGACAAAGCAAAGTCACACTTTTTTTCAAACATATCACACGAACTTAGAACTCCACTTACCTTAATATCTGGTCCCATACAAAATAAATTAGACGATAAAAACCTCACAGATAAAGATCGATCTGATTTTGAATTGGTATTGAATAATAGTAATAGGATTTCTGAGCTTGTCAATCAATTATTAGACATTTCCAAAATTGAAGCTGGTAGTATGACTTTATCCCTACAAAAGGTACATCCCATGCAACAAATAAATGCTATTATTAAAGATTTTGAATATGCCACAGGCCTAAAAAACATTAATTTCCTAACCTATATTAATAACCATGAAGAGGAAGGATGGTTGGACCGGGATGCAGTACACAAAATTGTAACAAATTTAGTTTCGAACGCCATAAAATATACTCCAGAGAACGGATCCATTATATTTAATGCACATATTAAGAAACATAAACTTTTTATCGATATAAAAAATACAGGCGATGGTCTAACCAAAGAACAACGTCAATTAGTTTTTAAACGATTTTATCAAACGCATAGTGAACAATCAGGATCGGGTGTTGGCTTAGCTTTGGTTAATGAACTTATCAAATTGCATGAAGGAAATATAACCGTAGATAGTAGACTAAATGAATGGACAAGTTTTAACCTATCTATATCTCTGGATAAGAAATCAATCAAAAATGCAGAAGTTATAGAAGATAATACGAATATAGATAATGCATCTCCATATCAGAATCATTATGAAGTCACTAATACCTCTTCAAACAAAACTGACACCGATCATACCAATGAAGAACTTCCTATCGCATTAATTGTTGAAGACAATAAAGATCTTAATCATTTACTACAAGAAAATTTCAAAAATCACTATAAAGTCATTAGTGCACAAGATGGTTTAGAGGGGTATGAATTAGCTTTGCAGTACATTCCTGATATTATCATTTCTGATATTATGATGCCCAAAAAAGATGGTATTGAACTTACAAATGAGCTAAAAAATGATGAACGCACCAGTCATATTCCTATTATTTTACTAACCGCCAAAGCTGGTGAAGAAAATGAATTATCAGGATTACAGATTGGAGCTGACGAGTACATTACAAAACCTTTCAATCAAAAAATACTCACTACAAAAGCTTCTAATCTTATAACCATTAGAAAGAAACTACAATTGCGCTATAGCCAGGAAGTTATTTTAACTCCTAAGGATATAGCAATTACTCCAATAGATGAGAATTTCTTAAATAAAGTACAGAAAGTATTAGACAAACAGCTTATAGAATCTTCTTTTAGTGTAGAAGAATTTAGCAAAGCTATAGGCATGAGTCGTATGCAATTGCATAGAAAACTAAAAGCATTAACAGGTCTTACCTCTTCAGAGTTTGTAAGATCTCAACGTCTCAAACTTGCAGCTCAACTACTTCAAAGTTCTGATACTAATATATCTCAGGTTGGCTATGCTGTTGGTTTTAATGATCATTCATATTTCACTAAATGCTTTAAAGAAATGTATGCTTGTACGCCAACAGAGTACGCTATAAAAGATAGCTAATAGCTATTATTCCTCCTTTTAGTAAAACATAATGCAATAAAACCTTTATGAAAACAAGGGGTATTCACCCTATTCAGGCTATGTTACATAATTCATAGCCTTTGTTACATACCTCATAATCAACTGCTTTTACATATTCTAGTTTTACCATCACATCTAAATCCCAAACCTGATGTATCGATCGTGTTTGTATGAATAAGAAATTAAAAAACTATAAAGGCAACATAAATCGCATCCCTAATAACAATATATACTTAAATATTAATCATTTAGAAACTGGAACCTACACGCTAAAAATTATACATAAAAACAAAGTAATTAAGAAAGTGGAATTTAAAAAGTAAAAAACATGAAAACAATACAAATTTTAGTACTAGGAATAGTCTTTTTCACTATCCAATTAACAAATGCTCAACAAACAAGCACTACCAAAACAGAAAAGAATAATCTAAAGCAAGATAACCTTTTGGATATGCAAACAAACGTATTATCGGGTTTGTTTGGGGAAAATTTAGATGGAAAAACGAATGGGAAAACGATAGGTTTTTTAGAAATACTAGAAAAGACAGACCTCCCTGCCGAACAAAAATTAGAATATAAAAACATGTATTACTTACAAGCTAAAGAACTTACTCAAAAACAAAAAGATTCATTAGGCAAAGCAATTGAGAAAAAAATATTGGAAGCTCAACGAGATTATTAAGAATTATTAAGGGGAATAAAAAACAAAAAAAAGATGAACACTACAAAAACACTTTGCATTCTTGTTGCACTATTTAGTATTGCCACAAGTAATGCTCAATTATTAGAGAAGCTAGGTAAAAAGGCCGAAGAAGCTGCAAAACGTACGGTTGAAAGACGTGTAGAGCGAGAAACAGAAAAAAAAACCGATAAAGGTCTTGACGGAATTTTTAAAAAGAAAAGAAAAAAGAAGAAAAACAAAAAACAAAAAGAAACAAAAGATAAAGCTCCGATCATAAGTTCAGAAGGGTATAAAATTAATCGAGCTTCGGATTTTGTAACCGGGAATACTATTGTTTTTCAGGATAATTTCACAAACGATCTTCAAGGTGATTTCCCTGTCAAATGGGATACAAATGGTTCAGGTGAAATTGTAATCATCAATAATAGTAAATGGTTCCGTTTAGGTGGCAATTCCAAGTATGTTCCAACAACTAAAGAAGCTTTACCAGAGGATTATACGATCGAGTTTGATCTTCTTACCCAAGGATTAGATAAAAAAACCAGTTCTCAGGCTTGGATTAGACTTCTTTTAGAAGATAATACAGGTTTTCAAAGATCAGAAAACTGGTGTATGGTAGAGCTTTCGCCTTGCCAATTTATACAATCCCCGGGAGTTGTAGAAAAAGTAGCAAATGGACAACGGCAAATTCGCAATGCTATAGGTAAAGATTATCGTACTCAAATAGATGGAAAATCACATATTGCTATCGCTATTAATAAAACACGTATGCGGGTTTGGATGAACGAAAACAAAATAGTGGATGTCCCAAGATTGGTTCCGCAAGGGGCTAATGTATTTAAAATTCATACTAAAGGACTGAGAGATGCCAATGACAAAGACGAAGTATACATTTCTAATTTCAAGATTGCCAAAAGTGGAGAAGACAATCGAAGTAAACTTGTCACAGAAGGACGATTATCTACCAATGCAATCCTTTTAAAACAGGGTCTGCTACCATCACTGGAGGCTCTGAAACTGTCATCAAAGAAGTCGCTAAAGCCTTACAAAGTGTGTCAGATATGCAAATAAAAATTATAGGTCATACAGATTCAGATGGAAATGCTGAAACGAACAAAGTATTATCTAAACAAAGAGCTAAGGCTGTTAAAATGATGCTTGTTGAGCAATATGATATACGCTTTAGTCGAATCCAAATAGAAGGAAAAGGGGAAGCAAATCCGATTGCAGATAATAATTCAGCACAAGGAAAAGCAAAAAACCGAAGAGTCGAATTTGTAAAACTTTAAACTTAACTCATGAAGAAGTCAAAACACATTGTATACACCTTATTATTTTGTTTATCAATAAGTACATTCCTGTCTTGTTCTAGCGATGACAACAATCCTGGAATAGATCTAAATCAAGAAATCGTATTAGCGACATTTGATTATTCTAATCTTAGTGTAAACAGTTTACCCAATATGATTATAGCCAACGATGCTAATGGTGAGTTATTAACTAGTATAGAAACCAATAAAATTCCAGGGGTTTATGCACTGACCGCAAAGGGATATTCAGCGAGTAGTTTTATGCTGACTACATTGCTAGAAACAGATCGCTATAAAAGTCTCTCAACCATCAAAAATGTACCTGTTGGCAGTAAAGGTACTGCTCCTAATCGAAGCCTTACTTCAAATGGTACTTTAAAGGTCACCTTATCTCTAACATCTGATATACAGGTAAACAGTTTTTTTATTGATGGATTAAGAGGTATTTCTGATAGCACTAACGATATTGATCCTTCTTCAGGAACCATAACAAGAACATTTGCATACAACAAAGAAGCCTCTGCCTCTAAACTTTTTTTAAAAATAGAGTATAGAACGAGTACAACTCCTGCAACCTTTACCTACAAATGGTTAGAGAATTATAAAGAAACAGATGATGTGACATTAACACTCGAAGATTTTACAATAGCTTCGAGCATACCAATAGTTGTAGATGATGAAGCCGATTTCTCATCTGTTAGGGTGCTTGGTATCTATGAAAATAATTATACTGTAAATCTAAGAGGTAATTTTTCTGAACGCCTACAAATCACAACAGGTATTGATGAGTACATTGTTAACTATGACGGAGAGTACCCAAATTCAAATCATAGTAAAACATTACGATCAAGCACTTTTCCCGATAATATATCTATCACAAGACCAGATTGGGATTTTAACTATGATTCGAGCTCAGAAAATTTACAATTACAGACATCTGGGGATTACCTTTTTAGCAATATATATACTGAAATGATTAGAGAAGGAGAAAAAGATTTAGAATGGTTTATTGCAATTCCAAATAATGAAGATAAGACTTTTGTTGTACCTCAACTTCCCGAAAGTCTTTCTGGTTTTGAGAACTATTTTGAGGACACTTCTAAATTCGATTCTCATTCTGCCGACATAATTGATTTAGCAAACGACAATGGTTATGAAGATTATATCAAAAGTTCAATCGATAGAACCTATGATATTTTTGATCAAAGTAATGAGATCATTTCAATCTATTTTAACCGATAACTTCAAGAGAGAAAAATCTCTTTAAACACATTACATCAATAATATAAACTCATGAAAAACATTTTAATACTAATTGCATTGTTGATGTTAACATCGACATATGCCCAGGATAACTGTAGCAAATTTTATGCTACTCAAGAAGGTAAAAAATTAACCATATACCAGTATGACAAAAGAGAAAATCTTGAAATCATTAGCGAGTATAGAGTCAAAGAAGTAGAAAGTACTGGGGGGCAAAGTATCATTACTATTGCAATGGACTTAACAGATGGTAGAAATAATAAACACATCATTTCTTCATCATTTAAAGCTCGTTGTTCGGGCAGAACTACTCACTTGGATCCAGAATCTTTTATTGCACCAGGAATACTGGATCAATATAGTGATATGGAATATAGTATCACAGGTGATGATATCTCCATCCCCAATCATCTTGAAGTAGACCAGGAGCTTCCTAATGCATCTGTACATATGTCAGTAAATGCTGGTATTATGAATATCAATACAACCACAACTATGTCTGACAGAAAAGTAATTGCCAAAGAGGAGATTACCACTCCTGCGGGAACTTTTGATTGTTATGTCATTACCTATACAAATACCTTGACTATGGGCATGGCTAAAACTTTTTATTCTAAACAGTGGATTTCAGAAGGTGTGGGTATGGTCAAAGAAGAAACTCGAAAATCAAACGGAAGATTAGTTACCAGGAGTATTTTACATCAAATCAATTAATATAAATAATTAAAATTCTACATCATGAAAACAAAAAAAGTAAAATCACAGTACATTTTTTTAATCCTTATTGTTTTATTCACATTTAGTTGTTCAGACGGAGAAGATGGTGCCATTGGACCAGTTGGTCCACAAGGTGAACAAGGAGTTAACGGACAAGATGGTAATGCCAACGTAGTTAATGTTACAATTGATGATTTTGATCTAGAAATAGGAAATAATGTCATTGATATTCCAGAATTAACACAAGAAATATTCGACACAGGCTTTGTTTATGGTTATGTTACAGTACCTGGTAATACTTTTTGGGAAACTTTACCACTTTCCCTTGCTACGGATGTAGCTTTAGAAATTGACCGAATTGAAGTTGGACAACTTACCTTACGCTCTACTTTTGCTCAAAATCTAAGGTTTAGGTTTATATTGGTCGAGAGCAGTAATGTAAATAGTGTAGATTTTTCCAATTTTCTAGAGGTCAAAGAATATTACAATCTAAAAAATTAACTTAAGTCAAAAGGGATTTACATTAATGGTTATTATGCTGTGATAAAACACTTTGATAAGGGAAAATAATATTAGCAACTTGTTGATCATTTAATAGAATCCTATTACACTACATTATCTATATAAAACCAAGGCTGCGATGTCTTGGTTTTATTTCGTTATTCCTATTTCCCAGAAAACAGAATAAAAATTCCTATGCCAACAAAAACAATAATACGAAGCCGTTTTAAAACTACTCCTACCTTTTAGTCTTTTTTTTAGACAACAATCTTTACATAAGATCATTCCAAAATATATGGAAGATAAACATCAACCCTAGACCCTTTATTATCGGTGTTTTCAATAACATCAAACCTCGCATCAACCTTAAAAGATCTTGAATATATTTTAAATCTATCTTTTAAGATCGAACCTGATAGTGATTCATATCCCGAGTTTTTAGCTTTTATTTCCTGTCCTTTGGCATAACCAACCCCATTATCTATGATACTACTTTTTATTAGTTTTTCGTTATCATCCATGATAATCTTTAATGTTATTTCACCATCCTTAACAGCTGCAATACCATGCTCTATCGCGTTCTCTACAAAGGGTTGTATAAACATAGGAGGCACCAAAATATTCTGAACATTCAACCCTGGATCGATCTCTACTACATGATCAAATTTTTGAGAAAAATTAGATTGCAGCTCTAAGTAATCCTTCACCGTTTGTATTTCTTCTTCTAAAGAAACAAACTCTTCTCTGGAATTTTCTAATATGGATCGTAATAGATTACTCAATTTTAAAGTATAAGGTATTACATTTTTAGATTCGTTTGAAGTTAAAGAAACAATTGTACCCAATGAATTGAACAAAAAGTGTGGATTAAGCTGTGAACGAAGTAAACGTTGTTCTAAAATTGTAGTTTTATATTTACTTTTTAATTTATTTTGTCTGAACAATACAATGCCTAATATTAGAAATGAAAGAAACAATCCGATAATGACCCAATTGATGATATTCCTTTGTTTAATAATAGTTTTTTGTTGTGTGGTTATTTTTTCTAGCTTAGAGATAGAAGCATCTTTTTCTTTTAATTCAAATTCAGAAGCATATAGTTGCAGTTGCTTAGCTATACTTTTTTCATGATATGTTATTAGATATTCATTCAGTTCGCTTAGGATAGATGTGCTTTTTTCGTGTGCTCCTTGTTTAAAATACACCTTATTCAAAAAATCACAAACTCTTATATACAAATTCCTTTCATCTCTAGTATAATTATATTTTTTTCTCAGAGAATCTCGAACCCTGTTCAATACAGTTTCAGACTCATTAAGGTTATCTTGATAAAAAAGCATGTAACCATAACTAATTAGTGGGCTTAATTTAGACTTACTAGACAATAAATCAGAATTGATCAATTCTTTATCTAAAAAAATTTTATTTGCTTTTGAAAAATTATTATATGCCGAATCTTTTTGATTTTGGTACAAAGCAATATCGCCCAGAGCATCCAGTGCTCTAACTTGATTTATAAAAAAAACGTCTTTATCATAATTATCATTATCAAGTAATATTGTATCCTTATACATTCTTAAAGCTTCGTTAAAATGCACTTTTGCAGAATCATACTTCTTTTTGTGTTTATATAAATAACCAATATCTAACCTATTATTAATTACCTCAAATCTATAATTAGCCCATATTGAATCTCTAAAAGCTTCTTTTCTTGCTCTCAATGCCAGGTCTATATCTCCTAAATCTATATGGATATAAGATATTCTTTCTAAAATATAAAATCGCCATGATTTTTTGTCTGGTGATTCTGGATACTGGGATGTGAGTTCTAACCCTCTATAAAGCGTCTGTAAAGCGGTAAGTGGTCTTGTTGCAAAATACTCTCGTAAACCTTTAATGTAATATGCTTTATGCGCTATACCATCTGCTCCCGGATGCCCCTGTTCTAATGATTCATACGCTTTAATAGCTTTATGAGCATTTGACAATGCAGAATCATTTTCAAGCTTAAATAAATGTACATAGCTTTTAAAAGTATAATACTTTGTCCATCCCTTAAGAGATTTATCCTTGTTCAGACTATATTTAATCTTACTAATGTATGGTCGATTAGTTTTGGCAAAAGAAATAGTATCAATAGTATGTTGAGAAAGTATTTCTTGTGAAGAAGAATCAAAACTTAAGAATACAAAAACTAAAATAAAAAAAAGTCCTTTCAAGGTTGTATTATTTGCGTGGTAAACATAAATTTAGTGCACGAATTTACATTTATTTTTATGATTAATGTTGTTATTATTGAAAATGATAAAGATGCATCAAATTATCTCTCTAAACTTCTGAAAAAAAATGTTTTAGAGCTAAATATTGTAGGTTCGGCAACAACTGTTAAAGAGGGTATTTCTCTTATTTCTTCTTCTTCTCCAGAATTGGTTTTTCTAGATATACATTTAGACGATGGCATGGGCTTTGAAATTCTAGATGCGATACACTCTAAAGATTTTGAGGTTATCTTTATTACCGCATATGATAGTTATTATGAAAAAGCTATGGAGCATTTTGCTTTTAACTATTTGTTAAAACCAATTGATCCTATACTTCTTGAAAAGGTAATTAGCAGATATGAGCAAGTCAAGTCTCGCCATAGTAATCACAATAAATACGTTCACTTTCAAGAATTTATACGAGAGCAGAACTCAAAAATTCTTATACAAAGTGGTCAATATTATAAATCTGTATTTCTTGAAGAAATAATTTCATGTAAAGCAGACGGAAACTATACAACCATTGTCTTAAAAGACAAAAAAGAAATCTTAGCAAACAATATCTTGAAGCATTATGACAAATTACTGTCTAGTCGTGGTTTTTTTAGAGTAAACCGTTCTTGTCTTATAAACACTTCTCATATTGATTCCATTTTTAGGAAAGAAACGATTATTTTGACAAATGGGGATAAGATTCAAGTTGCTTTTAGAAATAGGGAGCAATTATCTTATCTCTTAGATACACTTAAATAATAACTCTATACGCTTATCTTAAAATCCTTTTTACTTATTTATTTCTTTATTTATTCACCCTTAATTCAATCTAATTTTGAATATCATCTTACAACTGACAGTAGGTTATGATAGACATAATTGTGAATGTCTCTAAAGGATCGCAAATAATCTAATTTTCGAAAAATAAACCATTATGTTAAAAAGCATTTTAAATTTAGAAGGAGCAAAAGAATTAAACAGAAAACAATTAACTACTCTTAAAGGAGGTGGAACTGGTGGAGGAAATGGTGCTGGAGATTTTAACGCGTATTGTTGGGAAAATGGAATACTGCACCCTTGCAAAGAGGATGAAAGCGAAGACGATAAAGCTTAAAAGAAATCTTTCTTATTAGAAAAAAATAGACTCTCTTAAAATTAAGACAGTCTATTTTTTATTTTTCAGAAAGAAGAATAAAAATTCCAATTCCAATAAATACTATAATCTGAAGCCATTTTAAAACCACTCCAACTTTTGAACTCTTTTTTAAATAGCCGGATATTGCACCAGCCAGGACAGCTATAGATCCAAAAACAAAAATTCCGGTAAGTACAAACAGTATACCTAGGACATAAAACTGTACTACATTACTTATCGTTTTACTGAACAAGAATCCTGGAAAAAATGCCAAAAAGAAAATAGAGACTTTTGGATTTAGAACATTCATAATAAATCCTTGTTTAAATAATTGACTTAAACTCTTTTTTTCTACTGTTTCAGCTTCCAAATTCAAAGCATCATCACTTCGAAATACTCTAAATGCAAGAAAAAACAGATATAAAGCACCAAAAAGTTTTATGATAAAAAACAACAAGTCACTTTGTTTAATTATTGCTGAGACTCCAAATGCTACTAAAGTAGTATGCACAAAACACCCTGCCATTAATCCCATGACGGTCGCAAATCCGTATTTCTTACCATTTACGATACTCTGCATGAGTACATAAATATTATCTGGACCCGGAGAAATTGCTAATGCTGTAGACGCAATAATAAATGTATAGAGAATGTCGTAGTTTATACCCATCTATATGGTTTTGCGTAGCAATGTTTTATTTATATCCTTTATCAGCTTGGGCCCCTCATAAATAAAACCAGTATACAATTGTATTAAACTTGCCCCGGCCTCTATCTTTTCTATAGCATCCTGAGCACTATGTATGCCTCCTACTCCAATTATCGGGAAGGCTTTATTACTTTTTTCTGATAAAAACCGAATAACTTCTGTAGAACGGTTTGTTAATGGCTTACCGCTTAACCCTCCATTTTCTTTTATTAATTTAGCATCAGAATTTAAGTCCTCTCGTGAAATTGTTGTATTAGTTGCAATAACTCCTGCTATTTTGGTCTCTTTGACAATATCAATGATATCGATGAGTTGCTCATCGGTTAAATCTGGAGCTATTTTTAGTAAAATGGGCTTTTGAGAAGCTTTTTGATTATTTTTTACCTGTAGTGTATTTAATAATGTTGTTAGAGGTTCTTTATCTTGTAGCGCTCTTAAGTTAGGTGTGTTTGGTGAGCTCACATTCACTACAAAATAGTCTACATGATCAAAAAGAGCATCAAAACATATCTTGTAATCCTCTACCGCTTCTTCATTAGGAGTAATTTTATTCTTGCCTATGTTACCACCTATCAAAACTCCTTTATTCTTTTTTAGTCGTTGTACCGCATCTTCTACTCCTCCATTATTAAATCCCATTCTATTAATAATAGCACTATCCGACTTTAATCTAAACAATCTTTTTTTAGGATTACCACTTTGTCCTTTTGGAGTCAATGTTCCGATTTCTATAAAACCAAAACCAAAATTATGAAGTTCATTGTATAATTTTGCATCTTTATCAAAACCAGCAGCTAACCCAACGGGGTTTTTAAATGTTAATCCAAACACTTCTCTTTCTAATCTGGGATCATTAACCTTATACATTCCTCTAAAAACAGATGACATTAAAGGAATTTTGGATAAAATTCTAATCATTTTAAAAGTAAAATGATGCACATTTTCTGGATCAAATAAGAATAATATAGGACGTATGAGGAATTTATACATTAAATATAATTTTGCGCAAAAATAAGTCATACAAGGTTCTAATAAAAACGTATTTTTGAATTCTTCAGATATATAAAATATTGATTGTTATGATTTCAAAACAACATATCATTGATCGGTTTATTAGTTATGTAACTATTGATACTGAAAGTGATCCAGAAAGCAATACCACTCCCAGCACAAAAAAACAATGGGATCTCGCCAATAAATTAGCAGAAGAGTTAAAAACTATAGGTCTTGAAGACGTAACTATAGATGAGAACGCATATATTATGGCGACTTTACCCTCTAATGTAGATCATGAAGTTCCTACAATTGGTTTTATATCTCATTTTGATACTAGCCCAGATTTTACAGGAGCAAATGTAAATCCACAGATTATAGAAAATTATGATGGTAAAGATATTATACTCAATTCATCACAAAACATAGTCCTTTCACCAGAGTATTTTGAAGATTTGAAGCAATATAAGGGTCAAACATTGATTACTACTGATGGTACTACCTTATTAGGAGCAGACGACAAAGCGGGGATTACTGAAATTGTAACCGCAATGGAATACCTCATCCAACATCCTGAAATTAAACATGGAAAAATACGAATTGGTTTTACTCCAGATGAAGAAATTGGACGTGGTGCGCATAAATTTGATGTAACCAAATTTGGAGCTGATTGGGCATATACTATGGATGGTAGTCAAATAGGTGAACTCGAATATGAAAATTTTAATGCTGCAGGCGCAGTAGTAACCGTTAAAGGAAAGATTGTACATCCTGGGTATGCTAAAGGAAAAATGATTAATAGTATGTATATCGCCCAGGATTTTATCAATTCCTTACCAAGGATGGAAACTCCAGAACATACCAGTGGACGAGAAGGGTTCTTTCATTTACACAATATAAAAGGTGATGTGGAAGAAACTCAATTACAATACATTATCAGAGATCATGATAAAAAACATTTTGAAGCAAGAAAAGAAGTAATGAATAAACTCGCTTCAGAAATTAATACACAGCATGAAAAAGAAGTGATATCTATAGAAATTAAAGATCAATATTACAATATGCGAGAAAAAGTAGAGCCTGTAATGCATATTGTTGATATTGCCGAGGAAGCTATGAAAGCTTTGGGCATCACTCCACTTATAAAACCCATTCGGGGAGGAACAGATGGATCTCAATTGAGTTTTATGGGGCTTCCTTGTCCTAATATCTTTGCAGGAGGGCATAATTTTCATGGAAGATATGAATATGTCCCTCTAGAAAGTATGATCAAAGCTGTAGAAGTGATTGTTAAAATTGCAGAGTTAACTACTAATAAGTAAAATAAAACGATTTATCGGTTTTTATTTACTTTAGACGATTTTATTCATTTTTATTGAGATACCCTGCCTTAGGTGATTTTATGATTGTAGTAGATTTATTTTATTAACTATTTAATCATATAAATCATGCAAAGTACAGAAAAAGTTTTGGATACCGCAGCAGATGTTACTGCAGAAACGGGAAATACTATTATGGGTTCTCTCACCGGTTTTTTTAATTCTATACAAGAAGGTGTAGGACAATATGGATTAAAAATTGTCGGAGGAATTGTTGCTCTAATTATTGGTCTTTGGATTGTAAAAATGATCATGAAAGCGATCAAAAAAGGGTTTGATAAAAGTAAAGTAGATCACACTTTAAAACCATTTCTTGTAACTCTAGTCAATTTTTTATTAAAAGTTCTGTTATTTATTTCGATAGCTGGTATAGTAGGAATTCCTACCGCAACATTTGCGGCTCTATTAGCTGCTGTCGGATTAGCAATCGGGGGAGCTTTTAATGGTTCATTAGGTCACATGGCAGCTGGTGTTATGCTTCTTGTATTTAGACCATTTAAAGTTGGAGATCTTATAGAGACAGGAGGCAAATTAGGATTTGTAAAAGAAATTTCTGTATTTGTTACTATTTTAGAAACGTTTCAGAACAAAACTGAAATCATCCCTAACGGAGCAATCACTGCAGGAACAATTACCAATCTTACTACTATTGGGAATCTTAGAGTCGATATGCCTTTTGGAATTCAATATGGGTCTGATATAGAAAAGGCTAAAAAGATTGTATTGGATGTTATGCAAGAAGATGATAAAGTAATGCAAGATCCTGCTCCCAGAGTAGCTGTAAACAATCTGGGACCAAATGGTGTAGAGCTATTAGCATTGCCGTATTCGACTTGTGATGATTATTGGGATGTATATTGGGATACAAGGCAAAGAATCGTTGAAGCTTTGGGTAAGGCTAATTATGACGCTCCTCTTCCACAACGAATTGTCACCATGAAAAGTTAACCTTTTAAAATTGTTTTTTATTAAATAGAAAAGCGCGATAAGACTATACTAGTTTTATCGCGCTTTTAACAAGTAGGCTAGTTATTACTTCTTATCCGCAGCCGGTTGGTTTAATTTTTGACTCATCTCCAATGAAATTGCAGACCTATCATAAGTTAGTTTACCCGATCCTGTTTCAATAATAACAGCATTGTTTTTTTCACTGAAGTCAAAGACTTTTCCATGAAGACCGCTTTTTGTAACTACTCGATCTCCTTTCTTAAGCTCTTCAGCAAATTTTTTCTCCTTTTTTGCTTTTTGCATCTGTGGGCGAATCATAAAGAAATACATCACCACAAATATTAATATAAAAGGTAGAAATTGTTTAATTTGATCCATAAAATTATTCGCTTACTGGTGTTCCACTTACAGGTTTAGCCTTTGGAGTAACCATAGCTTTAATCTTAAGTGTTTCTTTACCAGACTCAGTATTAGCAGTTATAGTAACTTGCTTAGTTTGCTGATTTGGTTTTCCATTAGAATTAAATTTAACCAACATCTCTCCTGTTGCTCCTGGAGCGATTGGTTCTTTTGGCCATTCAGGAACTGTACATCCACAGCTACCTTTTGCACTTACTATTACCAATGGAGCTTTACCTGTATTGGTAAATGCAAATTTGTGTTCTACCACGTCTCCTTCATTGATAGTTCCAAAATCGTGCTCGATTTCTGAGAAAGTCATTACAGGAAAATCTGCGTTTTTTGCATCACGATCTGCTGCTATCTCTACATTTTCTTCTTTAACTTTTTCTGCCGCATTGTCTTTACAAGAAACAAATGTCATCGCAAAAGCTCCGGCCAAAATTAAGATTCCTTTTTTCATTACTTGGGTTTTTAATTATTTGAGGTTAAAAATACTATTTTTTCTAATATTACATAAGTCCACGGCCTACTTTGTTTAATTTGCCGTTTTCTTTATACTCTTTGGAGATTTTATCTAAAATCCCGTTGATAAAAATACTACTTTTAGGAGTACTATATTCTTTTGCTATTTCTAAATATTCGTTAATTGTTACTTTTACAGGGATCGACGGGAACTTTACAAACTCACAAATGGCCATTTTTATAATTGCTTTATCTAGTTCTGCAATACGATCCTGGTCCCAATTTGGGGTCTTACCATCAATTTCCTTAGCAAACTCTGCTCCATTAAGTGTTGTTTTTCTAAAAATATCGATAGCAAACTTTTTATCATCTACATCCTTGTATAGTTTTGGCAATACCATATGTTCATCATGCGAGGCTTTGATTTTGCGTAGCATTTTGATAATTGAAGTATTTACCAAAGGTAAGTCATCTACCCATGTTAATTTTTTATCCTCTATATATTCATAGAGTTTATCATTGGGCGCTACGATTTCCTTAAAAATATCTAGTACAAAATCCTTATCCTCTTTAAACGAAGTAAGCTTTGTACTCATATATGTTTTGTAGATATCGCTTTCTTTAATTTCTTTCCATAATATAGCTACGTACTCATCATCCAATTCCCAACAATTCATCTTTTTCTTCTCAAGCTCTGTTTTGAGCTCAATATTTTTCTCTAACAACAATAATACTTCGTTGTTTATGAATTTGGTATTTGGATTTTTTTCTTCGGAAGTAGCAAGGTATTTTTTTTGACTTTTTTCTAAAAAGTCAGTAGCTTGTTTTCTAATTTCTACCAGTAGTTGAATATTTATAAGAAATAATTCATACATCTGATCAATACTGAAAAGAAGAAATTTTTCTTCTTTTCCTAGGTTGTCACTTTGCGTCTGCTCTATCGAATAGAGAGACTGCATAACTTTTACTCTAATATGTCTTCTGGTTAACATAGAAAATTACAAAGAACTTTATATTAAAAAAGGGCAAAAGTCATTTTAACTTTTGCCCTGCAAAAATACTATTATTTTTAATCTACCAATCGTAAAATTTTATTTTTATCCAGTAATATTTTTAAAATTTTACTTTGTCTTATAACTAATAGGTCAGAACAAGATCTCTTTAAATCTATCTAACCATTATAAATACATTTACTGTTTATTTTTTCCGGCAGTAATTCTATCTTCGGCAATACTGATTGCTGCAGCATTTGTAGTCATATTAGTAGCTTTTGCTTTATTCAAAATATCCAAAGTAGTATCGTAGATATTCTGTGTTTTAGCCATGATTTGGTCTCTTCCATATCCTTCAATCTCTGCATATACATTTATAATCCCTCCAGCATTAATCAAAAAATCAGGAGCATATACTATTCCTTTCTTTTGCAATAAAGAGCCATGAATATTTTCATTTGCCAATTGATTATTTGCTGCACCTGCAATGACCTTTACTTTTAGTTTATCTATAGTATCATTATTTACCGTTGCTCCAAGAGCACAAGGCGCATAAATATCTGCTGTTTCGGCGTATAAATCGTCTCCTCTATAAATATCTGCACCATATTTGCTACTAACTTCTGTTAATCTTTCTTGATTAATATCACTTATTACCACATTAGCACCTTCTTCTGATGTTAAACGAACAAGTTCTTCACCTACATGACCTATTCCCTGAACCAAAATTCTTTTTCCTTCTAATCCATCAGTACCGTATGCAAATTTTGTAGCTGCTTTCATTCCCATATACACTCCATAAGCAGTTACTGGAGACGGATTACCTGCACCTCCCTTTGCTTCAGAAATTCCTGTTACATATGGTGTAACTTCTCTTACGGTATCCATATCAGAAGTTTCCATACCTACATCCTCAGCAGTATAGTATGTTCCGCCTAGCGTATGCACAAACTTCCCAAAGCGCTTCATTAACTCAGGAGTTTTTATTTTTTTAGGATCTCCTATAATAACTGCTTTTCCTCCTCCAAGATTTAAACCAGTGATTGCCGCTTTGTAGGTCATACCTCTAGATAATCTTAGTACGTCATTAAGAGCATCCCATTCTGTTGCATAATCATACATTCTGGTTCCTCCCAATGCAGGTCCTAAAATTGTGTTATGCACACCAATTATTGCCTTCAATCCTGTATCTTTGTCTTGACAAAAAACAACTTGTTCGTGATCATCAAAAGATAGTTGACCAAATACAGGAGCTTCTTTTTTTAATTGGTTTGCAGTAAACACTTCTGTTATCATGTTATGAGAATTTTAAAACGTTATGATTATATTATATTCAAAATCAGGATGCTAAAATAGCATATTTTTATCAATTTCAAACCTAAAGCTATTAAATTTTACGAATTTATTAATAAATAGATCTCAAAACACCTCTCCTTTATGCGCGCATTACGCCATCTAAACAAATACTTTTTAAAATATAAATACAGACTTATTATTGGCTTGGTAATTACCATAATTGCAAGAATTTTTGCTACAATGGTTCCTACCTTAGTTGGTGACTCTGTAGATGTTGTAGAACAATATATAAATAATGATATAACAGATATTGCTGAAGTAAAAAGCGGATTAATCCTTAATATTCTCTTAATTATTGGGGCTGTACTGATTTCTGCTTTTTTCACATTTCTAATGAGGCAGACTTTTATTGTTGTATCAAGATTTATAGAATTTGACTTAAAAAATGAAGTATTTCAACATTATGAAAAATTATCACTTAATTTTTATAAGAAAAATAGAACGGGTGATTTAATGAACCGAATTAGTGAAGATGTATCTAAAGTTAGAATGTACGTTGGCCCTGCTATAATGTACAGTGTAAATACGATCACTTTATTTGTGGTAGTAATTGGATATATGATTAGTATTGCACCAGAACTCACATTGTATACTGTAGCACCGCTACCTATATTATCAATATCAATCTATAAATTAAGTGTTGCTATTCATAAACGTAGTACAATTGTACAAGAGTTTTTATCGAAATTAACCACTTTTACTCAAGAATCATTTAGTGGTATTACTGTAATCAAAGCATATGGTATTGAACCTCAAACTCAAGAAAATTTCACAAAATTATCTAATACCAGCAAAGATAAAAATTTGGATTTGGCTAAAGTTCAAGCGTTATTTTTTCCACTAATGGTTTTATTAATAGGGTTTAGTAATATTTTGGTTATTTATATTGGAGGAAAACAATTTATAGATGGCACTATACAAGATCTAGGGGTAATTGTAGAATTTATCATATTTGTAAATATGTTAACTTGGCCAGTAGCGACTGTTGGATGGGTAAGCTCTATTGTGCAACAAGCTGAAGCTTCTCAAGTAAGGATTAATGAATTTCTAAGCCAGGAACCAGAAATTACCAATACAGTTTCACAAAATACTCCTATTATTGGAGATATTAGTTTTGATAATGTTTCTTTTACCTATGATGATACCAATATAACAGCATTACAAAACTTAACTTTTGAAATTAAAAATGGAGAAACAATAGGTATAATTGGTAAAACAGGTTCTGGAAAATCGACAATATTAGATCTTATAGGCAGATTATATGATGTTTCTTCTGGCGAAATACGTATCGACGGAACTCCCATAAAAAACCTAAATTTAACCGATGTAAGAAAACATATTGGGTATGTCCCACAGGATGCTTTTTTGTTTAGTGATACCATACAGAACAATATTAAATTCGGTAATGAAAATGCCACTGATGATGAAGTTCACGAAGCTGCAAAAAATGCCGTGGTACATAAAAACATAATAGATTTTAGCAAAGGATATCAAACTGTACTTGGAGAACGAGGAATAACACTTTCTGGAGGTCAAAAACAAAGGGTTTCTATAGCTCGTGCAATAATTAAAAACCCTTCAATATTGCTTTTTGATGATTGTTTATCTGCTGTAGATACCGAGACAGAAGAGCAAATTTTGAATAATCTTAACAAAATTTCTAAAGATAAGACCACATTTATAGTAAGTCATAGAGTATCTACTGCTAAAAATGCAAATAAAATTATTGTATTAGAAGATGGTAAAATAACACAGCAAGGTACTCATAATCAACTAATAAGCACCGAAGGCTACTATAAAGAACTTTATCTAAAACAACTTAGCGAAAAAGAAACTTGAGTTTTTTTTGTGCGATTAACAATTTTTTTGGATTTTTGAAACCATCATAACATATTAATTAATTAATAAATACGGATTATGAGTGATAATGAAATGATGGATAAAGAAGAAATTTTCTCAAAAGTTTTACGAGCAGGAAGAAGAACATATTTCTTTGACGTAAGAGCTACTAAAGCGGGGGATTATTATTTGACAATAACTGAGAGTAAAAAGTTCACCAATGATGATGGATCTTTTCACTATAAGAAACACAAAATCTATCTTTACAAAGAAGATTTTGTTGGCTTTTCAGAAATCTTAGAGGAGATGACTAGCTTCATTGTTGAAGAAAAAGGAGAAGAAGTTATCAGCGAAAGACACCAAAAAGATTTTCAAAAATCATATGAAAAAGACACAGATAACAGTAACCGAGAAGGAGTTACTGCATCTACAGAAAGCTTTACAGATGTAAGCTTTGATGATATCTAGAAAAATATAACTTACTTAAGTTAAAGTTATGTAAACCGCTTCATTCACTGAAGCGGTTTTTTTTATATTCACGCATCAAAAAATAACTCAAATGAAATATATCTTTACGATTTTTTTTGCGATTACCAGTATATCATCTTTTTCTCAAAATGATATTTCTTTAGCGTATTATCTTCCAAAGAACACAACGTATAATCCTGAAATCCCCACTCCTCAAAGTGTTCTTGGATATGTACCTGGAAAATGGCATGTAACGCATGATAAACTTGTAAGCTACATGAAAGCTTTAGCAAAAGCTTCACCAAGAATCACGATTGAAGATAGAGGGAGTACATTTGAAGACAGACCAATACTATTACTTACTATAACATCACAACAAAATCATCAGAATCTTCAAGAAATTCAAAAAAAACATATTCAACTCACAGAAAATGGGTCTGAAGGATTAAATCTGGAAAATCTTCCAGCTATTGTATACCAGGGGTTTTCTATCCATGGCAACGAACCTAGCGGCTCTAATGCATCGCTAATAGCAGCATATCATTTGGCAGCAGCTCAAGGATCAGAAATCGATGAGTTACTTAACAACGTTGTCATCCTGTTCGACCCTTCATTAAACCCTGATGGTTTACAACGATTTGCATATTGGGCAAATACGAATAAAAGTAAAAATATTAATTCGGATCCTCAAGATCGCGAATATAGCGAAATATGGCCTGGAGGCAGAACAAATCATTATTGGTTTGATATGAATCGAGACTGGCTACCCGTTCAATTACCAGAGTCTAGAGCTCGTATTAAAACTTTTCATCAGTGGTATCCTAATATTTTGACTGATCATCATGAAATGGGATCAAATAGCACCTTCTTTTTTCAACCAGGAATACAATCCAGAACTCATCCATTAACCCCTAAACTAAATCAGAAATTAACAAAAAAAATTGCCAATTACCATGCAAAAGCATTAGATAACATAGGTTCATTGTATTATACAGAAGAAAATTTTGATGACTTCTATTATGGTAAAGGATCTACTTTTCCTGATATTAATGGAGGTATCGGTATTTTATTTGAACAAGGTAGTTCTCGAGGTCATGCACAACAAACCGATAACGGACTCCTTACTTTTCCTTTTACTATAAGAAATCAATTTACAGCTACACTTTCTACATTAGAAGCTGCAAAAACGATGCGTAAAGAATTACTAGATTACAAACGTAGTTTCTATAATGATGCTAGAAAAGAATTGTCAAAAGATGCTTACATCTTTGGTAATGAAAAGGACGCTGCATCATCCTATCACTTAGCAGAAATTCTTAAAAGACATCAAATCAAAATACATGAACTTAAACAAGATATAACAACTCAAGGCAAAACATTTAAAAAAGGATACAGTTATATTATACCAAAGAACCAAAAGCAAAAACGATTACTTAAAGCCATTTTTGAAAAAAGAACTACTTTTCAGGATAGTCTTTTCTATGATATTTCTGCATGGACATTTCCACTTGCTTTTAACCTTGATTATACAGATAATGCCTCTGTATCTAATTTAGGAACTGAAGTATCAAACCTATCTCATCGAAGAGCAAATGCGGTCAACAAAAGTAATTATGCATATTTAATAGAATGGCATGAATACTATGGGCCAAAAGCATTATATCAAATATTAGCAAAAGGATTACGAGCAAAAGTTGGGATGAACCCTTTTTCTTTAGAAAACAAGAAATATGACTATGGAACAATACTAGTTCCTGTTCAAAATCAGAAACTAAACAAAGAAGAACTACATGCATTTTTACAAAAAGTGTCCACAAATAATCACATTGATATCACTGGTGTTTCTACAGGATTAACTAAAGGTATAGATCTGGGGAGTAATCAATTTAGAGCATTATCTTTACCTAGGATTGGTTTATTTACAGGTACTGGGATCACGCCCTATGATTCTGGTGAAATCTGGCACTTAATGGATCAACGTTATGATATTCCAATTACAAAATTAACTACAGATAATTTTGGAAGAACTGATTTATCCAGGTATACGCATCTCATACTTCCTAATAGCTGGAGACAAAGTTTTAATAAAGAAAAATCAGAAAAACTTAAAACATGGATTCGAAATGGGGGAACATTAATAGGATACAGAAATGCTGCTCAATTCTTTAAGAATAACGAGTTTATGAAAATTGAATTTACCACACCAGAAAATGATGCCAAAAACATCTCTTTTGAGCAAAAGCGAGACTTTAGAGGAGCTCAAGTAATTGGTGGAGCTATTTTTGATGCGAAAATCGATCGCTCTCATCCTATTAATTTTGGATATAAGAACAATAGAATTTCACTATTTAGAAATACAAAACTATTCATAAAACCAGATAAACAGAGCTATAATAATCCGATTCAGTATACAAAAAAGCCTTTGTTAAGTGGATATATCAGCAAAAAGAATCTAGATTCATTATCAGGCACAGTACCTTTCAGACATAACAATTTTGGAAAAGGAAATGTAATTTTATTTACTGACAACACTAATTTTAGAGCGTTTTGGTACGGTACAAATAAGCTACTAATGAATGCCATCTTCTTTAGTGACGAAATGTAAAGAGGATACAAAAAGAATAAATTATAGCTGTTCTCTAAAAGAATAATAATGGGACAATACTTCATCAGGAGCTTCAACCTGTGGGTAATGTCCTATTTTCTCTAACATAACCACATCTGCATTGGGAACTATCTCTTGATAAAATTCTGCCATGTGTTTTCCAGAAATCGGATCAATACCACCATCTATAAGTCGCTTTGGTACTTTTGTATGCTGTATAGCCTCTCTCCATCTAATTTTATAAATATCTCTTTCTTTTAAGTATCTTATCAATTTATGAATAATATTTTTGCCAGAATTGTAATCTATTACTTCCCAAAACTCGTCGATTTCTAATTCACTGGGTTGTGTTTCTCTTCCGAATATTTTTTTAAAATTCTTAGCTAACGTATTTCTACCCATAAAATGTTTTAGAACACTCCCCAAAGGTGTCAATAATAATTTTTGAGTAAAGGTTGGAAAGTTGGTCTCCGGAAACATGCCTCCATTTAAAAAACAAACGGATTTAATATCAAACTCATATGTCGGATTTTCTTTAAACCTTGCTAGCATCTCCTGCACAACAGTATCCCCGTAATCATGAGCAAGGATATGAAATGAAGTAAGGTTTTTCTCTTTAAAAAAAACCTCCCATAAGTCTACCTGAGCTGAAATTGTATACTCAAAATTTGTTGGTTTTGCAGAAAAACCAAACCCCATCATATCCAAGGTATAAACTTCATATTTTTCGATAAGAGACTCCCACATTTTACACCAATCCCAGGATGATGTTGGAAACCCATGAATAAGCAATAAAGGCTCTCCTTCTCCATCTACTTTATAGAATATTTTGTGTTTTTTTTTATACAAAAAATGAGTCCCTGAATTTTTCCAATCTTGTAGTGTCATATTATTTCTTACCAAACATTTTTTGAATCACCTAAACGGGTACAATATTTTATTGCATAAAGTTCAGTTCAGTTGTAACTAAGATACCATTTTTTAGACTTATTAGTATAGAAAATTGTAATTTGGATCCTTTCAAAAAATAAAAAATATTATGGCACGTACTCCTTCAAATATGCTACCTCTTGGCACAATAGCACCAGATTTCACGCTTGTTGATACCATTACTAACGACAACGTTTCTTTAAAAGATATTAAAGGAGAAAAAGGAACTGTTGTAATGTTTATTTGCAATCATTGTCCTTTTGTTATTCATGTGAATGAGGAAATTGTTAGGATTGCAAATGATTATCGAGCTCAAGGGTTTGGTTTTATTGCCATTAGCAGTAATGATATTGAAAAATATCCGCAGGATGCTCCTCAAGAAATGTGGAAGACAGCACGTAAAAACAATTACACATTCCCATATGTATTTGATGATACTCAAGATGTTGCAAAAGCTTATGATGCAGCATGTACTCCTGATTTTTATTTGTTTGATGCTGAATTAAAACTAATTTATCGAGGACAACTTGATGATTCCAGACCTGGAAATGGCATTCCCGTAAATGGTCGTGATTTGCGTCAAGCATTGGATGCTGTGCTTCGTAATGCTAAAGTTTCTGAAAATCAAAAACCAAGTATTGGTTGTAATATCAAATGGAAAGAATAGTTTATGCCTTCAGAAATTGTTTTTAAAACATGCTCCAAACATGATATCGAACGTTTAGTTTCAGTAAGTCAACAGTTTTACCCAGAACATTATACTCACATCTGGAAAAACGATGATCCAAGCTATTACATCAATTTAAGTTTTAATCGAAATGCTTTTCGAGAAGATTTTAAAATTGATAATATCATTTATTTTCTAATTGAACAAGCAAACAAAACACTTGGCATGTTAAAAATCAGAACCCATGAAAACGTTGAAGGGTTTGATGGTTCTGAAGCTCTTCAATTAGAAAAAATTTACCTCTTAAAAGAATCTATAGGGTTAGGGATTGGTAAAAAAGGAATTGAATTCATTAAGAATTACGCAAGAGCTTTGAACAAAAAAGTAATATGGCTTGATGTAATGACGACAAGTCCTGCATTATTATTTTATCAAAAATTAGGGTTTCAGACCATTTCTTTTTACAACTTAGACTATCCTGGTTTAAAGGATAATTATCGAGAAATGCAAAGAATGATATTAACTCTTTAGAGTTCTGCTATAATCTGCAAATGTGCCAAATGATGATTTCCATGCCAGGCATATATACCTATATCTTCTGCTAATGAGATACTCACATTTCCTTCTGGATGTATAAATTCTTTTTTCATATCATCAGAAGACAGTCCCTTTAAAAAATAAACCCATTTAGCGTGCAAAGCACTTATTACATTTACTGATAAATAAATTGGTGCCGATTTAGTGTCGAATAATTCAGCCCATAATTGCTCATTATATGCCTTAATTAGTGGTTTATTTTCTGTCAGAGCCCACTTAAATCTTATGTACCCATTATGATGACTATCGTGTATATGATGTATAACTTGTCTTGCAGTCCACCCCTCCTCTCTATAGGGCGTTTCTAATTGTGCTTCTGTAAAATCAGAAACGAGCTTAGATAACTTCCCTGGGAGTTCTTCTATATCAGATATCCATTTTTGTATGTGATCAGGAGTTATAATTTCTGGGCATTTAAATTCTCCTATAGGATATCTTAGATTCATAATTTTAACATTTAATCTACTTTTGCGTATACAAACTCTTCTTGTGAAGAAAGATCGATTAAAGTAAGTACATTGTTGTCTATGCTTCCTATTTTATATCGATAAATTCTATCATCCATCGGAAAGAAACAAATTAAGACATCTTCTTCAATTCTTGTTTTTAAACGGTTTGCAAACTTACCATTATAAAAATTGAAACGTATAGTACCTTCAAAGATTATATAATCTTCAGTATTCTGAATAAACATCCATTTCCCTTGTAAGTTTTCATAGATATTTCTATTATAAAACTTATTGTCCAATAAGGATTTCATTTTATTAGCATACTTCACAAATTCTTCTTCTGTAGTAATCTCTTCTAAAGATTCTCCTATCTTTTTTGTTTCAACCTCTTCACCATTATTAAAATAATGTTTTGATTCATACTTTGTATAGGCATTAGAATAATCCAAAATCCTCTGACCATTTGCATTTTTGGATTCTGTATATGGTCTTTGTTTGTAGTTCACATAGATTAACTGATCATTCCAGAAATAAAATTCGGTCACAACATCTGCTGTTCTGGTACCTACTTTTCTAACAATTTTCTTAAGTCTTTCATGTTCGTAATATCCATTAAGCTCTGCTCCATGGTCAGCCATTTTATCTAAAAACTCTTCAGGGTCTAAATAAAAGGTTTCAAATTCTATATAACTATCAATGATCTCCATCTGATCTTTGACATTTTCCAGAATTTCTTCTTTTCCCTGTCCCAAGGCAAGTTGGAGCGTACAGAGAAAAATAAATGTGATAAGTCCTTGTTTCATATCTAGGGGGTCTAGCAATTGGGGGTTAAAATATAAATAAATTAGGGGATTTTACTATTCAAATATTATTTTTTAACAGAAACACTTTTAATATAATTAAAAAAAATTTGTTAAAAAAAATATAAAAAGTTAAAAATAAAGCTTTCACTGTTAAAATCTACTATTAATTTAATAATTTACTGTGTTAATTTCATGCCTTTTTTGATAAAAAATAAATATTCATAACTTTAAATACATTTTACATAAAAGATAATACTAAAAAAGTCCCTGAAATAGTCAGGGACTTTTGAAAACTTTTTTATGATAGATATAAATCTACTTTACCGCTACTAACTCGACGTCAAAAATGAGCGTTGCATTTGGTGGAATAACACCACCGGCACCACTTTCTCCATATCCGAGATAAGGTGGAATCACAAATCGTGCTTTATCTCCCACCTGTAACAAAGCAATTCCTTCATCCCATCCAGAAATTACTTGTCCTACACCTAATGCAAAATCAATAGGCTGGTTACGCTTATAAGAAGAATCAAACACCGTGCCATCTGTTAAACTTCCTTTATAATGTACTGAAACAGTTTTTCCTTTTTCGGCCTTAACTCCATCTCCTTTTTGGATTACTTTATAACGTAAACCACTCTCTGTTTTATCAAATCCTGCTGCTAGTTCTTCTAATAATTCTTCAGATTTTTTTCTAGCTGCTGCCTCTCGCTCTGCTTTTGCTCCATTAAAACTTCTAAATGTTTCAACTGCATTAAAGTTTTCTGCTTCTGCACCAACTCTTTCTATTTCTAAAGATTCAATTTCATCACCTTGTTCTATAGCATTTACCACATCTAATCCTTCTACAACTTTACCAAATACGGTATGTTTTCCATCTAACCATGCTGTTTCTACATGTGTAATAAAAAACTGACTCCCATTTGTTCCTGGGCCTGCATTAGCCATAGATAAAACTCCTGGTCCGTCATGTTTAAGATCTGAATGTATTTCATCATCAAACTGATATCCAGGACCACCAGCACCGGTTCCTTGTGGATCTCCTCCTTGAATCATAAAGTCAGCAATTACTCTATGAAATTTAAGTCCATTATAATATGGCTTCCCTTGTGGAATAGCTTCATTTTCTATAGTTCCTTCCGCAAGGCCTACAAAATTACCAACCGTTCCCGGTGTCTTTTTGTATTCTAAATTAACAAGGATACTTCCTTTTGTTGTATTAAATTTTGCGTATAATCCGTCTTGCATAGCAATATCTTTTTTAACGTTTTAATTTTTGAGTTGCAAAGATAAGTAAATGCTATTCTTTTATTAAACAAAAGGTTATTATAATACTCCCTCTATTTCCAACTTAGTATTTTTAAAGATCAACATCTTCTTGAAAGGGTTTAATTTTTTATAAAAAACCTAAAAATACGTTCTGAATCTTCAACTTCCTGAATATCCAGAACCTCTATTTGTTATTTACAAATTATATTCATCTTACCTATAAATAGCTCCATTCTAGAAACGATTAACAAAAAAGAAGCTTATCAGACATATGCCTTGAGTGTCTATAAATGTTCGAGGAGTATATTAATTATTAAACAATTACAGCATGTTAAAAAACATTTTAGAATTAAATCACGCAAAAAAATTAAACAAAGAAGAACAAAAATCAGTCAAAGGAGGTTTTAAAGAAGAGTTAATATCTGTTGATACTCCTTGTGGTGATACAGGAGGAAGGGTTCGCACTCATATAAGTTCTTTTTTATGTGCACAATATGGCGGAGTGTATTTAGGTAATAATACTTGTATGATTTGTCATTAAACGTTTAATCTTAGATTAGTTTAATAAAGCACAAGCCACTCATCAGAAGTAGTTTGTTGCTTAAAAACTTTTTTAAATCTCGGACATATTCCTTGAGTGCCTATAAGTATTCAAGGAACATACTAATTATTAAACAATTACATCATGTTAAAAAACTTAATACGTTTTTAATTAAGAGAATAGTTTATCCTATCTATATGAATAAAACTCTCTAATAAACATAACGCTTTATTTATTTTTCTACTGCGTTCACATCTTACTTGTAAACGCTTATCAGTTTATAGAAAAAGAATCTAAATATTGTAAATAAATTGAAGTGGTTATTTAATTTTTTACTTGAGTATTTTGAGACTAATATAATTTAAGTATACATCTAAAATTTATCAAAAAGAATCGTTAATCCTTAAAAACCTAAAAATTATGCTACAAAACATTTTAAATCTAAAAGGTATTAATTCAATAAAGAAAAATGTCCAGAAACAAATTAATGGCGGATTACCTCCAGAGTGTGGCGCAGGACCATCAACAGGTTGTTTTTCTGGACCATTTTATTGTAACATCCATGGATTACCTATTTGCAATCCATTAGATCATGAAGCTTAAATCATTATTCAAAAAGAGGCAATCTAAAAAGGTTGTCTCTTTTAAGTATTAAAAATACTGAATAATTAATTCGCCACCTCACTAATAAACTTTATGCGATATAAACGAAGTTCTTCATCATCATAATCTCCATCAAATTCTTCTATTGCAGTATCTATTTTATCACTTTCTGCTTCAATAAAATATTCATGAATTTCTTCTTGCTGATCTTCATCTAGAATTTCATCAATCCAATATCCTATATTAAGTTTTGTACCACTATATACTATAGCTTCCATTTCTTTAATAAAAGCGGTCATATCCATACCTTTTGCAGCAGCAATATCATCCAATGGTAGCTTACGATCTACGTTTTGTATAATATATAGTTTAAGACCACTATTAGCACCTGTGCTTTTAACGACAAAATCATCAGGTCTCATAATATCGTTTTCTTCTACATATTTTGCGATCAATTCTACGAATGCAGAACCATATTTTTTTGCTTTCCCTTCTCCAACTCCATGAACATTTGCTAGTTCTTCTACACTAATTGGATATTTAAGAGCCATATCATCAATAGAAGGATCTTGGAATACTACAAATGGTGGTACTCCTAATTTTTTAGCTACTGTTTTTCTTAAATCTCGTAACATTCCAGCTAATTTATCATCACCACCTCCTTTTGCTCCTGATTTTGCTGCTGTTACTATAGAATCATCATTAGTTTCATCATAAATATGATCTTCTGTCATCATGAAACTTGTCGGTTTTTTTATAAAGTCTTTACCCTCTTTAGTAATTCTAATGACACCATACGTTTCAATATCTTTACGAAGATATCCAGAGACTAATACCTGACGTACAAGAGCCATCCAATATTTCCCATCTCTAGATTTCCCGCTTCCAAAGAAAGGTTGTTGGTGTGTTTTATGAGAGATAATCAATGCATTACTTTTACCAATAAGTGTATTGACCAGATCTTTGGATTTATAAATTTCTCCTGTCTTACTAACCACTTCTAGAAGTAATTTTACTTCGTCTTGTGCTTCATGTTTTTTCTTTGGATTGCGGATGTTATCATCCATATCTGCTCCTTCTCCATTGACCTCATCGAATTCTTCTCCAAAATAATGTAATATAAATTTACGCCTGGAGATAGAGGTTTCTGCAAAAGCAACTATTTCCTGTAACAGAGCATGACCAATCTCTTGTTCTGCAACAGGTTTTCCGCTCATAAATTTTTCTAGTTTTTCGATATCCTTATAAGCATAATATGCAAGACAATGCCCTTCTCCACCATCACGTCCTGCACGGCCGGTCTCTTGATAATAACTCTCTATACTTTTTGGCATATCATGATGGATCACAAAACGTACATCGGGTTTATCAATTCCCATTCCAAAAGCAATTGTAGCTACTACTACATCCACGTCTTCCATCAAAAACATATCTTGATGTTTTGCCCTGGTTTTAGCATCTAATCCAGCATGATAAGGAACAGCTTTTACTCCATTAACCTCTAATGTTTGTGCAAGTTCTTCTACTCGTTTTCTACTAAGGCAATATACAATACCACTTTTACCGCTATTTTGTTTTACAAAGCGAGTAATATCAGCATCTACATTTTTTGTTTTAGGTCGTATTTCATAAAATAAATTTGGTCGATTAAATGATGCCTTAAATGTATTGGCATTACTCATCGCTAAATTTTTAAGAATATCTTCTTGCACTTTTGGGGTAGCCGTAGCAGTAAGACCGATAATAGGAATATCTTCCCCTATTCTTCTAATAATATTACGGAGATTACGGTATTCTGGTCTAAAATCATGACCCCATTCGCTGATACAATGAGCCTCATCAACAGCTAAAAAAGAAATTTTCTGGGATTTTAAAAAATCTACATATTCTTCTTTGGTTAATGATTCTGGAGCTACATACAATAACTTAGTAACACCGTTCATTATATCTCCTTTTACCGTTTTCACCTCTGATTTATTGAGAGATGAGTTAAGCACATGTGCTATACCTTCAACCGATGAAATACTTCGAATAGCATCGACTTGATTTTTCATTAGTGCAATTAACGGAGAAACCACGATAGCAGTTCCTTCACACATCAAAGCAGGCAGTTGGTAACATAGGGATTTCCCTCCGCCTGTAGGCATTATAACAAATGTATTTTGTTTCTCTAATACACTTTGTATTACCTTTTCCTGTAGTCCTCTAAATTGACTAAACCCAAAATGTTTTTTTAAAGCACTTTGTAGGTCAGTTTCGCTCAAATTCATTAAACTTTTTAACTTTTATATACCAATTAAATAAAGATTAACTATCACTAAAATCTGTTTCCCCAATACAGATCCAGTGGATATTTTCGTTTCAATTTTAGAATGTCAAAGATAAACAATGTATAATTTAACATGCTTTTTTTTGACAGTATTTAAAATTAATAAGGTATTGTATACCTTTGCGTAAATTAAAGATAATAAAATCTTTATTTATAACACGCAAATTTTTTAAATTTTGAACACCCAAGATACTATAATCTCATATGCCAAAAAAACTATTGCCGAAGAAGCCCGTGCAATAGCCCATTTAGAAGAACTAATTGATGAAGAATTCTCTAACGCAGTTGAAAGTATTCTTCACTCTAAAGGTAGAGTCATAATAACAGGAATAGGCAAAAGTGCTATTATTGCTTCAAAAATTGTTGCCACGATGAATTCTACGGGTACTCCCGCCGTATTTATGCATGCCGCAGATGCTATTCATGGAGACTTAGGTAATATTCTTGAAGATGATGTTGTCATTTGTATTTCTAAAAGTGGAAATACTCCAGAAATAAAAGTATTGGTACCTTTAATCAAAAGTTTTAAAAATACATTGATAGGTATTACTTCGAATAAAGAGTCTTTTTTAGGTACAGAAGCTGATTATGTATTACATGCCTTTGTTGAAAAGGAAGCATGTCCAAACAACTTAGCTCCAACAACTAGTACTACGGCACAACTTGTTATGGGAGATGCTGTTGCTGTTTGCTTATTATATCTACAAGGGTTCTCTAGCCGTGATTTTGCTAAATATCATCCTGGGGGCGCTCTGGGGAAAAAACTATATTTACGAGTAAGTGATATTACCTCTAGAAACGAAAAACCAGAAGTATCTCCTAGCTCAAATATAAATGAGGTAATTGTAGAAATGACAGAGAAAAGGCTGGGAGCTACAGCAGTTACAGAAAACGGTACTATTGTAGGTATTATTACTGATGGTGATTTACGTAGAATGCTTACAACAAATACATCTTCTTTTGAAGGTTTGACTGCTAAAGATATTATGTCTCCTAACCCCAAACGTATTAATAATGAAGCTATGGCTGTAGATGCTCTAGAACAATTGGAAGGAAATTCGATAACCCAATTATTAGCCGAAGAAAATGGAAAATATGCTGGTTTTATTCACATTCATGATCTAATGAGAGAAGGCATTTTATAATGAAAGACAGCACTCAAAAAGACCCTCAATCCATGTCTTTTCTAGATCACCTAGAAGAGTTACGTTGGCATTTAATTAGAGCTACTGTAGCTGTATTAATTGCTGCAATTGCAGCATTTATGGCTAAAGAATTTATTTTTGACGTATTAATTTTCGGCCCAAAAAAAGCAGATTTCCCAACCTATAATGGACTCTGCAATTTATCAAAACTATTAGGTCTAGATGAAAGCCTATGTTTTAAAGAATTACCATTTAGTGTACAAAGTAGAAAAGTAGCCGGACAATTCTCTGTTCACATCTGGACTTCTATAACTGCCGGGTTTATTGCAGCATTTCCTTACGTACTTTATGAATTTTGGAAATTTATCGCACCAGCATTATATGACAATGAAAGAAAAACTTCTAAAGGTTTTATTATCATTTGTTCTTCTTTATTTTTCTTAGGTGTACTTTTTGGGTACTATGTAATCACACCATTATCTATTAATTTTTTAGGAGGATATCAAGTAAGTAAAGAAGTGCTTAATGAATTTGATATTGATAGCTATATTGCCTTGGTAAGAGCATCTGTCATAGCATGCGGATTAATATTCGAATTACCTGTTATCATGTTTTTCCTTACCAAAGTAGGTCTGGTCACTCCAGAATTTTTAAAAAAATACAGAAAATTTGCTTTAGTAATTGTGTTAATATTATCTGCAATAATTACGCCTCCTGATATCGCGAGTCAAGTTATTGTAACTATACCCATTTTAATATTATATGAAGTTAGTATTATAATTTCTAAAGTTGTTATAAAAAAAGAAAAGCAAAAACTTCAAAAAACCGCATAAATGAGTGATTTAATTGATGATTTCAACGCATATAGAGAGAAGATGAACTCTCGCATCCTTGAAGATAATAATAAAGTAATTAAAAGAATCTTCAATCTTGATACTAATGCCTATATGGAAGGCGCTTTGAATGTAAAAACTAAAGAATTGTTAGGGTTAGTAGCTTCTGCTGTATTACGCTGTGACGATTGTGTACGTTATCATCTAGAAACTTGTCATAAAGAAGGGCTAACAAAAGAAGAAGTAGTTGAAGCACTTAGTATTGCTACCTTAGTTGGAGGCACTATAGTTATTCCTCATTTACGCCGTGCATATGAATTTTGGGATGCCCTAGAAGCAAAAAAATCTTAAGTTTAGAACGGTTCAAAAGAATAATGTAAATTTACGAGCTCATTTTAGCAACACCCCTATTGTAACGAAGTCATTCTAATATGAAGTTGAAAGCAGACAATCTTATAAAATCCTATAAAGGTAGAAAAGTAGTAAAAGGAATTTCTCTTGAAGTAAATCAAGGAGAAATTGTTGGACTTTTGGGACCAAATGGTGCTGGTAAAACAACCTCTTTTTATATGATCGTTGGTTTGGTAAAACCAAATGGTGGAAAAATAACATTAGACAGTACCGATATTACCAAATATCCAATGTATAAACGTGCTCAAAATGGAATTGGCTATTTGGCTCAGGAAGCTTCTGTATTTAGAAAGCTTAGTATAGAAGACAATATTTTGAGTGTATTACAGCTTACATCTCTTAGTAAAAAAGAACAATTACATAAGATGGAAGCGCTCATTGAAGAATTTAGCTTGGGGCATATTCGTAAAAACCGTGGAGATTTATTAAGTGGTGGAGAGCGTCGTCGTACAGAAATTGCTCGTGCACTAGCTACAGATCCTAACTTTATACTTCTGGATGAACCTTTTGCTGGTGTAGATCCTGTTGCTGTAGAGGATATACAACGTATTGTTGCACAACTTAAAAACAAAAATATCGGAATTCTAATTACTGATCATAATGTACAAGAAACACTTGCAATAACAGACAGGACCTACTTGATGTTTGAAGGTAGTATTCTAAAAGCGGGTATTCCAGAAGAGCTTGCAGAAGATGAAATGGTGCGTAAAGTATATCTAGGTCAAAACTTTGAACTTCGTAAAAAGAAATTAGATTTTTAAATATTACCTAGCCTCTATTCACTTACAGATTTTCCTTTAGAAAATAAAGACATTAATACATATAAGAGTATTATGCATGGTATTGCCATAAATTTCAATACTACAATTAACAGTATTGTGCACAAAAGAAAAATATACCTAACCTTATTTTCTGTGAATCCCCATGTTTTAAATTTTAAAGCAAATAAAGGAATTTCAGCATTCAAAAGATAACAACTAATAAAAGTTAAGCTTATTAAAAACCATTTATTAAGTAAAATTGCAACAATCCAAGGGTCTGATTGAAATTTAAGAATAAGAGGTAAGCTCATAATCAATAGTGTATTTGCCGGAGTTGGCAAACCAATAAAAGATGTAGTTTGACGAGTATCAATATTAAATTTAGCCAATCGATATGCAGAAGCTAATGTTACAAATAGACCTATTAAAGATATGTACGACATGTCAAAACTAGCAAAAGTTTGTCCAAAATCCCAGGAATTAGGAACTACATAAAAAGGTTTTCCAAAAACTTGAGAAAGTAATTGATACATTATTATACCTGGCGCAACTCCACTTGTCACCATATCTGCCAATGAATCTAATTGTAGTCCTAATTCACTTTGCGCATTTAGAGCTCTAGCGGCAAAACCATCAAAAAAATCAAAGAAAATTCCTAATCCAACAAATAAAGCAGCTAACTCCAGATTACCACCGACTGCAAAAATTACCGCAATACATCCAAAAAAAAGATTAAACAATGTAATGATATTTGGAACCTGCTTTTTAATCCACATATAATTTGATTTTGTGTAAAAATAGCAAACTATTTTGGTCTGTTCATATAGATTTAAAATATGAAGTAATAAGCTTAACAAAAAAGAAGTATTCAATTTTATTAATTGTAACTAAATAAGTTTAATTTCGTCTTTAACAAGGAAGTCTTTTTTTATGAGAAACATTGTATTGTCCATTATTTCCGGACTCCTACTTACTATCGGATGGCCTACTTATGGTTTTCCTTTATTTTTATTCTTTGGATTTATCCCTCTACTTATTGCTGAATCTAATATTCGTAAAAATAAATATAGTAAAAGTCAGGTTTTAGGATTGGCATATCTCACATTCTTTACCTGGAATATCATCTCTACTGGATGGCTTTATAATTCTACGGCCTTTGGAATGTGGTTTGCAGTTCTAGTAAATAGCTTAGTCATGTCTCTTGTTTTTTTGACATACCATATTGTAGCCAAAAGGACCACATTTATGATAAGTAGTATCTTTTTGGTTTGTCTTTGGATGAGTTTTGAATATCTTCATTTACGATGGGAGTTTTCATGGCCATGGCTTAATTTAGGAAATGGATTTGCCAGTTTTACTTCATGGATCCAATGGTACGAATATACCGGAAGTTTTGGTGGGTCTCTTTGGATATGGACTGTAAACATGATTACTTTTAAAAGCATCTTACTTTTCCTAGAGCACAAGGACAAAACTATTCTCTATAGATCTGCAATTCGCAATGGGATAATCATTTCAATACCTATTATAATTTCGATAATTATTCTAAACACCTATGAAGAAAAAGGGCACGATGTTGAAGTTGTAATTTTACAACCAAACATCAACCCATATACTGAGAAATACAATACTAATGATACTCGTATCGGTATTTTATTAGACTCATTAACAAGATCTGCTGCTACTTCAAATACAGATTTTATTATTGCACCTGAAACTGTTTTTGCTGATAATAATAGGTTAAATAACTTCTCCAGATCTATTGCAAAAAACACTGGTAAAAAATTACTTGACTCTTATCCTAACGCTCATTTCTTATCGGGGATATCAATGATCGACGTTTTTAATAATCCAAATAAAATTCGTAAGCAGACCAACACGTATAAAGAAGGTATTTATTATGATGATTATAACTCAGCTTTTTTTGTTAGACCAGATGGAAGCAGTGAATTATATCACAAAAGCAGACTTGTGGTTGGCGTAGAAAATTTTCCATATCAAAGCTTATTAAAACCAATCGTCGGAGATGCTATGATTGACCTAGGAGGAACAGTAGCAAAAAAAACCACTCAAGAAGATCGAGAAGTATTTTTCACAAACGATAGTATTGGGGTAGCTCCTATTATTTGTTATGAAAGCGTATATGGAGAATATGTAACTGGTTATGTTCGAAACAAAGCAGATTTTCTAGCCATTATCACAAATGATGCATGGTGGGGTAATACCCAAGGGCATAAACAACATCTTTCTTATGCAAAACTAAGAGCCATAGAAACCCGAAGAAGTATTGCCAGAAGTGCAAATACAGGTATTTCTGCAATAATTAATCAAACAGGAGATATTGTTTCCTCTTTGGGTTATGAAAAACAAGGAACATTAAAAGGAACATTAAAAGTCAATGAGAAAATTACATTTTATGTAAAGGCAGGAAACTATATTGCTAGAGTTGCTATTTTCCTTTCAATTTTTATATTTCTATTTTCTGTTACCCGACGTAAGCAAAAAAAATAATACTAAGAATTGATCAGGATACTATCTAAACGTATTTATAAAATCAATCAACATATTCTTACCTATCAATCAACTATAAATAAACACTAATTATTTACACGATACGTTTTACTTCTATTTGTAATGACTGAACAACTTATTCGCAATCTAGTAACACCTGAGATCTGAAGTACAGGATCTCCTGGAAGCCCGCCATATTCAACAATATATCCCTGGGCTTGATATGCTCCTCCCCCTCCTGTAATAGGTAAGTCGTTCCATGAATTTTCAATACCAATAGTATTATCAGTTATATGAGCATAGTTTTCTTCTCCATTTGTCCCCGAACAACAATCATTAGGCTCATTATTATTCCAAAATGCAAATTCACCAGGAGCTACAGCTCCTGTTTGATTTCCATTCCAAAAAACTGTCCCTGCTTCTGGTCCTGTTTCCCAACGCCATTCTCCTTCTCCTGTTCCAAAATTATCACTAGCACCAATCCATCCCGTTCCCGTTATTTGACTTCCTGCAAATGTTGCTTCTATAACACTAGTAAGGGTTGTTAAATATCCCTGAAGACCAAAAAATGTTCTTAGTGCTGCCTCATCTCTTGCATCGTCCCATCGAATGCCCAAAGAAGGAACAAATTCATAATAATGGCCAGTTTCTGGCAAAAACAAAGGAGAACCTAAAACCACAGAAAATTCGCGTAAACCAGTTACAACTGGAGGTGTAGAAGAAAACTCAACTGCTAAAACAGCAGCCTCAAACTCAGCCAAAGTAGTCGGACCTGTTAATGTTAATCTACCCTCGACAACATCCCAACTATCAGTAATATTTGGATGAACTCCTGTTAATGTCAATACATCTTGTCCATTTTGATATCCTGTAGAAACTTGTATAGTTACTTGGTCCAACTCTGTATCATCAACATCAGTAATACTAACTGTTTGTACTACAGGTATAGAATTTGTGGCGTTTGGACAAAAATGTTGATCTCCAGAAACTGTAATAACAGGTGCCATATTTACAAAAGTTTCTATTTGTAAATTATCTACAAAAAAACGATCATTTCCTTGATTCCAATCATTATTAGTATTGATAAATCGTATGGTGGTATTTGCTGAAATAAATCCTGAAATATCTTGAGTAAAAGTATCTGTTGTATTTACTCCATTTCCAAAACTAGCCAAGGTAGTAAAAGGAGCTCCTCCTGTACTTGATATTTGAACATCAATTGTCTCACCAGCTTCTAGACTAAATGTTTCCCAATCAAAAGAAAGCGTAGCAGTGGCAGCACCAGTAAGATCAGCTGTTCGTTGAATTTGCTCATCTCCCGCAAATATAAAGCTAAACCGTAATCTATTACCAGTAATCCTTATAAATCCACCAAATGGATCGTCATCGGTAGCAAAGGGCTCTATTTCTGCCCAATTGCCCGCCCAATTTGCAGTCCCATCATTATTTGCATAAGAAACCGTACCGAAATTATCGATATACGTTTCCTGTGCTTCTAACAGAAATATAGTACTAAATAGTACTATTATGATTAGATAAGAACGCATAAGTAGGGGTTTGGGGTTTGTTAATACCACCACATCATCGATGTAATGCTCATAATAACCGATGAAAGTTAAGAATTCTTATCCACAAAAAGTAATTAAACCACAAAAATCTTTTCTAAAACAGAATCTATTTCTATTTATCTTTGCGTCAATTTTAAAATCAATAAGTGAATTACGTATCGGTAGAAAATATAGCTAAAGGATTTGGTGAACGTATTCTTTTTAAGAATATCTCTTTTGGAATTAATGAAGGGCAGAAAATTGGTTTTGTAGCCAAAAACGGAACAGGTAAAACGTCATTATTAGATATTGTTGCAGGAGATGAAGATCCTGATGAAGGACAAGTCGTATATCGTAAAAACCTAAAAGTGGCCTTCTTACCTCAAGAACCTAATCTGGACCCTAATCTTACTATTGAAGAAACTATTTTTGCTTCAGACAACGATATTCTCCAAGTGATTAATGCTTATGAAAAAGCATTACTAAACCCAGATGATGTAGAAGGTTACCAGCAAGCTTTTGAACAAATGGATGCTATAAATGCCTGGGATTTTGAAACCCAATATAAACAGATACTTTTCAAACTTAAATTAGAAGATCTAAGTAAAAAAGTAAGCGAATTATCAGGTGGACAAAAAAAGAGGTTAGCCCTGGCTAATATTTTGTTAAGCAAACCTAATCTTCTATACCTAGATGAACCTACTAACCATTTGGACCTAGAAATGATAGAATGGCTAGAAGAATATTTCGCAAAAGAGAACTTTACATTATTCATGGTTACTCATGACCGCTATTTCCTAGAGAACGTATGTAACGAAATTTTAGAATTAGAAAATGGTCAATTATACAGCTATAAAGGAAATTATGCATACTACTTAGACAATAAAGAAGCTCGTGTTATTAACGAACAAATAAGTACGGATAAAGCAAAACAACTCTATAAAAAAGAACTGGATTGGATGCGACGTCAACCAAAAGCACGTACAACAAAATCAAAATCCAGAATTGATGACTTCTATGAAATCAAGGATAGAGCGCATAAACGCCGTAATGACCACGAAGTACAACTCGAGATTAATATGGAGCGAATGGGAAGTAAAATCCTGGAACTCCACAAAATATCCAAAAGTTTTGATAACAGAGTTCTCCTTGATAAATTCGAATACGTATTCAAAAAAGGAGAACGTATTGGTATAATTGGTAAAAACGGAACCGGAAAATCTACTTTTCTAAATATGATTACAGGATCAATACTTCCTGATCATGGAAAAATAGTTAAAGGAGATACTATAAAATTTGGATATTATACCCAAAGTGGTATATCAATTAAAGAAGGTCAAAAAGTAATTGATGTCATTCGAGAGTTTGGAGATTATATTCCTTTAAAAAAAGGAAGACAAATTTCTGCTCAACAATTATTAGAACGTTTTCTTTTCGATCGTAAAAAGCAATATGACTTCGTAGAAAAGTTAAGTGGTGGTGAGCGTAAAAGATTATATCTCTGCACTGTGCTGATTCAAAATCCTAACTTTTTAATTTTAGATGAACCTACCAACGACCTGGATATTGTAACTCTTAATGTCCTGGAAAACTTTTTATTAGATTTTCCTGGTTGTCTCATCGTTGTATCCCATGATCGTTATTTTATGGATAAAATCGTAGATCATTTGTTTGTTTTTAGAGGTAACGGTATCATTCAGGATTTCCCAGGAAATTATACAGATTATCGTATCTATGAAAATAGTAAAGAACCAGAAGTAACAAAATCAGAAAATACCGAGGTAAAAGCAAAAAACACCTGGAAAAAAGATAACAAAGCAGCACTTTCTTATAACGAACAAAAAGAATTTAATAGAATTGAACGCGATCTTAAAAAATTAGAAATTCAAAAAAAGGAAATTGAAAATTTATTTGCTGAAGGAACGTTACCCGCAGAAAAGATTAATGAAGAATCATTGAAATTGAAAAACATTATTCAGCAAATAGAAGAAGGGGAAATGCGTTGGTTAGAACTTTCAGAAAAGATGGAAGGATAATATGAAAAATATAAATCTTAAATTATAAGGTTTTTGATTTAGAATGTACTTTAAACTAAAAACATACCTCAGATACCTTTTAAAATCTACAAATCAACACGGAGTGCATTCTCCATTTGTATATACTCTGGTTACCAAATGTTTTTATGACAAAAAACACAAATCACTATACCCGGCAATCAAATCTATTTATAAAAAAAACTGTATAAATGCTAACATAAGCTTCAAAAACCTGAAACTTATTGATCGATTAATCACATATTTAAACTATAAACAAATTGCTATACTTGAAAACACTTCTCCTCTTCCCTATCAAACATTATTATTAAACGATTCATTGTCCATATCAAAAGATATAAGTAAAAGCAATTATGATTTCATATATATGAATATAAAAGAATATAATAACCATAGTCTGGAAGTTATACTTTCAAACATTCATAATGATTCTTTGTTACTCATTAATGGCATACATCTATCTTTACAAAACATATCTACCTGGGAGCAAATAAAGAATCACCCAAAAGTAACAGTAACTATAGATATTTTTGATCTGGGTTTTGTTTTTTTTAGAAGAGAGCAGGCTAAAGAACATTTTGTAATTAGAGCATAAAAGGTTTTCTAATTGATATATAAATACCGAACTCATTTTCTTTTACTAGTTTTTCTATTTAATTTTATCATTCCTATAAATATTAGTTTATCGTCACCTATATATGAATTTCGACAGTCAGTTTTTATTCTTTTTTAGTGCAATTGGAGTTTTTAATAGTACACTTCTAGCTATATATTTTTTCTTTTATGCTAAGCCTAAACACATTTCTAATTATTTTCTGGGAACATTATTAACGGTATTAAGTATTAGAATTTGGAAATCTATATTTTATTACTTTAATAGAGAGCTTTCTAAAATCTATCTTCAAATAGGGTTATCTGCATGTTTTCTTATCGGTCCTTCTTTATTTTTTTATTTGAAATCTATACTAAATCCTTCTTCAAAAAAGATCGACCATTCCTGGAAATATCACTTTCTTTTCTTGTTTATTATTATACTCGCTATTGGTTATAGCTATCCTTATGAGGATTATCCTGACCTTTGGAGGTTCTATATTGTAAAAGTAATTTATTATCAATGGTTAGGATACATTTTAGCTTCAGGTTTTCTTTTAAGAAAAGTGATCAAAAAAATGTTTACAAAGCACAATAAATTAAACAGTGCAGAAATATGGATAACAAGTGTTTACTTTGGTAACCTCATCATTTGGATTGCATATAAAACAGTATCATACACTTCATATATAGTAGGTGCGCTTTCATTTTCTTTTGTATTCTATTTATTACTTCTAATATTATTCTTCCGTAAAAAAAAATACGCTATTCTCTTTAGGGAACCGTCAAAGTATGCAGACAAAAAAATAGAAGAAGCTGAAGCCAAAAGACTTTTTGAAGTATTAGAAGAAACAATGAAGTCCAAAAAACTATATAAAAACCCTAATCTTAAATTACCTGATCTGGCAAAACAAATTCATATACAAACACATCTTTTATCTCAGTTCATAAATGATAATTTGAATAAAAGTTTTTCTTTATTTGTTAACGAATATCGAATACATGAAGCTAAAATATTATTATCAAATAAGGATAAATTTACTATAGAATCCATTGGTTATGAATGTGGCTTTAATTCTAAATCAACTTTTTATTCTACATTCAAAAAACTCACAGGCATGACCCCTACACAGTACAAATCTGCACAGTCTTAACTAGTAAACAAACCCTGTTTTTTTTATTTTCTAAGTCCAATATTATAAAACCGTACACCTGAATTATAAAATATTACTGATTTTATAACGATAGCCTATACTATTGTGGTTCTTTCAAAAAAATAAAAACATGAAGAATCTTTTTTGCACAATAGCCTGCATAGCATTTTTTGGTACAACCCAAGCTCAATCTGAAGAAAAACTCATTGCTGACGCTTTGACTCATTATATAGAAGGAACTTCTTATAGAAGACCTGAACAAATAAGTAAAGCATTTTATAAAGATGCAAAGTTGTATCTAAATAACAAAAATGATGAACTTTGGGTAGTACCCTCAAGTGAGTATATTAGTTGGTATGAAAAAGGAGAACAAAACAAATTTAGCGGAAGAACGGGAAGAATACTCAACATCGATCGAGAAAACGATATTGCCGTTGCCAAAGTAGAAATTTTAATTCCTGAGAGAGAACTACGTCTTACAGATCTTTTTTTAATGAAAAAATTAGAAGGATCATGGGTGATCATGAGTAAATCAGCTTCTAAAAGAACATTTGACAAAAATAATGCTGATCATATTTTATTCATTGTATCAAATGCTCATTTCTATGGAAACTCTAAACTTAACACAGGTAATAGTTTTTCTGAAATTGTTAATGCATATCACACCTTTCAGAAGGCTGGTTATACTATTGATTTTGTAAGTCCCGAAGGAGGCGCAATACCACTTGCATATATCAACACTTCTGATCAGTTACAAAAAGAATATTTATACAATAATGATTTTATGGCAGCATTAGAAAATACAAAAAAACCTGTACAAATAGATGCAAAAAACTATAAGGCTGTCTATTATGTTGGTGGTGGTAGCGCTATGTATGGCGTTCCAGAAAATAAGAATATTCAGGAAATAGCAATGGAAATATATGAACAACATAACGGTATCATATCTTCTGTATGCCATGGGACTGCTGGAATTGTAAATTTAAAAACAAAAGATGGAAAATATCTTGTGCAAGGAAAACGTGTTAATGGTTATCCAGACGGCTATGAAAATCCTAATAAAGAATACTATAAACAGTTTCCTTTTTTTATTCAAAAAACTATTGAAAAAAGAGGAGGAACATTTAAGTTTTCACCAAGAAATACACCTCATATAGAAGTTGATGGAAATCTTATTACAGGTCAGAATCATTTATCCTCAGAAATTGTTGCACAAAAAATCATAGAAGTATTATCCAGTAGAGATATTAAATAAGTGTATTGAAATTCATAAAGAGTCTCTTAAAAAGAAGCCCAAGCTATTTTATGATAGTTTGGGCCTTACGAATTAAAAGGTATTAAACCTTAAATCAAATATAATTCTATATCATATACCATTAATACTACCTAAACATTCTTGAAAATACAGTTCTACGTTTGTGGTATTGTAAGTCCTTTGGATCATACGTGCTTTTCTCTTCGGGTAAACAAATTTCTTCTATATATTCACCATAGGTCATATTTTTTTCTTCGAGAAAACCAATCAAATATTTTTCTGCCGTTTCGACACCGCTTGCCTGCTCTATTGATAATAGTTTTTTATACAGACTATCTATTGCTGTTATTGTATCTCTAGGTGGAGCTTTTCTTCTTGCAAAAAATGAAGCTATTTGCCCTTCATCATCTACTTTTACATCAAAATCGGTAATCACCCAATAATACCTTCCATCTTTTGCTAAATTTTTCACTAAAGCATGTATATTTTTCTTTGCTAATAAATGTTCCCATAACCATTTAAAAATCACTTTAGGCATATCGGGGTGACGTATCACGTTATGAGGCTGACCAATTAGTTCTTGTTCTTCATATCCACAAATTTGCATGAAATAGTCATTCGCGTATTCTATAATTCCTTTAGGATTGGTTTTACTCATTATAGTTTCATTAGGATCTAAGGCAATTTCTACATTGATAGGCTCAGGGCGTTTAAGTGCTTTCATATTTATTTATGTTAGTTATGTTTTGCGCAAAACTAATTTTAAGCTTCACCATGAAAAATGACAAAAATCATATTAATAATCAGAAAATAAAGGGCTATCAGGTTTTAACTCAGCTTTAACGCTAAGCCTATGCTTAAATCTTATCAGAAGCGAGAATATTTTGCACTTCATCATGTAACAACTTTTTACCTACTGCGTCATATAGTCTAAAATTGTATCTTAACCATTTGTAAATAATACTACATGGGAAATGTCATAGAAATCAGAGGAATTATAAGAAACTTTCAACTGGGTCAAGAAACTGTATATGTATTAAAAGGCATTGACCTGGATATTGCACGTGGAGAATACCTAGCAATTATGGGGCCATCAGGCTCTGGTAAATCTACTCTTATGAATCTTTTGGGATGTCTGGACACGCCGACCGATGGCACTTATAACTTAAATGGAAATGATGTTAGCCAAATGACAGATAATGAATTGGCAGATATCCGAAACCGGGAAATTGGTTTTGTTTTTCAGACATTTAATTTACTTCCTCGAACTACTGCTCTTGATAATGTTGCGCTGCCCATGGTATATGCCGGCTCTTCTAAAAAAGATAGAATAGTAAGAGCAGAAGAAGTATTGACAGATGTTGGACTCTCTGATCGTATGGATCACAAACCTAATCAATTATCAGGAGGGCAAAGACAACGTGTCGCTGTTGGACGGGCATTAGTTAATAAACCCTCTATAATATTAGCAGATGAACCTACCGGTAACTTAGACTCTAAAACTTCATTAGAGATTATGCAGCTTTTTGACGATATCCATGCTGCAGGCAACACCGTTATTCTAGTAACTCACGAGGAAGAAGTTGCAGCACACGCACATCGAGTAATTCGTTTGCGAGATGGTATGATCGAAAGTGATGTTAGAAATAAATAGTTTTAAATTTATACTCTAGGGTTTCTGGTTAATTTGTATTTTGGGAATCATTTTTAACCGAAATTCATGCAACCTTTACACATTCTACTCCTTATTGCGGCTTATTTTGGGGTCCTCCTTCTTATCTCATATTTTACAGGGAAAAATTCAGGAAATGATGCTTTCTTTAAAGCCAATAGACAATCACCATGGTATATTGTTGCTTTTGGAATGATCGGAGCCTCCCTAAGCGGAGTAACCTTTATTTCTGTACCTGGATGGGTAGAAGCTTCACAATTTGGCTATATGCAGGTGGTTTTGGGGTATTTATTTGGGTATTTTGTCATTGCATACATATTGATGCCAATATATTATAGATTAAATGTAACCTCAATATATCAATATTTAGAACAGAGATTTGGTATTGTAAGTTATAAAACCGGAGCATTTTTCTTTTTTATCTCCAGAGTCCTAGGGGCATCTTTCAGGCTATATCTTGTAGCTATAGTGCTGCAAAAATATATCTTTGATGAATGGAATATACCTTTTGAAATCACTGTAATACTTTCTATCATTCTTATCTGGATCTATACGTTTAGAGGTGGAATTAAAACCATAGTCTGGACGGATACTTTGCAAACATTATTCATGTTGATAGCTGTTGGAATGGCTATTTTTTACATCAATGATAAAATTGGGTGGTCTTTTTCAGAATTTTTAAACTCTGACGAATTAGACAACTATAATAAAATATTTTTCTTAGATAATTTTCTGGCAAAAGGGCATTTTTTAAAATCGTTTATAGGCGGTATGTTTATTACTATCTGTATGACTGGATTAGATCAGGATATGATGCAAAAAAACCTTACTTGTCGTAATTTAAAAGAAGCTCAGAAAAATATGGTTTCCTTTAGTCTGGTTTTAATAGTAGTTAATTTTATTTTTCTTCTTTTAGGTGCTCTGTTATTTATTTATTCAGATCAATTTGATGTAAGTACCCCCCTAATGGATGGAAAAGCCAAAACAGACTTGTTATTCCCAGAAATAGCTATAAATGGAGGATTGGGAATTATATTAGCTATATCATTCATTCTTGGCTTGGTAGCAGCAGCTTATAGTAGTGCAGATAGTGCACTAACTTCATTGACCACATCATTTTGTGTAGATTTTCTAAACATCGAGAAAAAAGACAAAGAGTTACAAACCGGAATTCGTAAAAGGACTCACGTTGGTATGAGTATACTATTGATTTTGGTCATTATTGTTTTTAAACATGTACTTACAGAAAATGTTATAAGTAACTTATTAACCGTAGCAACCTATACTTATGGACCTCTGTTAGGTTTATTTTCTTTTGGGATTTTTACAAAATATAAAATCCATGACCAATATAGCTGGATAGTAGCCTTAGCTTCAGTTTTGATTATAATCGGAATATCTAATATTCCTCCCGAATTAATTGGAGGATATGAAATAGGTTATGAATTACTACCTCTTAATGGTCTAATTACATTTTTTGGATTAATATTGATTCGTAGAAAGTAACACAAGAGTGCAAGCCACTTCTATCTCTATATTAGCTTCTCTAAGAATTTTATAAAATTCTGGATTTTCTGTCCCCGGATTAAAAATCACTCTTTTTGGATGTAGGTTAACAATAGGAATATAATAAGGTTGTTGTCTCTTAGGATTTAAATACAAAGTTACGGTATCAATATCATCTATATTCTGTATATCTGTATCAACTGGAACACCTGCTACCTCTCCTTTTCTCAAACCAACAGCAATAACTTTATGGTTATGACTTACTAATTTATGAATTGCAAAATTTGAATACCTATCTTCCTTTAAAGAAGCACCAAGAACTAATGTTTTTTTCTGCATAAAATAGTATTTGTTTTTTTGAACGAAAGGTATCTTTTAAGGCTTCAAATGTAGTAAAAAACGTTAAAAATGACTTGAAAAATGTTAAAAACAAAAGATGAGTGTAACACAAATCTATGTGGTACGTCTTACTTATAAAAGATATGAATTTTCATAAATTTAGTTAGTTAGTTACTTAAATAATAATCAAATTTTATTCATAGTTGATGGTTAGTGTTACTATTTGGTTATTATAGAAAACCGCCCTTTTTTCAAAGGGCGGTTTTTAATTATTTAATATAATGTTAAAGTCTAAAATTAGATGTAACAGAACTTAGACAAGGTCGTCTAACCTTTATACACGATTAATCACCGTGCTAATTTTAGTAAAAAATTCGCATCTGTATTATGTTATACAAAGTACAATGCATTGCATATATCAATCAAATAAACATTCAAATGAAAACACTTAATCAAAAAACTGTTTTATTACTTTTCTCATTATGGTGCCTTCTGCTTTCTGCTCAACCCAGTAATGAAGCTGTGGTAGGTACTATCCAAGGAAAAGTTATCGACAAGAACTTAAACCAACCTATCCCCTATGCCACTATTGTAATTAATGATGGAGCTAGTAAAGTAATAACAGGCGGAATTACAACAGAAAACGGAGATTTCCTAATTACCGATATTCCGAAAGGAAATTATACTTTAAAAGTTCAATTTATAGGATACACAACATATTCCCAAGGTATCGAGATTTCAAAAAAGAACAAAGATCTTAACCTAGGTACTATTACACTAGAGGAAGCCGCTGAAGCTTTAGACGATGTAACTATAGTAGCAGAACGAACTACTATCGAACAAAAAATTGATCGTAAAGTTATTAATGTTGGTAAAGATTTAACCACAACTGGAGGTAGTGCAGCAGAAATCATGAATAATATACCTTCAGTTAATGTAGACCAAGATGGTAATATTGCTTTAAGAGGAAATCAAAATGTTCGTATTCTTATTGATGGTAAGCCCACTAATATTGACGCTTCTCAACTATTAAGGCAAATTCCGTCAACTTCTATTAAGAAAATCGAATTAATTACAAATCCTTCTGCCAAATATAATCCAGAGGGAATGAGTGGTATTATTAATATTGTATTACATAAAAATAGCAACATAGGATTTAATGGTAATGTTAATCTAGGGCTTAATTATGATAAAAATGCTCGTTTTAATAGTTCTGTCGATTTAAATTATAGAACAGGTAAAATAAATTTTTATGGTAACTATGGTAATAATATTACCAAAAACCTAAATGCAGGTTTTGTTTTTAGAGAGGATCAAAATTACAGAACAGATTTTCAATTTTTAGATAATAATAAATCACATCTCTTTAAATTCGGGATGGATTTCTTTATTAATGATAACAATACTGTCTCTGTATATACCAATCAAAATCTATTTGATGGTTTAACAAAGGGATCCACAGACATTATTTTCTTAAATAATGATCAAAGCAACTTAACACAAGATTTAATAAGTGATAGTGATAATTTAGGCTCTACTTATAATTTTGACTATAAACATGACTTTAAGAAAGAAGGACATAATATAGAACTTGAAGTCGATTATAATGTTTTTGAAAGTGATAGTGATGATGATTTTCTTTTTATAGGAGGAAACAATTCACTACCAAACTATAATGATCTCATTAATAACGAAAGGAAAAATACGACAATTAACCTGGACTATGTAAATCCTTTATCAGAAAAGACCAAACTAGAAATAGGATACGAGACTCGATTAAGAAGAACCGATAATGATTATGAATCTACTCTTTTTCAGGATTCAAAATATAGTTATGATAGAGATATCCATTCATTTTACACAACATTTGGTCAGAATTTTGAAAAATGGTCATATCAATTAGGTGCTAGAATAGAGAACTATGAAGTAGAAGCTGTATTTAATGGTGAAAAAATATTTGAAGACGATATTTTTACTGTATACCCATCAGGATATCTTAATTATACTCCTGGAGAAAAGAACAGCTATCAGTTAAGTTATAGTCGTAGAATTGATCGACCTGGTTTAAATCAAATAAACCCAATACGAGAATGGAGCACCCCAAGAATTGTTTCTTTAGGAAACCCGTCTCTTGATCCACAATTTACTAATTCTGTTGAAGCTAATTATACACGGAAATTAGAAAAAGGCTCAGTTACTGGAGGAGTATTTTATCGATTAATCAATGATGAAATCAATCAAGTACTAATAGAGAATCCAGATGTAGAAGAAGGTCAAATATTAACTTTTGATAATTTTGAAAACAATTCTGCCTATGGTATAGAAATCTCAAGTAATTATAAAGTAACCAATTGGTGGAGTTTTAATGCAAGTTTTGATCTTTATGGGCAAACTCAAAAAGGAGTAGTAGAAAATGTAAACCGTGAAGTTGATGCCGTAATCTATAATTTTAGAATTAACAATAGTCTTAAAGCTACTAAAAATTTAACTTTTCAAGTTTTTGGATTTTACCGTGGAGAACAAGAAGGTGTATTATTTAAAACTAAACCGTTTTACTTTGTAAATACAGGAGCTCGATACAACTTCATGAAAGGCAAAGGAACGGCTAGTATTAACTTTAATGATATTTTTAATACAATGCGTTTTAGATTTTCTGGAGACAATCCTTACCCACAAAATGGGCAATTTCAAGGAGAAACACAAACTGTTTTTTTAGGGCTATCCTATAGGTTTGGAAGTGGAAAAAACAGAAAGGCATCTAGGAAACGCAGAGATAATAACGAAAAATCAGGTGGAGGCATACTTTAACATCACTTTTTTTAATAAATATGTTAATAAGAAAAACAATGCTTAATGAATGTGTTAAATTCAATACAGATTCCTCAAAAACTAAATTAACGTTAAAAAAATGTAAAAAAACAACAAATTCTGTAACACATTGCAATTTGTTACGTTTAATATAGTAATCATGGTTATGATTTATTTGAATTAGCCTTTAAAAAATTAATAACCGAGTTATTAGATAAGAAAACGCGAAGCTTAATTGCTTCGCGTTTTTCGTTTTAATTTATCATCTAGCCTAGTCATCGGTTTACAATACTACCATTTTATAATAGCACTACCCCATGTAAATCCGCTTCCAAAGGCCGCCAACACCACCAAATCTCCTTCTTTGATTTTGCCTTCTTCCCATGCCTCAGTAAGTGCTATCGGAATTGAAGCAGCTGTAGTATTTCCATATTTTTGAATATTATTGTATACTTGATCATCAGATAGTTTAAATTGTCTTTGTACAAATTGAGATATTCTTAAATTTGCCTGATGTGGTATTAACATATTAATATCTGCCGCCGTAAGATTATTTGCCTGTAATCCTTCATTAATTACTTCTGAAAAACGCACTACAGCATTTTTAAAAACAAACTGACCATTCATATATGGATAATAAGGAATATTCTCTTGTGGGTCTTCTGCAATAATCTCAGGAACCCAATGTTCTGTACTTGGCCCTTCTAAAGATAATTCTTTTGCATGTGCCCCCTCACTATGTAAGTGTGTCGATAAAATTCCTCTACCCTCTTCTTTACTTCTTGTCAATACAGCTGCGCCTGCGCCGTCACCAAAAATAACAGAAACTCCTCGTCCACGGGTAGTCATATCTAAACCTCCACTGTGATTTTCGCTTCCAATAACCAAAACATTTTTATACATTCCGGTTTTTATAAACTGATCTGCAACAGATATTGCATATACAAATCCGCTACATTGATTACGAACATCCAATGCCGGAATAGTTTTCATATCCATCATATCCTGAACCCGTACTCCTCCTCCTGGAAAATACATGTCAGGACTAAGTGTAGCAAAAATTATTAATTCTATATCATCTTTAGAAATATCTGCTCTTTCTATTGCAATTTTTGCAGCTTTAACTCCCATTACAGAAGTACTATTACCATCACCTTTTTTGATATGACGTCTTTGTTTTATACCTGTTCGCTCCTGAATCCACTCATCATTGGTATCCATTATTTTAGAAAGGTCATCGTTTGTCACCACATTTTCAGGAACATAATATCCCAATCCAGATATTTTTGAAGTATACATATAGTTAATTATTGTGTATTGTGCTTTATTTTACGCTTAATTAAAAACTGGCGGACAATATATGTATTCTTAGCATCTTGATAAAAGAAACAGCAATTATATTATATGCACGCATAACAAATACAATTATAAATACCCACATAGTAGCGATATAAAGAAAATGAACTTTAAAATTTACTAAGAGTTCTAAGTAATTTTTCTAAAATCTGAGCTTAAAAAATACTGTAAAGTACATATTATTATATAATACCCTAGAAAACAACAAACAGATCAACAAAAAAGAGACCACCAACTAAAGTCGATAGTCCCCATTCCCCCAATCTTCCTAAAAACTAGAGTTTTAGAAATTTCTTAATAACTGTTCTATTTTCATCACATATCTTAATCGTATACATCCCTGCTGGGAACGATACAAATGAGATTGTATTTCTGATTGATAATTTTTTATTTTCTTTAACCAAATGCCCTTTTGGATCAAAAATGCTGCATCGAGCAGTAGACAAATCAGTTGTGCGATCAATATAAATCTCTCCTTTTATTGGGTTTGGATACACTAAAAAAGTACTACCTCTAGAACTATATATTTCAGTATTAACATCCAACATTACATTAATCTGTTTTCTCTTTAAATATTATATAAGCAAAGATATAAATACATGAGGCGCTATAACATACGTAGCGCTACGTAATCTTACATCAGAATATATGTGTATACATCACAATAATAACTGTTTATTTTTCTGTGACCAGATGAGCAAAGCATTAGGTTTTTGCTCCAGGGTAAGTTTCCTAATAATATTTGCTCTATGTTTTTCTACAGTTCTTACCGAAATACTCAATAGCTCTGCTATCTCAGTGCTAGTCATTTCTTCTGCTATACGCTTTAAAATTTTTATTTCTGATGGAGTTAACTTATCTATATCAGAATTTCCTTCTCCTATATGGGTAAATCGTTTATATATTTTTTCACTAAAATAAGGTTCTCCTCTACAAACACTTGCTATACAGGCTTCTATTTCACTTAAGGCAAATTCTTTTAACAGATACCCATGAATATTATATTTTACTGCTTCTTCAAAGAATTTTTTCTCTTTGTGAAGAGTTATTAAAATAACCTTGGTATCCATACCATGCCGCTTACAGTTTTTTGCAACATCAACCCCGGTAAGGTTAGGCATTTCAATATCTAAAATAGCAATATCTGGTTTGTCTTTTATAATTGCATTATACGCAGAGAGTCCATCAGCATGAGTGCTAATAATATTATATTTTTTTTCTTTTAAAAACTCTTCTAACCCCCTTAAAAGCAAAGGATGATCATCTGCGATAAGTATATTAGGTTTAAACATGCTTTGGTATATTAAATATAAGTGTGGTTCCCTGATCAATCTCTGAAAGTGTTTTAAAGCTGGCTTTCAAGAATTTTGATCGTTCACTTAATGTTTTAAGGCCAATTTTTGAAACAGATGACTTTTCTTTAGAAACATCAAAACCTTTACCATTATCCTTGATAATTATCTCTACATCAGTTTCTTTATTGATTACTATAATTTCTGCAGATCTTGCATTAGAGTGTTTGAGAATATTATTAAAACTCTCCTGCACTAATCTATAAATATTAACTTCTTTTTCTTGATCAAAAACCGTATCAATATTATCAATTTCTGCTGAAATAAATATATCATAGTTCTCATCAATCATCTCTACACTACTTTGTAATGTTACTGTGAGGCCAAGTTCTTCTAGCTTAAACGGATGTAAACTTCTAGATATTGCACGTACCTCATCAATTACTCCATCTACAATACTCGCTGTCTTTTGATCCTTATTTTGAAGAACCTTATTTTTAACCAACAACAAACTTTGACCAACACTATCGTGTAAATCTTTAGAAATACGTTTACCAACCCGTTCTTGTGTTTGTAGAAGTTCTTGTAAAAAGGATTGTTGTAATTTTTTATTCTTTACCAATAACATTCTATTTCTACCCGTTGTGCATTTAGTTAATATTAATTTTTAGGTTGTTTATATTTCTGTTGAATTCAAACCTATTGATATATTGAATAATGGTCATTGCTGTGATCTTTGATAAGATTCTATTTTTAAATCCCTC
>NZ_VLNR01000041.1 GCF_007489275.1 Aquimarina algiphila
TGAGGGATTTAAAAATAGAATCTTATCAAAGATCACAGCAATGACCATTATTCAATATATCAATAGGTTTGAATTCAACAGAAATATAAACAACCTAAAAATTAATATTAACTAAATGCACAACGGGTTTCTATTATTAATTGGAGCATTAGTATTTGTAATATTAGGGGTGTTGTTCATAATGAGTCCTGGTTTGTTTGCGTCAGGATTTTTTCGTAATTCAGAAATTGTTAGAATTATTGGGATTGTAGCTGTTGGATTTTTTGGACTTTGTTTGGGATTTGCTGTTAAAAAACTTTTTGATAATAAAATGGGTTTGATAATTGACCAAAATGGAATCACAGACCATACCAATGCAACAAGTGTCGGATTAATAGAGTGGAACGATATCACAGGAATTGAGACTGTACAAATTGCTTCGACCAAAATTTTAATGTTACTAACAGATCAACCAGATAAATATATTGAACGTGGAAAAAATATGCTGTCTAAACGAGCATTGAAAGCCAATCATAAAATGTATGGCTCTCCATTATCAATAACATCCAATTCTTTAAAAATAAAGTATGATGATTTAGAAAAATTGATTAGTAGTGAACTTAAAAAACGAAAAAAATAGAAGATCACAATAATATCTGATATGGTATTAAAAAAGGATACTTGAATCTTTATGTTCAAATACCCTTTTTTAGTGTAGATTTATTTTGTTGCATTAATCCGTATATGAATAGTCTCTACAATTGGTAATATTAATAGGTTTTGATTTAACACAATTACCATTATATGATACATCTACGGTCCCAATAGTATTATAATGCTGTACCTGTCCTTCTGGCCTTCTAAGTTTTACTTTACATGAGTATCTGCTTGTACTTACAATTTCTATTTCACTAGTGCTGATTTCCCATGTAGGAAATCCACTGATTTGACCTACATTAGTAAGCCAAACATTGTATTCAATAGGGTCGCCATGTCGATCAAATCCACAGAGACCTACAACCCCATTAAGTTCTCCTGGGCACGAAGATTTAAGTGAACTGTTTTTTTCTTCTATGGTACTATTTTCTTCTACACTACAGGATAACATCAAGGTGATTACGAATAAGGAAATAATTTTTCTCATAATATTTAGGTTTTAAGTTACTTTAAAAATACAATGAGACGAATAGAGGAATGATAAACCAAAATTATCTTATGATCAAATAATTGTTAGTTTCGAGAAGGAAATTTATATACTTGACATAGGGTTGTCATACTTACTCTTTACCTTTATTTTTTATTATAAAACAATTCGTTATGAAACAGGAATGGAGAAAAAAGGAAAAGACAGTCTACCTCCCTAAAAATGAACCAGAGATTATTAATATTCCAGAATATAAATTTTTGACTATCAGAGGAAAAGGAAATCCCAATAGTGATATTTTCCCAGGATATATTAGTGCCTTATACTCCTTGTCATACGCTATCAAAATGAATCTCAAAAAAGAACCAACGCCTAATGGTTATGTGGATTATACAGTGTATCCTCTCGAAGGCGTCTGGGATATTAATGAGGAGGCAAAGAAAACTTATGATGGTACATTAGATAAGAATGATTTGATTTTTACATTGATGATTAGACAGCCTGATTTTGTTGAGGAAGAATTTGTACAAAAAATGATGACACAAACAAAAAGCAAAAAGCCCCATCCATTATTAGAACAAGTAAAGTTTGAGTGTATAAAAGAAGGAAAATGTATACAAATGATGCATTTGGGCAGTTATGATAATGAACATAAAAGCTTTAGAATCATGGAGACTTTTGCTCAAAAGAAAGGTCTTACAAGACTTTCTAAAGTACATCGAGAAATTTACTTAACAGATTTTAGAAGAGTTGCCGCAGAAAAATTAAAAACGGTATTACGCTTTAAAGTAGCATTTTTATAGCTGATTATTTTGTTTTATTCTTGGTGACCATATGATATATTGGTCCATAGATTTAGGTGATTTGTTATACGATTTTGGATGTAAGTGGTTGATAAATAGAGTATAAGATTTTATTTTTGTATATCAATCATCACATTTCACATGGTCATGAAAAAAAAAGCATCTTGTATTCTTATCATTTGTTGTTTTATGTTTTTCAGCTACAATATATGTGCCCAACAACAACCCCAAATTAATTATTTTGATAGCGAACCACCTCCTGCAGATGCGGCAGTTCTTTTTGCAGAAGGCATAATTTCATTAAAAAATCGATGGGAAGAAAAAATTACTTTTTCTCCAGATGGGAAAGAATGTTTTTTTGGGAGACATCCTGATGGAGGAAACAATTACTTTAAACCAAAATTGATGCACTCCATATTTGAAAATGGAAAATGGTCTACTCCTAAAATTGCCAAATTCACTGATAACAAAATTATAGGTTATCCTTTATTTAGTGCAGATGGAAAAAAAATATTTATGGAACAACCTATAGATAATGGAGCGATTGCTCGTATCGTCTTTTCAGAAAAAGAAAATAATACTTGGTCTGAAGTTGATTCAATAATTCCAAATATAAAAGCTAAAAAAGGTTTTGGTTTAGCTCAGCTTACTAAAAACAATACTTTTTATTTTTACGATAGGCATCTTTACAATGCATATTCTTCAAAGTTTAAAAATGGAAAGTACTCAAAACCAAAATTACTTCCGTATAGAATTAACCCTTGTGCAGAGTTTTTTATTTCACCAAATGATGACTATATCATTTTTAAACCTTTACATTGGTCAAATCCATTTCATATAAGTTTTAAAAATGATCAAGGAAAATGGTCCTTGCCCCTTAAATTAAACCAAAGCTATTTTACTAAAAACCCTATAACTGGTTATGGGCCTTACGTTTCTCCGGATGGTAAATATTTTTTCTTTGGAAAAGATGGAGATATTTATTGGGTAAAAACAGATTTTATAGAAGTATTACGAAAGAAATCACAATCTAATTTATAGAATTAAAAATGAATAAAACATCTTGATATATTTTATGAGTTAAAACATAAAAAAACACTCAAAGTGATACATAGAGACTAGATCAAACACATTTTGTCGAAAAGTTAGCGATAATAAATCATAACTTCTTTATGAGGTTAATGATGAAATTTTTGTCCCATACAATATTGAGATTTAGGCTTTTAGCGTTATTTTGAATGTCACAATTTTAAAAAGTGGTGTCAAGATGTTTTAAAATTAGCCAACTAGAATCAAAACGTCATTACTACAGTAAGAAGATAATTTTTTTCATTGCTAACAGATTACTTCACTACAAGTGTAATGGCGTTTTATGATTTTAAATCAATTTGTTTTAAGTTTTCGATTCTATTTCTGATTAAGAATTCATCTATAGTTTCAAAATGTTCGATTACTCTTTTGTCTTTAAATTCAAATACTTTTTGGGATAATCCTTGTAAGAAATCACGATCGTGAGAAACTAATATTAGTGTGCCATCAAATGCTAAAAGAGCTTCTTTTAATACATCTTTTGATCTAATATCCAAATGGTTGGTTGGTTCATCAAGTATAAGGACATTTACAGGTTCCAGTAAAAGTTTTACCATAGCCAGTCGAGTCTTTTCTCCACCAGAAAGTACCGATACTTTTTTATCAATATCATCTCCACTAAACATAAACTGCCCCAATATATTTTTAATTTGTGTTCTGATATCTCCTTTAGCCACTTCATCTACTGTTTGAAAAACAGTAAGACCAGGATCTAGCAGTGAAGCTTGATTTTGTGCAAAATATCCAACTTTAGCATTATGACCTAATGTACATTCTCCTTCAAAATCTATTTCACCCATTATGGCTTTGATCATAGTTGATTTTCCTTCACCATTACGACCTACAAAAGACACTTTTTCTCCTCTGGATATTGATAGGTCTGCATCTTTAAATACAATATGTTCTCCGTAGCTTTTTGATAAACCTTTTGCCAGAACAGGATAATCTCCTGATCTCATTGAAGGAGGGAAACGTAATTTTAAAGCAGAATTGTCGATTTCATCAATCTCTATAATTTGCAATTTTTCAAGCATGCGCTCTCGCGAATTGACTTGATTAGTTTTAGAGTAAGTGCCTTTAAATCGTTCTATAAAATCTTTAGTGTCTGCAATAAATTTTTGTTGTTCCTGATACGCTTTAATTTGATGTGCTCGTCGATCTTCTCGTAATTGAAGATAGTGCGAGTAGTTGGCCTTGTAATCATAGATCCTACCCATAGTAACTTCGATCGTACGATTAGTGATATTATCTATAAAAGCCTTATCATGTGAAATTACAATCACTGCTTTTGCTTTATTAATCAAGAAATCTTCAAGCCAGATTACAGATTCAATATCAACATGATTAGTAGGTTCGTCAAGGAGGATTAAATCTGGTTTTTGCAATAAGATTTTAGCAAGTTCGATGCGCATACGCCAACCACCACTAAACTCGCTGGTGGGTCTTGTAAAATCTTCTCTTTTAAACCCTAAACCTTGTAGGGCTTTTTCGATTTCTGCGTCATAATTTACTTCTTCTATAGCATAGAATTTTTCGCCTAGGTCAGTTACCTTTTGGATAATATTCATATACTCTTCTGATTCATAATCGGTTCGAGTCTCGAGTGCAGTATTAAGTTGATCCATCTCTTGTTGCATCGCAGCGATATGTCCAAAAGCTTTAGACGCTTCTTCGAATACAGTACAGTTGTCATCGGTTAAAAGATGTTGAGGTAGATAGGCAATAACAGCTTCTTTTGGATATCGTATATTCCCTTTGGTAGCATTTTGTACTCCGGCAATGATCTTCATCATAGTAGATTTACCAGCACCATTTTTACCCATGAGAGCAATCTTATCATTTTCATTGATGACAAAAGAAACATTGTTAAACAAGGTTGCACCACTAAACTCTACAGCGATATTATCTACAGAAATCATATCATTTTCTTTAAAGATGCAAAACTAAAAAAAAGCGAGTGATGACAAAGGAAATATTTGGGTTTTAGTGTTTGAGAGTTGATACTATACATTAACCCATTATCCATGCAGGATACATTATTTTTTTTGAAGAAATAGTAATACAAAATAAAATATAATGGCTATTATAAATCTCACCCTATTTATAGGGTATTAGACAGAATTTTTTTGTTGTAATTTTATGACAATATTTCCTCTATTAAAAAATCGGATATCAAGAATATGACTAAGAAGATAATATATGTACTTTTTATTCTTTGCAATGTTTGCTTTAGTCAGGTAAAACCCACCGATGAGGATAGAAAACTCATTAATCAGCATATTGATTATGTGATTCATTGTAATGAATACCTTTTAGAAGTAATTGAAGAGTTAGATGAATTGAATGGGTATATTAAGACAAACGCAGATAATCATATTGACGGACATATAGATAATGATGATCTGATTGAAATAAAAAATGCTCATGAACCTTTACCAATAATAAATAGATATGAAAAATGGGATTGGTCTCCAGGAAAACTACAACAAGAATTTATACAATTAGGTGAATTTAGAAAAAAGAACCCTTCAGAAGTTAGTAGGAAATTAAAAGAAGTAATCAATACATATCAGAGTAAGTTTAATGAATTAAAAGATTTAGAAAACCAATTAGTTAAATTATCAAATAATAAAATGTTGTTTTTTGAGTCTTTAACATTCGAAAACTCCTATGGCTTACTAACAAAATACGAATTAAAGTACAAAGAGCTGATTCTAATAAATTACCAATTTAGACAAACAACACAAAAAATATTCGGAGAAGAAGAATTGCCAATAGTTTTACAACTAACTAAAGATATTATATCCTCAGCTCAAGGTATGATTCATTCAGTACGTAAAAAAGATAAGAAACAGCTTCAAAAGTTTATAAACATCTATAAAAAAAGTATAAGAACTCATAATACATTTAAAGATAAGCAATATGAGGAATTAGAAGTTTTTTTTGAAGAGCATCATCTTGGTGTAAAACTTCGCTGCAACAATATAAAAAGTTGGAGTGATGATATTATTAATCAATCAATAAATTATCTTAAAGAAAAACATGAACCAATAACAAAAATGGGAGGTATTGATTGTGAGGGGTATAAAGGATTAGGGTATGAGATAAGAATGATAGATAGGTTTAATAGCATTTTATTAAGAAAATATAATGATTTTAATCCTAAGGTCCCTATGTTGCACATTGTTAAAGAATTAACGCCTTTTAGAGTATGTTTTCCAACGGCTATACCAGAAGAAGAATATGCTGCTGTAATGCGATGGGATGAAGATGGTTTGCATATTAAAGGAAATGTCTTTATTAATGGAAAAAAGGTAACCAGTAGAGAAAATCTTCCAACCAAGATAACCAGTAGAGAAGATCTTGTAACCAAACAAAAAGGGACTACACCAAAAAAAGAAGTCACTAATAACCTAGTGGTGCTTATAGATTTATCTACATCAAAAAAAGAAAAAAGAAAGTTAGATAAGCTAAAAAGTACTGTAATTGGTCTCATTGAAACATTACAACCAGAAGATCAACTCACCATAGTTACCTATACCGCTATAGCAGTAAATAAAATAATAAAAACAGGTACAGATTATGATAAAAAAACACTAAGACAGATAATTTCTGGGTTAACGTTTACTACAAATACTAATAAAAAAACAAGTGCAAAATCAGGGTTAATGCTTGCTTATAAGGAGAGTTTAGATAGTTTTATTGAAAAAGGGAGCAATAGGATTGTTATTTTATCTGACGGGGATTTTGAAGCGAGTACTGAGTTTAAAAACGAAATCCAGAAACAAGCAGATAAAGGAGTTTATCTATCAACACTACACTACACCACAAAAAAACAACCAGGAACCAATACACTTACAGATCTTGCTAAACTAGGAAAGGGAACCTACAATCCGATTATTAATGAGGGTGATGTGTTAGAAACATTAAAAAATGAAGTACTATCGCTAAAACAGACACAATTGCTCAAGGAAAATGAAATATTATCCCTTAGAAAAGAACAGTTGGTTAAAGAAAATGAGATATTATCGCTTAGAAAAGAACAATCGCTTAAAGAAAATGAAATAGCCCGGCAACGTGCTGTAAAGAAAACAATCTTAATCGCATTTATCATCATTTTGATCCCCATCATTGTTTTACTATATGTATACTTCCAAAAACTAAGAGCACAACATAAACTACGTGATAAGCAAGAAGAGATAAATCAACAAAAAGTAACTTCTCTAATCAAAAATCAAGAATTAAAACTGATCAAAGCTTCTATAACAGGAGAGCATAAAGAACGTGAACGTATTGCACAAGAACTTCATGATAGTATTGGAGGGAATTTATCTAGTATAAAGTTACAACTTGCAAATTTTAACGAAGGCACTTTTAATTATGATAAAATTGTAAATCAAATAGATGAGACTTATGAACTGGCAAGAGATATGTCTCATAACTTAATTCCAAAAAAGTTTGTTCAGAACCCATTTACTAATCTTATTGAGGAATATGTAGAGAATCTCAATAGTACCAGGAATCATCATATAATTTGTGACTTATATCCTGTTGAAGAATTAAATATGATAAATGAAAATCTACAGGTAGAAATTTTTAAAATTATACAGGAATTACTTACTAATACGATTAAACATGCCAATGCAGATAAAATTACGATTCAACTTAACCACTTCGAAGATGCAATTAAGTTGTTGTTTGAAGATGATGGGGTGGGGTTTGTAGTTTCAAAAAACAGATTTGGTATTGGATTAACCAATATAAAAAATAGACTAAAGAAATTGGCAGGAGAGATGCATATCGATTCTACACCAAAAAGAGGAACTATAGTAAATATTGATATTCCTATAGTTATACCAACATTAAATAATACACACGATGAAATATAACTTGATTATTGCAGATGATCATAGTATGTTCTTAGATGGTTTACTTAGTATTTTCAATGAACATGAAAAGTATACAATCTTATTTACTGCAAAAAATGGAGAAAATATTATTAAATACCTAGATATCAATCCTCCTAAATCGGTTGATCTGGTGATTAGTGATTTGAGTATGCCTTCTATGGATGGTATTACCCTAAATAAACTTATAAAAGAAAAGCATCCCGAGGTAAAAACCTTAATCGTTAGTATGCATGCAGATGTCTCCAAGATAGGAACACTTATAAATGATCATGTAGATGGGTATATACCAAAAAACGCTAAGAAAGAAGAACTACTAACTGCTATAGACACAATTCTAAATGGTTCGAGTTTTTTTTCTGATACCATCAAAAATATATATCAAGATTTCTTGTTCAACAGTAATAAAATAAAAGAAAAACAAGTGATGCTTACTCCGCGCGAAAAAGAAGTCCTAAAACTTATTGCCAAAGAACATACTTCTCAGGAGATTGCTGATATACTTATGCTAAGCAAATATACTATAGAAAGCTATCGCAAAACATTACTAGGTAAATTGGGAGTGCGTAACATCGCAGGGCTTACAAGATATGCTATAGAATCTGGATTAACTTGATATACTTATGTTAGCTTACCTCTGTTTTTTACAAGTTGTATTCCTTTAGATTTAGGTTTAACGTATTCTATGTTAAACAGAATTATCAGTATTTCTGCAATTCTTATATCTTCAATTATATATTAATACATAGGAACATATACTAGCTATTGAGCACCCGGTTTCAACTCATTAATAGGTTAAATTAGGTTTCATTACCCGATAAATAGGGTAGTGATTTTCGCCAAAAGTAGGGAAGTCAACGTCATGTTAACTTGATAATTTTGAGTATTACTAAAAAAAACTAATTCTTATTGAAATAGTGATAACCAAATGAATATCCCTAATATCAAATTAAACCTTTAAACCTATTCACTATGAAACAAATACATCTTTTTCTATCATTTTTTTTTCTAGCATTAGTAATAAGTTGTTCTAAAGATGATGAAACTATAAATGAACCATTAGAACTTGAACAAGAATTAAATAATTTACCTATTGCTCCAGAGAATATATCTCATACTATTATAGCTTTGAATTGGGAAGCAGTTAAAGCTGATAATAATGCCAAGGTTACATATGATATCTATCTGGAAGGAGTAAAAATTAAAGAGGATAATGAAGATACAGATTTTACCTTAACAGGATTAGAAAGTGATACTGATTATACAGGAGAAATTATAGCAAATAGTAGCAGCGAAAAATCAAAAAGTAAAACAAGTAAAGTAAGATTAGATAAAATACCTTTTTCTGCTAAAACTAAAAAATATAAAAATGCTAATGCTCCAGAGCCAAGTGATTTTTTGATTGAAGTAACCAATATAACATTAGTAAGTGCTACACTGCAATGGGAAGCGGCTACAATAACTGATAATTCAGAGATCAGGTATGATGTATATTTAGAAGGTGATAAAGTGTCAGAAAACAGTACTTCAACAAGATTTTTATTACCCTTATTAAATAGCAATACCGAATATACAGGTGAAATTATCGCCATAAGTTCTAATGAGAAAACCAAAAATATTGGTTTTTCTTTTAAGACAAAAGAAAGCAATAATTTGAGTACTGAGCCTTCAGATTTTACGGTCGATATTGAGTTTGTACGAGATGATTTTGCACGTGCACTATGGAAAAGACCAAACTTTGACAATGATGCAGAAATTCTATATGATGTTTATTTAGGAGATGAGAAAGTTTTAGAAAACAACACTGATGCTCGTCAACTTTTAAATATTCAATTACGTGATTTAAAACCCAATACTTCGTATTCTGGTAAAGTAGTCGCAAAAAATACTACTACTACTACTACTACTACTAAGACTGGTCATTTCTCTTTTATAACCCCTGAGACTATCACACTTTCTGATTTCACAATGAGTATTGATGATATTACTTCTAATAGTGCAAGAATTAACTGGACCTCATCTGTTGCATCAGATAATTCAGAAGTATCGTACAAACTTTTAGGAATAATAGCATCGGACAGTAGTACAGAAACATTTTTCAAGGCGAATGATTTAAGACCCTCTACGAGATACGTAATTACAATTCAAGCAACAGCAGGGAATGTTTATCAAGTAAATCAATTTATACAAAAAGAGTTTACAACGGCAGCAAGTCCCGTAGACAACCCTAACATATCTTTTCCACTATCTCATGTAGGAGGAGGTGTGATTGAATGGGTTCCTCCAATTGCTCCAGATGGTCAGGGTTTTATATATAATGTTTATGAAGGCCTTGAGTTAAAAGAAGCAAACTTACCTGGTACAACAAACATGCTTAATAACATTGTCCCCGTAGATGAGTTCGGACAATTTACTTTTGAATCTTATGGGAATTATGATATTGAAGTAGAAGCGGTTTTTTCAGATGGAAGTATAGCCATTGAAAAGTTAAATTTCAGAATAGATCCACCACCACCTTACCCCGTAGAAAACCTATCAGTAGAAAATATAACAGGCACAACCGCCACTATAAATTGGTTGCCATCCTATACTCCTAATGGGGGAACTATATATTACAATGTGTATCTAGATGGTAATCCAGTGACAAACATGTATACTTATTTCGAAACATCATATACCTTCGAAAACCTTACCCCTAATACTTTTTATAATGTGACGGTAGAGGCGCTTTCAGATGGAGGTTCGAGTGATCCTGTAGATATTTCATTTAGTACATTATAAGCAGTTATAACTTTTGATTTAAATTGATGTATCGAACTAGGGTTTAGATAATAGTTATACCTACGAAGACTAGAAGTTTTCCTTGCAATATATTACACATCTCTGCAGCTAATATTCTTTTCCAGCATATAAAAAGTGAATCCCGGTACCCAAAGCTAGTTTCCTAGCCACCGGGAACTATTAATCTATTACCGGGGGGAGTCATATGGTTGCTGGGAGAGGTCATTACTATGGTGCCGGGAGCTATCAATCTATTGCCGGGGAGAGTCATATAGCTGCAGGGAGAGGTCATTACTATGCCGGGAAGCACCAAAATACTGCCGGGATGAGTTATATCAAGGGATTGTTCCTTATAATATCTGCTTAAGAAAACATTAATAGCAAAGTTAGGGTTGTAATACGTAAAATGATCGGTAGCTAGATCCACTCAGAGTACAATATCGAATAATTAAAGCTTAGTAATTTTAAAGAATATAATTACCTTCGAACTCATATATAATTGGTAATATCTTTTATTATGGATGAAGAGTATTCAATATTTAGAAAATTTCCAACTTTAGAACAGGCAAAAGAACTAGAAGTTTTATTAAATGAAAATGGTATTGAAACTATTTTGGCAGATAACGTAGCTCCTGTTGATATTACCTTTTCGGGAAGTACATTGAATAATGAAATATATACTATCAATAAACGTTGTTTTTTACACGACAAAAATTTAGAAAAGCTAACAAAAAAACTTCCAGATAGTTTTGTTAAAGTTCATCGTTCATATATTGTTGAAAAATTTAAAATCAGTAAAGTTATTAAACATGATGGGGGAAAATATAGTTTAAAACTAATAAGTGGTGAAATAGTATCATTAAGTCGTACAATGTATAAGGAATTCTTCCAGAATAATTATTGAAAATAAAAATCAAGATGTGTATAGCGAATTCCTCCTTCTATGCATACCTGGAAAACTCTATGGATTTCCCTCTGTTTCCTTTTCTTTTATTAACTTAGGTCTATACCTTAACAACTTTTTATACACAAAGCCTTAGTGGCTATTAAGCAAAAAAACAAGTGGAATAGAATTCAATTCACTATTAAGAAAAATAATTTCACTGAAAAAAGGGAGAAAATATTCATTTAAGCTATTTACATTTGCTTTAACATTATTACATAATTTTGAAACCTCTTTCAAAAATGAAATAAGATAATGTTTACATTAAAAGATTGCTAAATATAATGAATAACCAATATGATCCAGAATATATAAAAACGCTATTCAATAAAATGAGTGGTTCATATGAAAGAGTAAATTATATTACTTCTTTTGGGTTTTCACTACGATGGAGAAAGCAATTTCTTGATCCTATCAAACCTTCTGATCAGGAACTCGAAGTTATTGATTTAATGACAGGTATGGGAGAAACATGGCATCCCGTAAAAAGACATTTTCCTAATGGAAACTTTACGGCGTTAGATTTTTCTGAAGGTATGTTACGCCAGGCACATAAGAAAAATTCCTCTCAATTTAATGATAGTGTTAATATAACAAACCAGAACGCCTTGCAGAATAACCTCCCGTCAGATCATTTTGATGTGGTACTTTCTGCTTTCGGGCTTAAAACATTTAGCGAAGAACAAATCGTAAAACTTGCAGAGGAAACAAAACGGATTTTAAAGGCAGGAGGAGAGTTTTCATTTATAGAGGTTTCTCAACCAAAAAGTTTATTCTTGAGGGGGTTATACAAATTACATTTAAAATATATTGTACCTATTTGCGGTAGATTACTTATAGGTAATCCGAGAGAATATAAAATGCTTTGGAAGTACACCGAAGTGTACGAAAACTCATTATCAGTTGCCGAAATATTTAAATCAGAAGGTTTAGATGTTACATTTCATAGTTATTTTGGAGGCTGTGCTACGGGAATTAGCGGTAGAAAAGAAGTTAGTGCCGAATAATGTAGATAAGTGTGATAAAACACCTCTAGCTAGTATATACCAACTAATTTTATAATGTTTTTATTTTTTTCGTTTTCGTTATCATAAAAAAAAGAATGATTATCCCAGTATTTTTTGATATCTTTTGTTGGTACTACTATCGTGCTAGAAGAAGAAAACATCCCATTCTCTTGTTCGAGTCTTTTGACTTCTCTAATATGGCTTGAATTAATTTTCCCTGTAAAAGGAAAAATATATTCCGGGATCAAGAAAGTAATAGCATCTTTGGATACTTTATTAACCTTTAATATTTCCAAAGCAGGCGGGTATAAGCTGATCTTGTTTTTAGGCACACCATATTTTGTATAGTTGAAGTGTTTAAATACATAATATTGTCCAGACTCTGGATTTTCATACATTGCCTTATTATCAAAATATATAAAAGCATTTGTATATATAGGTATACCAAAAAGAAATACAACAAACAGAAGCATAAACACAAGTCTTTTACGTTTCCTTTTGTCATTCTTTAAAGCGGTTATAAAATCATTCATACCCTTGAGAATTGGATTGTAGAATAATTATATAGTCTCTAAAAATGATTTTACAGCCTGCCAATACTCATCATGATCAGAAAACTTCGCCCAAAGTGCTCTAGATCCATGATTTCCTTTTGTTTTTGGAAGAAAAAAATGTTTTTTGGTAGATGGTATTGCATCATAAATAGTTGACCAACTCTTTTTTTCATTTTGAGCAGAGGTAATAAATACAGGTATTTTTATATGGCTGGCACTTTTAGTAATAAATTTTTTATCTTCAAAATATTCTCCTGGAGAAAATGAAAGTACACCATTAATTCCATCTGGATATTCACCTACATATTTAAGCACTAATGAAGAAGAGTATGAGCTACCCCAAATCACAAGTTTTTTAGGATGATATGTTTCTTTAACATAAGCTATTGAAGCTTCTAAATCTTGAAAGGCATCAACAAACTCTGTTTTTTTACCTTTCTTTTTGGCCATAGCATTAGTTTCATTTTGTACTCCGTTAACAGCCCCACCGGATCGTTGATCTACTGCTAGACAGTTATAGTCTAGTGCATTAAGTTTTGGAGCAATTTCTTTATATTCTCCACGACTCCAACCTGCCTGGTGAAAAAGAATAATAAATTGATCACTACCGTTTGCTTTATAGAAATCAGCAGTAATGTTGATTCCATCGGTAGCTTTATAGGTTATAGTTTGTTGGCTATATGTATAGCATACAAAAAACATCAAAAAAAGAGTACATATATGTTTCATGAATAAAATGACTTTTCAGTTAAAAATAAGAATCTAAAATACTAAATAATGTATTTGATACATACTATTCTTTTGTTATAATTTTGGATTTAAAAAATAGAGTCGATAACACAGTTAATATCTGAATTTTTCGACTCTACTTTTAATACTGTTATATATAATCACAAATTACAAAGGGATATTGCCGTGTTTGCGATCGGGACGAACAACTGTTTTATTTTCGAGCATGCTAAATCCTTTGATCAGTTTTCGACGAGTGTCTTTTGGAAGAATTACTTCATCGATAAAACCACGTTGTGCGGCGCGATAAGGATTTGCAAATTTATCGGCATATTCAGCTTCTTTTTCGGCAAGTTTGGCCACAGGATCATCTGCTGCACCAATCTCTCTTCTAAAGATAATCTCACTAGCACCTTTTGCACCCATCACGGCAATTTCTGCCGATGGCCAGGCAAAGTTAAGATCTGCACCTATATGCTTTGAGTTCATTACATCATATGCTCCACCATAAGCTTTACGTGTGATTACCGTTACTTTAGGTACAGTGGCTTCACTTAATGCGTATAATAACTTTGCTCCATGCACAATGATACCGTTCCATTCTTGATCGGTTCCCGGTAAGAATCCTGGAACATCGACCAAAACCAATAACGGAATATTAAAGCAATCGCAAAACCTGGTAAAACGTGCTGCTTTTTTAGAGCTGTTTACATCTAGAACTCCAGCCAAAAATAAAGGTTGATTCGCTACAACACCAATACTTCTTCCTCCAATTCTGGCAAACCCTACAATGATATTTTCAGCATAGTCTTTATGGATTTCATAAAAAGAATCGGCATCAATAAGCCCTTCAATAACCTCATGCATATCATAAGGTTTATTAGGATTATCAGGTACAATAGTAGAGAGATTGTCTCTTACTTCATCGGTTAGCGTATAGGCTAGTTTTTTGGGTTGTTCTTTATTACTTTGTGGGAGATAACTCAACAGTTTCTTAAGATCTTCGAGGCATTCTATGTCATTAGCAGAAGTAATATGAGCAACTCCTGATTTTGTAGAATGTGTACTGGCTCCTCCTAATTCTTCTGAGGTAACTTCTTCATTAGTAACTGTCTTTACTACGTTTGGACCAGTGACAAACATATAACTTGTATCTTCAACCATCATTGTAAAATCGGTCATAGCTGGAGAGTATACGGCTCCTCCGGCACAAGGTCCCATAATAGCAGAAATTTGTGGAATCACTCCAGATGCCTGTACATTTTTGAAAAAGATATCGGCATAACCTCCCAGAGATCGTACTCCTTCTTGAATTCGAGCCCCACCAGAATCATTAAGTCCGATAATAGGGGCTCCTGTTTTTACGGCCATATCCATTACTTTACAAATTTTCTCGGCATGTGTTTCTGATAATGCACCTCCAAAAACAGTAAAATCCTGTGCAAAAATATAGATTAAGCGTCCGTTTACCGTCCCGTATCCAGTAACAACACCATCTCCATAATAAATTTCTTTTTCCATACCAAAATCTGTAGTACGGTGTGTTACCAAAATACCAATTTCTTCGAAAGAACCTTCATCAAGAAGATATTCGACCCGTTCGCGAGCGGTTAATTTTTTCTTTTGATGTTGTTTTTCAATACGTTGCTCACCACCACCTAATTTTGCCTGAGCAATTTTCTCTTGTAACGTTTTTATTTTTGAGTCCATATTCTTAGTGCGTTGGTATGCGTAGTGTTTTTTGATCTTCGATATATTGTTTCATTGCAATTAAAGCAGCAATTTTAGCTTCTTCTTCAGTTGCCGATTGTAACAAATCGGGAGTATAATATTTTTTTACAAAATGTGTGTCAAAGTTACCCGAGCGGAAGGCTTCGTGTTCACATACAAATTTTCCAAAAGGTAATGTGGTTTGTACGCCTTCTACGACATAATTATCAATCGCTTTGATCATTAATTGAATAGCTTCTTCCCGGGTTTTTTCGTAAGTGATGAGTTTTGATAACATCGGATCATAATAAATAGGGATATCCATTCCTTCTTCGAAACCATTATCTACACGAATTCCTTCTCCGACAGGTAATATATATTTATCTAAATGTCCAACACTAGGTAAGAAATCATTTAAAGGGTCTTCGGCATATACTCTTAATTCCAAGGCATGTCCGGTGATACTTAAATCTTCTTGTTGTAATTCTAGTTGTTCTCCTCGTGCTATTTTTATTTGTAATTCTACAAGATCTGTTCCTGTAATGAGTTCTGTAACCAGATGTTCTACTTGTAGTCTTGTATTCATCTCAAGAAAATAGAAGTTATGGTTTTCGTCCAAAAGGAATTCAACAGTTCCTGCACCAAGATAGTCACAGGCTTTAGCTACTTTTACAGCGGCTTCTCCCATTTTAGAACGTAGTTCTGGAGAAAGTACAGCAGAAGGAGCTTCCTCCACTACTTTTTGATGTCGGCGTTGTACACTACATTCTCTTTCGAAAAGATGAAGAACATTACCATGACTATCAGCGATCACTTGAATTTCTATATGTCGAGGTGAGGCTACATATTTCTCAATAAATACAGAACCATCTCCAAAAGCAGAGGTTGCTTCACTAATAGCACGGTTCATTTGTGATTCTAAATCTTTTTCTTCTTCTACGACACGCATCCCTTTTCCGCCACCTCCTGCAGAAGCTTTGATTAAGATCGGAAACCCTATTTCGTTTGCAATATTCTTTGCTTTGACAACATCGGTAATAGCTTCATCTATACCAGGGACCATTGGGATATCATAAGCTTTAACAGCATCTTTTGCTGCTAACTTACTACCCATTACTTTTATGGCTTTAGATTTTGGACCAATAAAGATGATATTGTTTTTTTCAACTTCTTCTGCAAAATCTGCATTTTCACTCAAGAATCCATATCCGGGATGTATGGCATCAACATTCAATTGTTTTGCAACTTCTATGATTTTTGATCCCAAAAGATAAGATTGGTTAGAAGGTGCTTCTCCTATACATACTGCTTCATCTGCAAACTTTACATGAGGCGCATTTCTATCGATCGTAGAATATACAGCAACGGTTTTGATTCCCATTTTACGAGCGGTTGTCATTACTCTTATTGCTATTTCACCTCGGTTTGCTACTAATATTTTTTTCATACTGAAAAATGATTAGAACGTGCTGTTCTTTTTAATGCCTGTTGAAGGCTTATTCAAATTCGATTAATAATTGTCCTTTATCTACGGCATCACCTTTATCTGATGAAATAGATTTGATGACACCATCTCTGGGAGATAGAATAACATTTTCCATTTTCATGGCTTCCAAAATAAGAAGAGGATCATCTTCTTTTACCTCCTGTCCAACAGAAACCTGAATGTCTAATAATAAACCAGGCATTGGTGCTTTAATACTATTGACTTGTTTTGCGGAGCCAATAGAGAAGCCCATTGCTGCGATTTGCATATCCAATTCATTAGCAATATTGACCTGATAGGTAGTATTGTTAACTTTTACGGTGTATGACTTTGTATTAAAATCAGATGATACAACTTCTGTATGGTATGATTTGTTATTTTGTAGTAAATGATAAGAAGAACTTGAGTTTTTTATAGTATTTATTGTTGAAATATCTTGGTCGGTAAGATCAAACTCAAAGATCTTATTTACACCAGCCTTGTATATATTGCTCATAAGTATGACTATTTGATTCGCAAGATAAATATAGATATTATATTTACGAGAATTTAAACGTCAAAAATATCTTAATGTCTTTTTTAGAAGGATTTATTATTGGATTAGGAATGATCATTTTTGTAGGTCCGGTATTTTTTTTGCTGTTGAACAGTAGTTTTCAATTTGGTTCTAAGGCAGGAACGGCTGTCGCTTTAGGTATTATTTGTAGCGATGTTGTTTGCGTGATGTTATGTTATTATGGGTTGTCAGCTTTTGTTACTATAGAACAAAATCAATTTTGGATAGGAGTTATAGGTAGTGTAATTGTTTTTGGTTTGGGAATTAATTATTTGATGAAAAAAGTTACAACAACTGCTGATATTATAGTACAATCCAAAAAGTTGCATTCTTTTTTTTTAAAAGGATTTAGTGTCAATTTCTTTAATCCATTTGTTTTTGCAGTTTGGATAGGTGTTTATAATTATGGTCAACATAAATATTCAGAAAACGGATCATTATTTATTTTTATTGTAGCTGTTCTAACAGGTATATTGACCACAGATTTACTTAAAGTATTCTTATCAAAAAAAGTAAAGAAATTTATCTCATCCAAAAGGTTATCTGTATTTTTTAAAGTGACAGGATTTCTTCTTATTTGCTTTTCTATCAGGTTGTTATACGTGGTGTGGTAAAACCGTATTAGATTGATTTTGGTTATATTTGAGAAACAACTTTAAATACTAACTGATATGGAATTTAATTTTTTAATTACTGCACTTGCAGCGTTAATCCCTATGATATTAGGATTTATATGGTATAACCCAAAAGTTTTTGGTACAGCATGGATGAATGCTTGCGGATTTACTCAGGAAGATTTAAAAGGAGGGAATATGGCTTTGATATTTATTCTATCGTATGTTTTTAGTCTCTTCTTAGCTTTTATACTTAATACCCTTGTGATTCATCAATTTGGTTTTTTTTCTAGTATTATGAATGAGCCTGGATTAACAGAAGCAGGTACAGAAACGTATCAATATGCACAAGATTATATGGCGAAGTATGGTAATAATTTTAGAACTTTTGGTCATGGAGCTTTACATGGTACTATGATTGGATTAATGGTAGTATTACCAGTGATGGGAACAAATGCCCTGTTCGAAAGAAAAGGGTTTAAGTATATGGCAGTTAATATTGGGTACTGGATAGTTTGTCTTGCCTTAATGGGAGGTGTGATTTGCCAGTTTGCATAAATATATATAATAATAGATCGATCAGAGGGGCTTTTATTTAATGAAGTCCGTTTTTTTATGATTTATTGCCTAATACTCGACTGAATAGTTTTTTAAGTAGAGGAGTAGTGTCTTCCATATTTCGTTCTCTTTCTTTGGCTGTAAGAATACCGTTGTCATCATAAAATAATTCATAACTAAAAACAAAACGACTAGCTTCTGTGCCTACTCCTAATTGTCCAAACCTGAGATCATTAAAAAATAGTTTGTTATCGTTTTTTTCGATAGTATACCAACCTTCTGATAATTTGATTAATCTAGGGATTAGAGGATCGTTTTTCATTTTACCTAAGAGATGATGATTCTTTGGGAATTCTGAAAAAACAATGATATCTTCTTTTTCTAATAAAGAATAATAAGCTATTAAAAAAGAATCTTCTGTTTCTATGTTAGCAGTCCATAAAATGCTATTTAATGGAGTGGGTTTGGTTTGAATTTCTTTATAAGAAATATGTTGATTTTCAAGATTGGTTTGAAATATACCATATGTATACCATTTTAAACCTAATGTGATGATCATATATATACTACTAATATACAACCCAAGTTGATTGAATTTTTTCCTTTTTGGATGAGTACGTTTATAAAACATAGCAAGAATCACAAAAATTAAAAAAGGTATAGTATAGAGAGGGTCTACTACAAATATGTTTTTAAAAGAAACTTTATATTCGAATGGCCAGAATAACTGGGTTCCCCATGTAGTAAATGCGTCTAAAATAGGATGTGTAAAAAGCCCCAAAAACATAAGTTTTGACCAATCTTTCCAATCGGCTTCTTTATTTTGATAGATTTTAGAAATCATCCAACCCAATACTGGAGCTGCTAGTATGCTAAAGAGTATAGAGTGTGAAAAGCCCCGATGTAATTCATTAGCAGTGACATTATCTACAAAAATTTTTGATAGTACATCGAGATCAGGAATAGTTCCTGCAATCGCACCCCATAGCATTGCTTTATTACCTACTTTCCTTCCCAGAGCCGCTTCACCAACAGCTGCTCCCAAAACAATTTGAGTTAATGAATCCATTAATCTAATTGGAGTTTAAAAGGATTTCTAATTTCGTACTCATTTGGAGAAATTAGTTCTACTAATGGTTTTAATAAGGTGTTTGAAATAGAGTTTCCATGCCTGACATATAGTTTCATCTCAATTGGTTTTGCGCCGACACAACTTTTAATAATTTCTGCTGTTCTTCCCAATCGAAGCTCACGAGCCTTTTTATGTATGGCTAAGTCAACATAGTCATATAACATTTTTTGATATATAGAATGAGTGCTATTATACTGATAATCTATACCTATATGATTAGCATCTACGACATCATTAGTAACAAAAGAGGTTGTAAATCCAATTAGTTTTTCTTCAATAAAATATCCTTTAAATACAAAAGTTTGATCTAATGATTCTTTTAAATTTTTAAAGGTATAAGCATTAAGTTTACCAATTTTAAAATCAGCTTTTTCAATTACAGATAAATAAAGGTTGTCAATTTCGTTTTTAAACATCTCTATGTCTTCAGCATCAAAATCTTTAACGATTATGTTTTCAGATTTTTTAAAAACTTTTTTAACCCGAGTTCTAAATTTTGTTCTCATACTGGCCATATAATCGTCAAAAGTATGCCAGTTAGAATGCATATGTAGTACCATATTGACATCGATTTTAAATTCTCTAAAATCATGTTCTTTGATATAATCACTATGATCAAAAGACTCTGGCCAAAATTCTTTTAATAAAATAAAAGAGGGTTTGTCTGAGTTTTCTGATTTTCGGATTTCACGCAATGCATCAGACAAACTTTCAAATGCTGTTTTTGAGGAGATGTAATCGGTATTATATACAAAACCATGTTCGCCGCAAGAAAATAAATTACCACACACCAATACTCTAACATCTAAATTTTTAAACAATGTATTTTTAATAGTGTCACTAATACAGCAGGGGAATTCTTGTAATTTTAACTGCGCCGAATTAAATTTTATAAGCTGTGCTGCGGCAAAACCAACGGGAATGTCGTTATCATAAAATAGAATATATCTAAAGCGAATAGAACTAGAAAGAGTGCTCTCTAATGTTTTAAGATAATCTAAAGAAAGAAAGATGTTGTTTTCTGGATTTATAATATCCCAGTTAACATGAGGTATATCATCGATATGATTGTAATAAACATATTTTAAAGATGATGTTTTACATTTATTTTTTATTTTATCAAGCATATATTCCTTACAATATTCTCGAATGCATTAGAATTCGATATAATCCAAATTTACATTTATTTTTTAGAGTCTTCGTTAAAAGAACTACAAAACCAATTTAAAAGAAGATGATTATAGCGTTTTAAGCTATTCATAGTTTTACTATTATAAAAACAACTGTATAAAGTACGGTTTACCGTTAAATTTGTGTTTTTGAACGAAAAGTCTTTCATAAAATTAGATTTTCTTATGGTAATATCAAGAAAGTTTATTTCCTTTGAGTGTAATTGGGAATTTAAATGAATACATTGGTTGATTGCGTTCTGTTAATAGATGATGACAGAGCCACAAATTTCTTTAACGAAAGAGTTGTTGCCAAACACAGTGCTTTTCATAAAGTAAATACTGTGCAGAGTGGGATGGCAGCTCTTGAATATCTTAATAATGTAGCACAAAATACGGCTACAAAACCCAATCTTATATTTTTGGATATCAATATGCCTGCGATGAATGGGTGGGAGTTTTTAATTGAATTTTCTAAACTAGATGAACAAATTAGAGAAGGTATTAAAGTGATTTTATTGTCTACATCTTCTAACCCCGATGATGTAAGAGCTTCTGCCAAAAATCACTCTGTTGATGATTTTATCAACAAACCACTATCCTTAGATTTATTGGATAATGTATTAGAAAATCATTTTAATAAGTAAGAGCACTTTAGAATACTGTTTATAATATTATTACCTATCATTTTTAACGATAGATAAAGTTTGTAGGTTAGGAATTTACTTTATTTTTGACCGAAAAATAATAACAAGTATCTTTTTGTCGTTTATTTGTGTACTTAATCGTTAAATAGATTTTGTTTTTTATATTTTAAGAATGACTTAAATTTTTTTAGATTGTTTTGTACCAAGGTATTAAAGTATAAACTAAAAGTAGTGAATTTATGTTTCTTACATTAAAAAGAATAATAACGATTAAACCAGGTGAAGTAATAACCATTTAATATGGAAAAAATAAAATATTTTCTTTTAGTAGATGATAGTGATGCAACCAATTTTTTTAATAAAACAATAATCCAGAAGACAGAATGTGTTGAAGAAGTGTTGGTTGCAAAAAATGGGAGAGAAGCATTAGAGTATATACAATCAGGAATTGTTCCAGAAGTACTTTTTCTGGATGTAAATATGCCAGTGATGAATGGTTGGGAGTTTCTTACAGAGTTTAAAAAACTAGAAAGTAATTTAAAAAAATCTATTATTGTTCTTATGCTTGGTACAACACTAAATGAAGAAGAAAGAACAAAAGCAGAAAATATCCCAGAAATAAAGGAGTTTCAGGAAAAAATGTTATCTAAAGAAATAGTTTGTAAGATTGTAAATACATATTTTTCTGATGTACGTCCAGCCTTATGTTCCTAATAAAATGATTTGACATTTTATATAAAGGTATTGTCCAAAAATATTTGTAATTTGATTTAACTTATAATAGTTTTGGATATCACCATAAATCATTTATTTAATTTTAAATAAGTAAACATATTAAAACGAAGATAAAAAAAAGATCCCCTATCTCATTAGTAGGGTACAGAGTATACCTTACTCTTTTCCTATTCATTGGTGTTATTTCGGGAGTATCTTCTCAGTCTAGAGCGATTATATCGGGGAATGTTTCGGATCAGTTTGGTAATTTACCAGGAGCAAGAGTAGCTATTGAAGGCACTGATAAAAGCACAACAACAGATGTTAATGGCTTTTATAGTTTTGATGTAGATGAAGGAGAGTATATAGTTACTTCAAAATTTGTTATGTATACTTCTGTTTCCAAAACAGTTAACGTTAAAGTTGGAGATACAGCAAAACTTGATTTTATTTTAAAAACAGGTTTTTCTATTGATCAGCCTATTTCTTTAGGTTCCAGAGCCAAACCCAAATCTCTTTTAAAAAATACAGCAGCTGTTGATATTGTATCACCACAACACCTTACAAATTCATCGCAGGTAGAATTAAGTCATATTTTACATTACTTAATTCCATCTTTTCACTCTACTAATCAAACTATTGCAGATGGAACAGATCATATAGATCCGGCAACTCTTAGGGGATTGGGGCCTGATCAAGTTCTGGTTTTAGTAAATGGTAAGCGGAGACATAGTAGTTCTTTGTTAAACGTTAATGGTACAGTAGGGAGAGGGTCTGTAGGTACTGATTTTAATGCAATACCTATTGCCTCTATAGAAAGAATAGAAATACTTAGAGACGGAGCTACTTCACAATATGGTTCTGATGCTATAGCAGGTGTGATTAATATTATTCTTAAGAAACAGATAGAGATTATTCAGATAGATAATAGAGTAGGGTTAAATATTGAAGGAGATGGAGTAAATATATATTCTTCTGCAAATTTTGGATTAAAAATAGGAGAAGAAGGGTATATTAATGTTACTGCAGAATATAGAGATAGAGAATCAATAAACCGGTCCGGAGAGTATACAGGTGCAGTTTATACTAACGATGTGACAGAAGATCAGAGGTTGATTTTAGAAAATAATTTTTTCGGACAAACAGGATATTCTGGTAGACGAGTAATGGAAATAGGAAGTGCAGAGACGCAGAACTTGGCATTATCATTTAACGGGGAAATAAAAATGTCTGATTATGCAACATTTTATATGCATGGAGGAAGAAATTATAGAGAAGGCACATCAAAAGGCTTTTATCGCTTCCCCAAAGATCAGGATAGAGTGGTTCTCGAATTATTTCCAAATGGTTTTTCACCTGAGATTATGACCGATATCCAGGATGATGCAATTACCGGAGGTATAAAAGGAATAAAGAATGATTGGGATGTAGATTTTAGTCATTCTATTGGAATTAATAGATTAGATTATACTGTAAATAATTCTAATAACGCTTCGTTGGGAGTGACTTCGCCGAGAACCTTTTATGCTGGAGGATTTTTGTATAAACAGAATACTACAAATCTGGATATTTCAAGAACATTTGATTGGCTTAGTGGAGTAAATATTGCTTTTGGAGCAGAATTAAGAGTAGAAAATTATCAGATTATTGCGGGAGAGGAAGCTTCTTATATAGATGGAGGAAGTACCTATATAGATGATTTAGGAATGGAGTTACCAAGAATTGTTGGAGCTCAGGTTTTTCCTGGTTTTCAACCAGAAAATGAATTAAACCGTTTTAGAACAAATAGTTCCGGATATTTGGATATAGAGGCGAATGTTTCAGAAAAATTATTGATACGAGGCGCTGGACGATACGAGGCGTATAATGATTTTCGAGGGCAGGCTATTTGGAAATTATCGGGTCGATATAGAATTAAAGATGAAATTAGCGTTAGAGCAGGTTTCTCTACTGGCTTTAGAGCACCTTCATTACATCAGGTCTTTTTTCAAAATATTAGTACCCAGTTTATTAATGGAGAAAGTGTTCAAGTAGGGACTTTTAATAATGAAAGTGCTGTAGCCACAGAGGCTTTTGATATCGGAAAATTAAAACCCGAATTGTCCAACCATTTTAGTGCAGGAATAAGTGGAAAATTCAGCAATAATCTATCTTTTAGTTTTGATTATTATTTGATCAATATAGAAGATAGAATTGTACTTTCTGGAAGATTTGCAGAGGAGTATGAAACAATATTAGAGCCATTTAATGTAGGGGCAGCTCAATTCTTTACCAATGCCATAGACTCTAGAACGTCTGGAGCAGATATATCTTTGTTTTATAAAACCCCACTTGGTAGTGGAGAGTTTAATGCTTCTTTGGGAGCCAATATAACAGGAACTAAAGTAAAAGGAGCTATAAAGGTTTCACCAGCACTTACCGGACAGGAAGAAGTGCTGTTTAATAGAGAAGAAATTGCGAGAGTAGAATATGGACAACCTAATTATAAAATCAATTCTTTGTTATCTTATGATTTTGATAAACTAAGGTTTCAGATGGTAAATACCTTATTTGGCGAAGTTAAATTTATACATCCAAATGACGGAAATCCTATAAATTGGGTTGTAAATGATTTTACAGGAAATGTAGAAACAAGAGATCAAACATTTTCTCCCAAATTAGTTACAGATATGGCGATTTCATATCAGTTTAATGATTATATGAAATTTACGTTAGGCGGAAATAATATTTTTAATGTATACCCAGATAAACATAAACATGCAGCAAATACTGAAGATGGTAGTTTCACATACAGTAGAAGAGTGCAGCAGTTTGGTGTTAATGGAGCTAATTATTATTTAAGATTACTACTTAGATTATGATGGGGGAAAGGTTTTATATATTGACCATTCGTAAATATCTAACCCCTGTATTCTTATGTTTATTTACTGCTTTTTTCTTTTTAAATACAACTGCTCAGGAAACAGATAATGAAGAGGTTAAACGACTACATAGACCTATTTTTGTATTTAATTTTGCGCAGCAAATAGGCTGGCCAAATATTGATGAGTTAAAAAGTTTTAAAATCGGTGTTCTTGGACCGGATCGAACAATTTTAGACCTCCATGCAATGGCACAAAAACGTAAAATTCATGGTAAGCCAGTAGAGATTGTACGTTTTACAGTAGTTAAAAATGTACAAGATGTCCAGTTATTATATGTTAATCATAAGTATAACTATGATATTAAATATATTCTGAATAAAATTTCGGAAAAAAATATATTACTAGTTAGTGAAGACTATAATTATAATGCTTCTATGATTAACATGGTTAATGTTGCAGATGCATTTGAATATGAGATCAATGAAAGTAGGATAAAAAAAGAAAATTTTGTAATTGTACCTACATTAAAAGAATATGCTATTTCCTCTTCTGAAAAATGGAAACAATTGTATCAAAAAACAGAAGAAACATTAACAAAAGTACAAGAAGATAAAGATGAACAAGAAGCGATTCTTAAGGAGAAAATAACAGACCAGCTAGAAAAAATAGATCATCAAGAAAAAGAAATTGATACAAAAGAAGGTGAGATTATTCGTCGAAATGAAAAAATAGAAAACCTGTATACCGAAAGTGAGATACAGAAAATAAAGTATAAAGAAAAAATTTCTATCGAAAGAGAGCTTGAAAAAAATATTCAAGAGCAAATAGTGTTCATAAAAAACCAGGAAGAGAAAATAAAGACTAGCGCTCTGGAAATTGAAAAGCAAAATGAATTTTTAGAACGCCAGAATTCAAAAATTGAAGAACAAAGTACCATTTTAGAAAAACAAACATCAGAAATCAATGCTCAAAAAAAGATTAATATTCTATTGGTGAGTATCATTTTTTTAGCCTTGTTAGGAAGTTTGCTAATTTATCGAGGTTTTCTTCAAAAGAAAAAATTAAACAAAGAACTGGGAATAAAAAATGAAGCGATTTCTCAACAGTCACTTGAGTTAGAGGCAAAAAATAAAGAATTAGAACAATTTGCATATATAGCAAGTCATGACCTTCAAGAACCATTAAACACGATATCTAGCTTTATAGGGCTTATTGCAGAAGATTATGAAGCAAGTTTTGATGATGTGGGAAAAGAAAGTTTATCCTTTATTAAGGATGCCAGTATTCGAATGAAGAAGTTAATAGATGCATTATTAGAATATTCTAGATTGGGAAGAAGTAAAGCTTATACAAAAGTGAGCTGTAATGAAGTATTGAAGGAATTGAAAAGTGATTTAAAAAATAGAATAGAAAATACAGGAGCAATACTTCATATAGCTGATTTACCAATAGTGAATGGGTCAGAAATTGAACTTAGATTATTATTTCAAAATTTGATTAGTAACGGAATCAAATTTAGAGCTTCAGATACAGTACCAGAGATCACAATAAATTGTATCAAAAAAAATGATGATAAGAAAGATACTAAAGGTTTTTGGCAATTCTCTGTAAAAGATAATGGTATTGGAATTCCTAAAGAACACCAAGAACGTATATTTGCTATTTTTCAACGGTTACACTCCAGAGATACGTATGAAGGAACTGGTATTGGCTTAGCTCATTGTAAGAAAATAGTAGAAGCCCATGGAGGAAAAATATGGTTAGAATCTTTTGAAAACCAAGGTAGTACCTTTTACTTCACAATTCCGTTATAGGCATATTATACACTTTAACAATACAATTTTTGAATCTTTTTTTTCAAGAATATCACTGAAAACAGTGAGTATTTCCTAAACCTTTTAAATTAATTTTGGTTCCAGAAATAATGTTATTAACCATCTTTATGTACCTAGTATATTGTTGAGGTAAGATCAAAAAGTACCTTCTTCAGATATGTAAAACAACTAGCGATTAGTATGCATTAGATGTTTATGTATTATTCAAAATGTAAGTAAATCTAGAAGTTTTAATTAAAGTATTTTGAGTTTTTGGAGACCTCATCAAAAAAGTATCGTTTAGCACCTCTTTTATTAGGAAAATATCATTATTTGATTCCAAGAATACTTTGTTTCACTTTTTTTTTCTGCTTCTCGGTTACAACATTTTGTCAGGATTTAGGTCAAATAGGAAAAGCAAAACTATTTAAATTAACAGGAGGAGTGGCAGCCAACGCAATTTTTTATGATGGACAATCTAATAGAGAACCGTTTACCTATTTTTTAACGGGTAATATTAATTTGAATATTAGTGGAGTATATAATATCCCTTTCTCATTTTCATATTCTAATCAGGAATTTCGAAGTAGCAATCCTTTTTCTTATAATCGATTAAGTATTCATCCGTCTTATAAATGGGTAACTACTCATATTGGAGATGTTAGTATGACATTTTCTCCATATACATTAAGCGGACATCAATTTACAGGATTAGGAGTAGATCTTACTCCGGGAAGTCGTTTTAAAGTAAGTGCCATGTATGGTCGATTGCTTAAAGAATCAGAGTTTAATCCTGATGACCCACAATCTCAACCAGCGTATCGAAGAATAGGATACGGTATTAAGACAAGCTATGATTTTGAAAAATTTTCTATAGGAGCGATTTTCTTTAAAGCCTCTGATGATAAAAATTCTATTAATACCCCTGTCCCCATAGAATTAGAATTACAGCCTAAAGAAAATGCAGTGGTAAGTATAGAGGGGAGAGTAAAACTTTTTGATAAAGGAGAGGTTAATGTAGAAGTGGCTTCTTCTACGATAACCGAAGATACAAATGCAGAAGGAGAAGCAGAAAATTCATCAGTTTTATCGGCGTTAGTTAAAACGAATGCTACGACACAGCATTATAAAGCCTTTAATGCCAGTTTTTCTTATCCTGTGGGACAAGGAACTGTTGGTGTTGGTTATGAATATATTGATCCGGATTATAGAACTTTGGGAGCTTATTTTTTTAATAATGATCTCGAAAATATTACGTTAAATGCTACTCAGAATCTATTTGAAAATAAAGTAAATATTGCTTTTAACGCAGGTTTGCAAAGAGATGATCTTGATAATACAAAGAGTACTCAACTACAACGTGTTGTTAGTGCTGTTAATCTTACATATAATGCTTCAGAAAAATTAAGCCTTTCAGGAGGATATTCTAATTTTCAATCCTATACTAATATCAAGGATCAGTTTGATTTTATTAATGAAGTTTCACAAATTGATAATTTGGATACTCTGGATTTTCAACAAATTTCGCAGAATGCAAATCTTAATACAAATTATATTTTAACAGATACAGAAACAAGAAAACGTAATCTTAACATAGCATTATCTTTTCAGAATGCGGTGAATAAACAAGGAGGGCGAACCGTAGAAAATGGAGATTCTAATTTTTATAATGGTAGTGCCTCTTATACATTTGGTTATCCTATTATCAATCTAAATATTTCTACAGCCGTTAATATAAGTTATAGTACTATTGGTACAGATACAGGCGTGACATACGGACCTATAGTATCTGCTAATAAACAGTTTTTTGATAAAAAACTACGTACAACAGGGTCAGTAAGTTATAATCAGAGTAATAATAATGGCGAAAAACAGGGAGATGTAACGAATATAAGATTAGGTAGTTCGTATACTTATCTTAAAAAACACAATTTTAACCTTAACGTACTATCGCAATTTAGAAACTCAACAACTTCTAGTAATGATTTTACGGTAACTTTTGGATATAACTATATTCTCGATAAGTTCAACCCCAGGTTTAAACTTCCGGAAAGGGAAAAGAAAAAGAAGGAGAAGAAAAAGAGGGTAAGGAAATCAAAGGCGGATGAAATTATCCAGTTTAAATATAGAGATTCTCTGTATCGCGGAACAAGAGCAGAAATTAATGTACAACTGGAAGATCTCCAAAACCATTCACATTTTGACCATATTCCTGGATATAAAAAAGGAGAACTTAGTATGTTACGCCAGATCGTGGCTGATGAGAAAAATAAAAATGAGTACAGGGTGAAAGCTTTTGTTTTCCTGAAAGAATTATATAGTTACGAAGATTTTCTTGCAGGGTATAATCAATTGATATTCGAAACATTGATAGAGTTAAGAAGGGATATGCAGCGTCTGGATTATGCATTTGAAAAAGCCTTTGTCAAAGCCAAAATAGCCGTAGATAATCATAGTTTACATAAAAGAACAGAAGAAGAACGTCAAAATAGTGCCAAAGCATTGCAAGAACGGTATAAGGAGTTACAACAAAATTCTAATACTGCCTTGGCTAGATTGATAGGACACCGCTGGACGTTGCCGATTATTAAAAGTTATAATTCTCTAAAGAAAGTTGAAAATCCAGATAAGTTCCTGAGAGAGCTGATGGAACAAGAGAAAGAAAATATATTCCGTATGAAGGATAAAAAAGAAGATGATCAAAAAATCGAATTGTATATCATTACACAGATTATTGATTTTTATCTTAAAAAATCCCTTAAGTATACGGATCCAGATAAATTTGATTTGAAATACGTAGAAAAGAACTAACCTATGAGAAAATTAGTACTTACACTATTTATACTGCTTTATAGTTTTGGTCAAGCCTTAGCGCAACGATTTCCTATAACAGTAATTCCGCAAGTTAACCCTCCGGCACCCGTGAATTTTTATAATTATGCCGACGGTACTACAATAAACAGCCCGTTAAGAGTACAATTCTTGCTTAGCGATATTACGATATCCAGAGAACAAATTCGATTAAAAGTATCTTTTGAGGGTAATGGGATCGCTTTTGAAAGTAGAGATGTTGTAGTTGGTGCTCCTACCTTACTTATTGATGGTGGTATTCCTTTGGTATTGACAAATGCAGAGCTGGCTCCTTATTTTGAGTTTCAAAATTTACAAGGAATCAATCCAAACATTTATAGTAGAACTATTCCAGAAGGTAGTTATCAGTTCTGTTTCGAAGTTTTTGATTTCACCACCGGGAACCGTCTATCCTCAAAAACCTGCGCTAGTACCTATATTTTTAAGAATGAACCTCCAATATTAAATCTTCCGTTTGATGGAGTTAATATTGAGCCAAAAGAAGTTGATAATATTGTTTTTCAATGGACACCAAGGCATATTAATGTAAGTAATGTTGAGTATGAGTTGAGTATTGTAGAAATATGGGATGATTTTGTTGATCCCCAAACAGCTTTCTTATCATTACCTCCTGTTTTTGAAACAACAACAAGGTCTACCTCATTTGTATATGGTCCGACTCAACCTTTATTACTGCCAGAAAAACGATATGCATGGAGGGTAAGAGCAAAAGCACTGCAGGGAGCAGAAGAAGTTGGTCTTTTTAGAAATGAAGGGAATAGTGAGATTTTCTGGTTTTCCAGAACATCACCGTGTACTGTACCCATTAATGTATATGCAGAACCCAAAGGAATTTCTAAGATTAATGTCTTTTGGGATGAAGATCCTTCTGTGTATACAGAATATACCATAGCATACCGAGAAGCTAATAAACCCAATGCAGAATGGTTTACTATGCGAACCAATAGTGGTTGGGCAACTGTTTGGGATTTAAAACCCGGTACAACATATGAATATAAAGTAAAAGGGAAATGTAAATATCAATATGGACTATTTTCTGAAATTCAGGAAATAACAACAGCCACTGCACAAGATGAAACTGCAAATTATAACTGCGGTATTGTTCCTGATGCAATTGCTATAACGAATAGAGAACCACACCCTAATCTTCAGATAGGGGATCGTATCACGGCTGGTGATTTTGTAATGACAATTACTGAATTAGATAGTAACAATAGTGGAAGAATAACAGGAAGAGGGTATGTAAAAGTACCTTATTTTAAATTCGCTCGATTTGGAGTAAAGTTTGACAATGTTTTGGTCAATACTGATAATCAATTGGCTGAAGGCGAAATTGTCACTTTATATGATCCTGCTTTTGGAGAAGGAGAAGGTATGACGGTAGATGTTGATCTTGATGTTGTCGAAATGATAACCGGAGATCAGGGAGAACTCTCTAGTGCAGAGGTGGATTTTGTTATTGCTGACATAAAACCAGATGAAAACAATGCCTGGGTAATAACAGGAACCAATGGGGAGCAAGCTATTGTTCCTGGAGGACAGGATGTAGTGATTAGAGATGAAAGTGGAACTGCATGGACAATTGGTGAGGATGGAACTATAAGTCAAGAGCAAGTTGCCGATGGAGGACCCGTAACAGAAGAGAGTACTGCCGGATTAGCCAATGGAGATGTTTCTGAAATATCTGCTACAGGAGTTCGTATAGATTTTGAAAAATCTGGATTTTATGCTTTTGATGAAATGCCCAATAATGTTAAGGAACAATTGAGATCAAAATACAAATCGCTAACCATGGTAAATGGAGAGGTCTACCATATGCCTTATAAAGTGATATCTGATATCAAAGAAGAAGATAAAATAAGAGCTAAGGCTACATTTTCTGATAGTAACATTACTAAAGAAGATATTGTTTTTAAGACCAAAGAAGGAATCGAGGTTTCTGCAGAATGGTCTGGTGATATAGCAACATTATCATTGAAGAAAAAGTCAGATTATCTTATAGAGGAAATACTCGCAACTGTAAAACCAAAAGATTCAACGGAAAAATATAAAATAGCAGGAGCATTCAATTTGGTACACTTAGGAAAACCAGAAATGTATGCCATTAATTTAGTGATTGTACCGGTTAATAATGCAAATGTCAATACCAGAGTACGGGAGAATATTAATGCCATTTATAATAAAGCCGGAGTTAACTTTAAAATTACTACAGGAGATCGATTACAAATTCCAGAAAGCGTATGGGATATTGACAAAAGTGATCAAATAGTTAATGCAGGAGAAAGCGGAGTGTTGAATTATTATTCTAAAGAAGAAAAAGCAATACATGAATATTTCAAAACACAAACAAACTATAATGAACAAACCTATTATCTGTTTGTAACAGACCTAAAAGCAGTTAACAGCGATACCAAAGAAGAATTAGAAGGTTTTATGCCACTTAAAGGGCAGTTTGGATTTGTTTTCCAAAAATCTAAGGATCAATCTACCACCATTGCACACGAGTTAGGACATGGGGTTTTTGGTTTAGAACATCCATTTGTAGAATATAAAACTCCAGAAAAATCTACTGAGTTCTTGATGGATTATAAAGGAGGTATGGTTCTTAATCATATGGATTGGAAAAAGATGCATGCTCCCGGATTCAAGTTGTATTGGTTTCAAGGTGATGAAGAAGGGGAATATACAGATACAGAATTCGCAGATAAGATATTTCAAATCATACGATGTGCCTATATAAACTCCAATGCAAACGATGTTATTTCTTTTGATACATCGGTTTTTGGTAAAACGGGTACATTTCATACAGAATGGAAAGGAGACAAGATATGGGTCAAAATTGATCAAGGAAATTTTGAAGGAAAATCAGTATATGAGCCTGTAGAGATTGGTAAAAATGATCCTGGAAATCAGCCTTGGCGCTATAGTTTGCTATATAAAAATGTAGAAATATACACACCTAGACATAGTACGGGGTCAGATCCAAAAGAGTTAAAGGCATTAAGAGAGTATTTATTTCCAGAAGATAAATCACAATTTAAAAGAGAGGCAGAAGAAATTTTAGTTGAAATTCTTAATAAGAATGAGTTTGAAGACGAAGATTTTGAAAAAATTAAGAGTATAGCAAATTGCGGAGTACAATATTTTACAGCGGAACAGAGATATCAAATTATATCCAAAATAGTTAAAAGTGTAAATATCACAGAGTATTATGAAGATTTGATACTGGACTTGTTCGAAACGTCGCCTTTAGAGGATATTACCATTTATTATGATGAGTTTTTAGGCTATTTATTAGATGAAGATAACAAAGTATTAGAAGAATTATTTGCAGATGTAGATGATGCTGGAGTAGGAGTCCTTTGGAAAGGAAGAGAGAATAACTATACTCGTTTTATAAATGCATTAGCTGACGTTACTTCCAAATTAGATAAAGATGCTAAGAAATGGCAGATTGTAAACTATATCATAAATAATGATTATGGAGATATAGAAGATGTTGAAAAGAAAGGAATTACTACAATTTTAGCATCAATGAACAAAAATTCTGTAATAGCAGATAAAGTTCCTGCTATTACTGAGTTATTCATCAATATGCTTGATGATGATGATCATTGTGAAGATTTAAAAGATTATGAGGTAGTTTTTGACATTGCAACGTTAAGAAATTCTAATAGAGAGTTATTTGCCAGTTTTACACAATCAGAATCAACAGTTTTACTTAATAATGAAAAAGTAAGAATCGTAGCAGGCAAATGGAAGTTTTCATGGGTCAGTCCTGTAATTTTTGAAATCAGAGAAACACTTAAAGGTGATCGAGAAATCAAAGAAAGTGAATTAAGCAACTACTACATTTGGTCCAAGTTTTTGAATGAAGATCAAAATAAACATGTAAAAGATGTATTAGAAACCGATCCCTCAGAATATTTCCAGATCTTTTTTGATCAATTATCTAAACATTTTAATAATGCTCAAAATGATAATAATAAGTTTTGGGAAAGGACTGCTATTATCAATTGCGATAATAGAGATCAAATTATGGAGCATGTTAATGCCAATGAAAATTCAACATCGCTTAAAAATGTAGATGAACAACAACGATTAGAATTATTAGTAAAAATGTTTGATTGTGATAATTGGTTTGATATCTCTGATACCGAAGCATATTATGAAAATACAGAAGACGTTCTTATGAAACTGGTTACTAGTTTTGATCCCTCGAATACTAAGGTGCTGGTTACAATCGAAGAAATAGGATTAGACAAGATTTATGATAAACTTTCAGGAAAACAATTAAGTAAATTTTTAGCGTGGACAGGAGCTCAAATTACTAATAGTGGGCATATTGCAGAATCAGATCCATTAGAGGTTTTAAAACCAGATGGTACCCTAATTAGCAAAGATGATTTACTAAAACTAGAATCTAATCTATTTAGTTTTCAAAACTTTTCAGTAGAAAGAATAGCTAAAAAAAGTATAACTATTGATTCCAAAGAGGTAGAGTACAATCAAATGGTTTGGGTATATGTAGAAGGTAGTTTTACTTTTTTAGATCAAAAATTTAAAAAAGGAGATGTTTTACATGTTCCTTTGGTTCAGGCGTTTGCTATGAGTAATAGCAATAGAAATATAGCCTTAGGTAAAGGAGCCTGGTTTGCTGTTGATGTAGTTTCATTGGCTTTTGGTGTAGGGAGTGTTGCTGTATTTATTAAAGTAGGGAATACAGTTAGAAAAGTGGTTGTTGCATCAGATTTACTAGGTTCTTCGGCAGGAATGCTCGCGAACGCACTGAATGATGATGCGATTTCGGCAGATATGAGGTTTAAGCTAAATATTTTGGCATTGGTTGCCTCTTTACCACAATTAGCAACGATCAATAAAAATTTTGATAATGTTATTACAGAGTTAGACGATAAGATTGATCAGGCACGGGGACTTAACACTACATCGAGAGAAGTACTCGAAGAACATTTAGAAAAGATTACGGAAAAAATTGGTTCAGATGCGTTAAAACAAGCTGATGGTATTATATCTGATGCTAATAAAAAGTTACTTGAAGAAATTGAAGATATTATTCAGGAATATGATGATCCAATTGCTAATCTACATAAGGTGATTAAGGATTCACATCTTCAACAATCAGTTAAAGATGAAATAGTCAAAATTGAAGATTATAGAGCGCTATCTGATTTATTAAGAGGTAAAATAGGTGAAGAATTATTAGATCTGGCAAATTCTACAAATCCAGAATTAGTAGCCTATGTAAAGGAATTGATTAATGCTCGTGGAGCTTCTAAAATCAGTGATAAAAAAGTCCTTCTGTCTGCTTTAAAAGAAGCAGAGAATGTGTATACACTGCCAAAAGTAGTAGCAACAGAAATCACTAATGGTAGTGGAGGATTGGGACGGATTTTTTCTGGAGAATTTGATGGCAACTCTGCTGTGTTCAAATTCGATAGAACAGGAAAACAAGATTATGATACTGTACAAGAAATTGAAGATGTGGCCAAAGCGCTCGAAACGTATGGAGGACCTAAAGTATTAGGACGTGTTCGTATACAAGATACGAACGGTATATGGTATGAAGCAGTTGCAATGCAACGTATAGATGGTCATGATTTGACCAAATTAAAAAATATGAACTCCAGAGGAGAAGGGCTCCCTATTCAGGTAACGTCTGCGCACTTACGAGCAATTGATGATCTTATAGAAAGGTTGACAAAAGAAAATAAGTTTTTGGATGAAGTTAATCTCGGTGATTTTATGCTGACTACTAATCCAGATCGAGTTGTATTGCTGGATATGTTTGTAAAGGAAGGTAAAGTAAATGATCCTAAAGAATTGTTTAGCAATAAGCCTGTTCGTAGTACAATTGAAGAGCTTATAGGTAGTAAAACAAGCCTAATTTTTAATCTTAAAAAATACCCAGAACTTGATGGTGAAGTAGCTAAGTTAGATGAAGTTTTAAAACCTCAATTTTTAGAAGATTTTGAAAATGCTTCTGAAAATGTTCTGAATAAATTACAAGATGAGAATTTATTTGATATATGGAAAAATAGCATTCGCAGCAATGATATTAATATTCTTAAAAAATTTGCATTACAAGGAGATGTTAGAACTGAGTATGCAAATGCACTAGATAATTTCATCAATAAAGAAAGGAAATTAATGGATCAATTTAAGAATGATCCAAATAAATTAGAGAAAGTTGCAAAAGGAATGTTTGACTTAAGACTTGAAACAACAACACGATTTAAAGTCGAGAAAACCCCTGCTGATTTACTAGAATGGATTCATAAATTTAATGTTAACCGATATGGACCGATTGGAGGTAATAAATGGGGACATACTTGGGAAAGTATTGTTGATGCTAATAAAAGAAAAGGGTTGGAAGGAGATGATCTGTATAATAAGATAATTAGTAGTTCTAAAACCCCTCTTGGAGATGGTGATAAAGTAAAATTAGGTGATGCTATGAGAGATGTTCTCAAGAATGATAGTAAGTTTAGTGATTTAGAAATAATTCTTAAGAAATATAGATTATGGAGATATTAATAAATTTATATAGAATCCAAAGTAGTAAACATGTAAAATGTCTTTTCGATCAAAACAAATTGACAATACAAAAAATGAATTGTGACTTGAATCAAGTTAGACCTTTACATGGAGATTGTCAATTTATTAATGATAAACTAAATTGTGTATTTAGTATACATGGAAGGAATTATCTTTTTATTGAAGATGAGTTAATTGTTTTACATTCTGATCATTCCATACAATATTTTTGTGGCGAGAGAAAACAGAAGAGTTGGATAAAGATTTTTGATAAGGAAAACTTAATTTTTGATTTAGAATATATAAATCCGATTCAAGAACCATATATAGATTTCGTTTCAGGATATGAAGATTGGGAAATAGTGAATTGGGCATATCATTTAGCAAAATATATAAATCAGATTAGAGACAATCCACAAGCTATATTATTTTTTAATACTGATCAAGGTAAAGAAGTATAACACCTTAAATTTAGATATAGAATATCAAATTCACTGAAAACCGTGATTTTTTTCATCTGTATTATAAATAAACTTGTACCATAGTTTAGTAAGTGATAGCAAGAATACATAAAATAACTTTTGCTTTATGTTGTATTGCCTCTAATAGTACTCTTAAACCATGAATAAACCAATACAATCTCTATTATTCTTATGCTTTTGTTTGTTTACAACAGGTTTGTTAGCAAAGAACATTTATGGTTCAGTGAACAAAGAAACTGAATCAATAAAAGATAGTATACACAACAACAATAGCGTTACTGCTAACAAAATAATTTCTCCTTCAAAATCAGTTAAAACTTTTCGAAAATTTAAATCGTTAGAGCAATTTGATACTCCGGTAGTAGTAAAAAAATCTACCCGGTTAAAAGTTAAAGAAGGGTTTCAATTTAATACGGTCGATTCTTTACAGAATAAGAAATGGCTGGATATGGCGAATAATGTCTTTACTACAATTGATCAAACTCAAAATTATGTCGATTTACTTTCTGATAGTAGCCTAGGGCAATTGCCGGTGGCTATACGTCCGATGGAAATCAGTAACGTAAAATATACGGTTGGGATTGCCAAAGCTGTTTTTAAACCAGCGTATACAGAACTTACTGCTTTTCTCAAGATAGAAACAGCTAGAGGAGTATTGATATTAGGAGGGTCTAATATAAAACTCTCGCATGAAGGAGGTATTATTGGGGATGCAAAACTTAACTTAATATCGCAGTTTACCTTTAATATTAATGATGGTAAAGCGGTGGTAACACTTAATGGTAGTTTCGAACAACCTGGTACATATGCATTAATCGATTGTTCTGGATTCAAAGAATTAGGAGTAGATGCTGATTTAAAATTCTCTAATGGTTTGCTATATCCAGTTGATGAAAATGGTAAAGAAAGACTGGGGTATGTAGAAGGAAATTTTAAAACGGTAGTTAGTGATTGGAATGATATTGTAGTTAATATTTCACTTCCAGAGTTCGGAATTCAAGGTCTTGAAGGAACCACATTTAAATTGAATACGGCCATATTTGATTTTAGTGATTTGCGTAATGATGCTGCTATGCCACAAGATTACCTGGCTAAATATTATAATGAAAACCCAACATTATGGCGTGGAGTGTATATCAATACGCTGGAAGTTGTTTTACCCAAAGCATTCCGTAAAAATAATAGTGATAAACGCATTTCTTTTGGAGCATCAAACTTAATCATTGATGGTAAAGGAGTTACAGGAAAGTTTGAAGGAGAAAATATACTAACCATAGATGAAGGTTCAGCCTCAAAATGGCAATTCTCTTTAGATCGTTTTTTACTGGATATAGAAACCAATAGGTTAAAAGCAGGAGAATTTGAAGGAGAATTACTTCTTCCCGTATCAAAAGAAGACCGATTAAAATATGCTGCTATTATCCAGCCAGATGAATATAGTTTTAGAGTAACCAATACAAATGATATTGATTTTGATGTATGGAGTGCTAAAGTGATTTTGACCAAAGACTCATATGTAGAAATGAAGGTGAAAGAAGGCAAATTTAGACCTAAAGCAAATCTAAACGGATCCGTAAGCATCCAATCGGGGCTTAATAAATCATCATCAGGAGATAAAACGGTAGATTTTAAAGGAATTGTGTTTGAGAATATGCTTTTGCAAACAGAATCACCAAAGTTTTCTGTTGATTATTTTGGATATAGAGGAAAGATGAGCGTAGCTAATTTTCCGATTACTGTTAATGAAATAGGACTACGAACTCCGTCTGGGGATCGTGCAGAATTGGTATTTGATTTTAATATCAACTTGACTTCAGAGAGTGATGGTGGTAATGGCGGTGGAGCAAAATTAGCGATTAAAGCACAATTAGAAGATCGTGACGGAAGAGATAAATGGAAATATGATGGCATTCGCTTAGAGCGAGTTTTTGTTAAGATGGAAGTTGCCGGAATGGAACTCAAAGGAGCCATATTTATTTTTGAAGATGATCCAACATATGGTACTGGCTTTGCCGGTGCGGTTGGAGCCAAATTCAGCGTAGGAATGAAATTAGAGGTAGAAGCAAAAGCACTATTTGGTCGTAAAGAAGATTTTAGATATTGGTTTGCCGATGCGCAGGTAACGCTACCTACGGGGATTCCTATTTTTACAGCTTTTTCTATAAATTCATTCGGAGGAGGGTTTTATAACCATATGAAAATGGCAGGAGTAACGCATGAAAAAGATGCAGCTTTTAATCAAATAGGAGCATCAACTTCTGGAGTAATATATGAACCATATAAAGAAAATGGTTTTGGTTTAAAAGCTTCTGTCGGACTTATAACCACCGGATCAGAAGAGTTATTTCATGGCTCATTAGAATTCGGAATATCATTCCTCAACTCAGGAGGATTACAGGAAATCTACTTTAAAGGAGAAGGCGAAATGATCACCAGTATACCTGGAGATTTTTATGAAAAACTAGCAGACAAGTTAGCAGTAATTTCTCAAGGGAATAATCCTATACTCCCAGCATATCAACCAGAAGGAGCAATGGCAGCAAATGTATTTATAAAGTTTGATTTTGTAAATGATATTTTTCATGCGACATCAGAACTTTATATCAATTTCGGAATCCTGAAAGGAGTAGGACCTAATGGCAGAGCTGGGTGGATGGATTTTTATGTCGGCCCAGATGAATGGCATATTTTAATAGGAACACCAAGCGATCCGGTAGGAGTTGCAATGAATTTGGGTATCGTGAAAATGAGAACCGAAAGTTATTTTATGATGGGAGATGGGCTGCCAGGAAGTCCTCCTCCTCCTGATATTGTCGCTAATATATTAGGAGTAGATGTCTCAAAACTCGATTATACTCGTGACCTTAATATGTTAGAAGCTGGCAAAGGATTAGCATTTGGGGCCAATTGGAGTATGTCTACCGGAGATTTAAAATTCCTCATATTTTATGCACGTTTTGATGCCGGAGTTGGTTTTGATATTATGTTAAAAGATTATGGAGATGCACATTGTAAAGGATCTTCAGAACAAATAGGACTCAATGGGTGGTATGCCAACGGACAAGCATATGCATATTTACAGGGAGAGGTTGGGCTAAAATTTAAACTATTTGGAAAGAGGAAAAAAATAACAATATTCGCCGGCGGTGGTGCTGTATTGATGCAAGCAAGACTACCAAATCCAGTTTGGCTTAGAGGGTATCTCGGTGGAAAATATAACTTATTGGGAGGACTGATAAAAGGACGTTTTAGGTTTAAAGTAGAGTTGGGAGATAAATGTGAAATAGTCGGAGGCAGTGCTCTTGATGGGATTGTGGTCATAGGAGAAATGGCACCAAAAGAAGGAGCAACAGGAGTTGATGTATTTGCGGCGCCTCAAGTTCCTTTCAACTTACAAATTAATAGAGTATTTGAATTACCTGATGATACAGGAGATCGTAAATACCGAATTTTGATGGATAAGTTCGAAGTCACTAAAGAAGGACAACCTATCGTTGGAGAGATAGAATGGAATAATAATAATGATATTGCTGTTTTCTATTCGCATGAGATTTTACCTCCTAATACTAGCCTAAAGGCTTATGTACAATTACATTTTGAAGAAAAAATAAACGGAAAATGGGAGACTATCATGGATGATGGTAAAGTATCTATCGAATCCAAAGAGGTTAGTTTTACTACTGGAGAAGCTCCCGAAACAATACCTCTAAGCAATATTGCTTATATGTATCCGACCATTCATCAAAAGAATTTCTTTACCAAAGAATATGATAAAGGATATATTAATTTAAAACGAGGACAATCCTATTTATTCGATGCGGTTCCAAATTGGAATAAAACGATGGTAATGAAATCGGATACAGGAGCAGGGATGAACAAAAACTTCATTTATAATGCTGCTAATAGACAAGTGATATTTGATTTGCCAAAGGAGATGTCTACAACTACAGCGTATAATGTCAAGATTAAATTAGTACCTCAAGAAAATGATAATTCCAATAATGTAAAAGAATCGTATACGACTCAGGCACTAGATGGAGAATCAGGAAATGAAGTAGAAATCAAATCCAGAAAAGCAGAAGAGGTAATTATAAAAGGGGAGGAACGTGAATTGCTAACTTTTGATTTTGCAACAAGTGAATACACAACATTTGATAAAAAGATGAGTGCGATGAAAACCAATAAAGATTTGTACAGGCACGTAACTTATCCCTATGGATTAACATTATTGAATGGAATTAATTCATTAGAACCTTTTGACTTGGTTGAATTGGTAGGAAATAGATTTTCTGGCAACAAACCGCTCGTAGTAGCAAGGGCAATTTTGGATAATTCATATTATCAAAATCAAATTTACCCATTATTATATCAAAATTATCCTATAGAAGGTACTATAACAGTGTCCAGAGATACAGACAAAATAAGTGTTCCTCCATTAGAAGGGGTAGAACCAATGTCTTGGTACTTAACATATTTAGAAAATGACCGTACCAGTGATATTAATGTATATAACCCATACCGCTATAATCTTACACATTATTATTATCAGGACTATGAAGATTTGAGATATCAACTGATAAGTTCTGATTTACCATGGGAGACGATGCCAAAATATAAGGCATTAATCATTGACCCTTTTCCTATAATGAGAAAAGGAAAATATAGGACAAAACTTCAATATGTATTACCTGGGCAGGTAAAAAATGGAGGAAATGATATTGTAAAATATAATAATCCATTATATGAATAAGCAATTAAAATACAGTTACATCATAGGGGTGATATTGTTTTGTTTTCCGATTTTAGGAATTGCGCAAGAACCTATTGGAGATCAGGAACCGGCTGTTAAGGTTATAGGAACAGTTACAAAAGATGCGATTATGTTACGTTGGGCTGCAAATACCCCTTTAGCATGGAAACGAGCAAACCAATATGGATATATAATTGAGCGTAAAACGATAGCCATAGGGGAAGAGATATTGAAAGAACCAATTGTAAAAAAACTTACAGTAACTCCATTAGTACCAAAACCTATGATGGAATGGGAGGATTTTGTAAATAAAAACGATAATGCAGCAATTGCAGCTCAAGCAATTTATGGAGAAAGCTTTGACGTAGAATTAGAAGATGGAGGTAATGATATCATGAGTATTATCAATCAGGCAAAAGCATTAGAGCAACGTTTCTCTTTTACTTTATTTGCGGCCGATCAGGATTATGAAGTAGCAAAATATGCTGGATTAGCCTATGTGGATACAGAGGTAAAACCAAATGAACGGTATTTGTATAGAATATATACAGCAATCCCTTCAGAAAAAATGAAAGTCAAGTTTGGAGGAGTATATCTTGGGCTGAATGATTACCGCCCTTTACCAGAACCTCAGGATTTTGTTGGAATTTTTGGAGATAAAAACGTAATGTTAAGTTGGAACTTTACATTATTAAAAAGAGAATATACAAACTATATTATCGAACGATCTGAGGATAACGGAAAAACGTTTAATGCCTTGGAGGATGTTCCAATAGCAAACTTAAGCGAACGAGAGAAAGAATCTTCTGATAGAATGTTTTATATCGATACGTTACCTCAAAACAATAAAGAATATCAGTATCGATTAAAAGGCATTTCTCCTTTTGGACAAATAGGTCCTTCTTCAACAGTGGTTTCTGGAAAAGGAACAAAAAAATTACAACATAACCCAGCGATACAAGAAGCTAAGTTATTAGCTGATAATAGTACCGCAAGAATAACCTGGGAATTTCCAGAAGAAGGCTTGGAGTCTATTGTTTCTTTTGAGCTAAATAGATCTGATTTAATCAAAGAAGGTTATAAAGTTGTTGTACCTAATATCTCAAAAGAAACCAGAAGCATAGAGTTTAAGAATCTTAATGTAATTAATTATTTTACGATAACGGCTGTTGGTGCCGATGGTACAAGGAGAGTTTCTTTTCCACAAATGGTACAACCTGTTGATGATACACCGCCTAACAATCCATATGGTTTAACTGGAATAATAGATTCTACAGGTGTTGTAACGTTAAACTGGCAGGCGAATACCGAATCAGATTTTTTAGGATATCGTGTATTTAGAGCAAATTTAGAAAATGAGGAATTTACACAAATTACTTTCCGTCCGACGCCACAAAATAAAATTATAGACACAGTAAATATCAAAACCCTTAATGCAAAAGTCTATTATAAGGTTCAGGCGTTTGATAAGCGATATAATCCTTCTGGTTTTTCTGAAATACTAATGCTTAGGAAACCCGATATTATTCCGCCTACAAAACCAGTTTTTAAATCTTTTAAAGCAGATAACGGAGTGATTGCATTACAATGGATCACAAGTAGTAGTATAGATGCAGCAAAAACATTGGTGTATCGTAAAGAAAAGGGAAGCGATACGCCTTGGGTACTCGTAGCAGAAAAAAATATTCCAGAGAATAAGTATAACGATACAACTGCAAAACCTACAATAACATATTTATACACATTGGTTACTATGGATGAATCTGGTCTAGAGTCAGAACCCGTAACGCCTTTGTCTATAAGTTTACCTGATAATAAAACAAAACCAGAAATCGATAAGTTTTTGGCTTTGGTGAATCGGGAAGAGAAAAAAATTACACTAAGCTGGAAATATGGAGTAAATAATGTGGTAGAATATCTTTTGTATAGAGCAGAAGAAGAAACAAAACCAACATTATACAAAGTTTTTAAAGAGCAGGAAAAGAGGTTCTTTGATATAAACTTAAGGGTCAACACCAAATATACATACATATTACAAGCCGTATTTGATTCAGGGACGAAGTCTCCTTTTAAACAAATTGAAGTAACGTATTAAAGAGATATGGGTATGAAGAAAATATTTACTCTACTGATACTATTTTTTAGTATATTTTCTACAACAGCACAAGATGACTATACTTTGACTATAGATGGATACGTAGGACAAGGTAGATCAGGTTGTGGAAGTAATAGTAATGGTTTAAAGAGAATAATAGTACATTATGAAAGAGGTGCTCCCAGAACAATTCATGATTTTGGACGCTATTTAAATCGGGATTTTGATTATACCGTAAATTTTAATGAATCCAATAAAATAGTTCGTCTGGAGTTTCGATCAACTTCGAGAGATAGAAATAGTTTTGGAGATTGTAGTCGTAGCTATCGCGATACAAAATTTATTGATGTTTCTACTCCTTGCTTTGCTAGACGTTATCAAAAAGACGATTTTTTAGAAAGAAGGTTTAGAAGGGGAAATATGTTTATTACCATAGAACCCAATATAGATATCTCTTTTGTAGATGGAACCCCTGCTACTTCTATTAATAGTATATGTATAGGTTCTGATATCGATATTACGACGAATCCTGATAACCTTCCTGTTGATGCTTATGATTGGGAGTTTTTTGATACTGTAACACTAATACAGCAACAGACAGCAGCATACCGAAGTTTGGTTAGAGCAGTAGAAAGAGCACAACAAACATTGGATTCATGCCCTCCTGGGTTTAATGAATGTAGAGGTCGAGCTCAATATGCCTTAGATCAGGCAAGAGCTGCTTTAAACGCGTATACAGGGCCACAAGAAGAAATAGTACCCATAAATAGATGGGTTACACTAACATCTTTTAGAAGAAACCCTAGTATATCGCTTGGGTTAGAGGATATGTTTGATAATGTTATAGATCCATTAGACCCAAGTGGATTACCAATTCGAGAAAAAGCTATAGGAAAACCTATTAATATTAGATTGAACACTGATTTTGCTTGCGGTCCATTATTTAGTAAAGAAACCAATGTAGTTACGGTACAATATCTTCCTGCTGCACCATCAATATCCACAACACCAAGTGTAGAACAACCAACATGTTCGTATTCTGATGATGCAGGATTTACAATACCTTTTGATCGTACTATATATAGTGGAGAAGTATTAAGTATTAGTTTGAAGAAATTAGCGGAAGGACAGACAGCTCTTCCGAATCCTAAAACACCAGCACAAGAAGCATTAACACAAAATCAATATTTAGCCCTTGTAAATTCCAGATATAGGATTGATGCTGGGAATAATACAGGAATTACAAATACACATCCTAGATTTAATACTTCTACTAATACCTATCGATGGAGTGGTAATCTTACACAAGGACAATATGCTATCGAAATTTCGGGAAGCAGAACCGCGAACGGAAGTTTACTTCCTTTTTGTGAATTATTTCATTATTTCTTTGAAGTCAGAGCTCCAGAACGAGTACGATTTACAGCTACACCAGCTCAGGATGAAACCTGTTTTGATGAAAATGATGGTCAAATTAGAATTACCGCATCAGGAGGGTCCGGTACGTATCAATATAGCCTGAATAATGGAACAACATGGAACACTTTACCAAGAACTCCTTATGTGGTTCAAAATTTATCTCCTCAGACATATAATGTTAAAGTAAGAGATTCCAGAGGGTGCCTTGATAAAGAGAATATATCTGATCGGGATGAAAGTATTTCTGTACTTATACAGGAAATGGATCCTATAACACACACTATTGCCGTCAATGGTATTATACAGCCAAGTGCTCCCAGAGCAGAAGACGCGATGATTCGTATACAAAATGTTACTGGAGGAGTTCCAATTACAGGAAGCGGCTCTGCATATTACAATTATGAAGTGTTAATTAATGGTTCAACGACTAATACAATAACAGGAAGAGCTTTTCCTGGAGGGTATGATATTGAAGACCTCCCGGCAGGAAATCATCAAATTAGATATACAGGAGCAGCTACATGTAGGATAAATCCTGTAATTAGCTTACCAACCATCACAGATCCACAACCAGTAACATTTAGAGTTCAAAAAGAAGACCCAAGTTGTTCTGATGCAAGGGATGGAATACTTACAGCTGTTAATATTGAAGGGGGATACCCTCCTTACAGAATTCAATGGAGAGCACAAGGCGCTGCGAGTTATGTTTCAAGAAACCCTTTTGAAGCAGGGCAAGGTACTTATGAAGTTTTAGTTACAGATAATAGATCAGGGAGAGCAGAGCAAACTAATATTCAGTTTGATAATGTACCACTACCGATCTCAATTTCCAATATAGATATAGAACCAATAACATGTTATGGAGAACAATCTAGAGTAACTATTACAGCTACAGGTGGAGGAACTGGGACATACCAATATGCACTTTGGACAGGTCCAACAACGACCTGGCGGGATAGTAATGTATTTGCTTTAGATGCAAATACAACAACAGGGTATCTATTTAGAGTAAGAGATAGAGTTGCTAATGATTGTATATCTGAGATCTCTGATAGGCAATTTATAAGTCAGCCTTCAGAGATTAGAATTACTCCTGATAATGTGGTTCAAAATAATATTTTTGGAGATAACGAGGGAGAAATAGAGATTAATATTATTGGAGGAACCCCAGGATATACTGTGCGTTGGGAAAGAAATGGAACTCCTATTGCAGATACAGGAATATCTATTTCATCTTTGATTGCAGGTAATTATGTAGCGATAGTAAGAGATACGAGTGATTGTGAGGTGAGTTCAACAGAAATAGAGATTACACAACCTGATAGACTTTTAGTATCTATTGAAGAAACAAACCCTATTCAATGTTTTGAAGGAAGAGGAACCTTATCTGCAGTCGTGAGCGGAGGATCAAATACGTATACTTATCAATGGTTCAGAGACGGAGCAATAATTGATGGAGAAACATCGAGGGTATTTAATAATGTTCAACAAGGAAATTATAGTGTACGTGTAGAGGATGGGTTTACATTTAACAATGCGAGTGTTACGTTTACAGAGCCTGATGTTTTAAGTTTGTCAATTACAAGAGGAGATAATATTTCTTGCTATAATGGAAGTAATGGAAGAATTGTTCTAAATCCACAGGGAGGAACCAGACCTTATTCCTTTTCTATAGATAATCGATTAACTTATATTTCAGAAGATGATCTTACTGATTTTACAATAGAAAGTTTGATATCAGGAGATTATGAAGTCTGGTTAAGAGATGCGAATAATTGTGAAATAACAACTCCGCAATCGATAACACTTACACAACCAGAAGAAATTGTGATCACCCCGGTTACTATATCCCCGGCAACAACTATTGGAGGTTCTGATGGGAGTTTGGTTATTGAAGTTACAGGAGGTACTGGCGATTATCGTTATGTATGGACAAAAGAAAACGATGCTACTTTTAACAGAACGACAAAAGATATTGATAACCTATCAATTGGAGCTTATACCGTTGTAGTAACAGATGATAATGATTGTACAGAAAACAGGACATTTAGGGTTATAGAACCTGATCCAATGGTAGTACGTATAGAAATTGATAATCCCATTTTGTGCCATGGAGATAGTCTGGGAGAACTTCGAGCAATTGTTACTGGTGGTTTTCCTATTGTATCTGTTCCTTCTGATTTCGAATACCAATGGTATCGCATAGAAGGTACTACAGCGACTCCAATAAATACAGATTTGTCCCTCAATAGTATAGATAATCTTCCAGCAGGAATATATAGAGTAGTGAGTACCGATATAACAGGAGTAAGTGATGAAACAACAATTGAAATTACTCAACCAGAAGATTTAGTGGTTACCCTTTCAAGTCCCCCAACGCAGATACTTTGTTATGGAGAAGACACAGGAACCATTGATATAACGGTTACAGGTGGTCCTGTTGATGAAGATACAGGAGAATATCTTCCTTATACATTTAGGTGGACAAAAGTAGAAGACGCTGATTTTCAATCTTCAACAGAAGATTTGAGAAATATAACAGCAGGAACTTATGAGGTTGTTGTTATCGATGATAATTTGTGTACAACGTCTCTTAGTGAACCTGTTGTAATAGGACAACCAGATGCAGCATTAGAAATATATGATGTTATTCCGGTTAACTTAACAGGGTTCAAAACAGGAAACGGAAGTATATCTCTCGAGGTAAGAGGAGGAACAGCGCCATACAGATATTCCTGGACAGATTCAGAAGATGTGACATATACAGCTTCTACCCAGGATATCGATAATCTATCCATTGGGATATATACTTTAGAAGTTACAGATGAGAATGATTGTACAACAACGGTTACTCGAGAGATAACAGAACCTAATCAGCTTATCGTTGAAATTATACCAATTTCTGAAGATGAAGGAGTGCAATGTTTTGGAGAAGAGACCGTAATTCCTTTGAGTACAACAACGCAGGGTGGTATTGGGGCATATACTTATGAATGGTTTGAGCAAGGAGAGCCAACTGAAGTGATTTTCACAACTCCTGTTACAACCAGAGTCAGAGCAGGTATATATACTGTTGTAGTAACAGATGAAAACGGTAATACAGATGATTATGTCTATGAAGTAATAGAACCAGAAATACTATCTATCATAGAGAATGTAGATAATGTAGTTTGTAGAGGAGATGCTAATGGTAGTATAGATATTAGCGTTTCTGGCGGAGTAGCACCTTACTCATATCGATGGAGTAATGGACAAGTAACAGAAGACTTATCTTCATTAAGAGCGGGGAATTATACCGTAACAATCACAGATGCAAATAATTGCCAACTCCAAAGAGAAATTGAAGTAACTCAACCACCACGATTATTTGTGAATGGAGCTATAGTGAGAATACCCCCTTCTTCTAGCGGGGCAAGAGATGGAAGTATAACGGTTACTATTGGAGGAGGAGTACCTTCTTATATTTATGAATGGAGAAATTTTAGTAATGAACTACAATCTTCAACAACCAATGTTCTTAGTAATATTGGAGTAGAAGGGTATTCTTTAACCGTTAGAGATGCTAACGGGTGTGTCTTATTTGTTGATAATGTAGATCTATTTGAACCTCCGGTTTTACAAGTTAATATAGAACACGTAAATGTAATTTCTTGTTTCGGAGATTCCTCTGGTAGTTTGAGCGCTATTGTAGAAGGAGGAGTACCTTTTAATGCAGCAAAACAATATAATTACCAGTGGTTCAACGCAGAAGATAATACTCCAATTGGTCTGGATCGATTTTTACTAGAAGGAATTCTTGCAGGGGAGTATTATGTAATAGTTTCAGATGCGGCAGGAACAGATGTAACCAGTGCTACATTTCGATTAACACAACCAGATGTTTTAAGTGTGAATTTTGATACAGATTATGTGAATTGTGGTGATGGTAATGATTGGACAATAATTCCTCAAATAAATGGAGGAACAGGTCCATTTAGTTATTTATGGAGTACTGGAAATACAACAAACCGTTTAGAAAATATTGTTGCAGGGACATACAGTGTAGAAATTACAGATCTAAGAGGATGTAGTATAACAGAAGAAGTTACTGTTAACGTACCAGAACCATTAATAATTACTGAAACATTAACAGTCCCAACGTGTTATAGTGGATGTGATGGAGTAATTAATATCAGTGTACAAGGAGGAGCTGCTCCTTATACATATCTGTGGAGTAATGGCAGTACAACAGAAGATTTAACAGCAGTATGTGCGGGGACATATGATGTTATTGTAACCGATGTCAAAGGCTGTGAGATGAGAAGAGAGATTATCCTTAGCAACCCAGATGAATTAATTGTAAATCTAGGGGAAGACATTACTTTATGTTTTGAGCAAACCATAGTATTAAATGCAACTATAAATGATCCAAACGCCAATTATCAATGGACCTCGACAAATGGGTTTACAAGTGATGAACCAATGATCGAGGTTAGTGAAGCAGGTATTTATGATGTTCTGGTTACTGACGCTAAAGGGTGTGAAGCATCTGATAGTATTTTTATAGATACTACTACCGAAGTTATCTCTGCAAATTTCATTGCTTCAACTCAAGTATTTGTTGGAGAAAAATTTGTTATAGTGGACAATAGTGATCCTATACCTGATACTTTAGATTGGATATTCCCAGAGGAAGCAGAAGTTACCTATGAAGATGATAATTATGCAGAGTTGATTTTTGAGACACCTGGAGAATATGAGATTATGCTACAGACGTATAGAGGATTGTGTACAGCTACAACGACAAAAACTGTGATTGTTGTAGAAAAGGAAATCGATGGAGAAGGAGGAGAAGGTGATGAGGATAGTGTCGATATCCAAAGCTCGATTGATTATCTAGTATATCCAAACCCTACAACTACCGGAAGATTTACAGTAGATGTGAATTTATCAAAATCACAACCAATCAACTTAAAGATTTTTAATATAGTTAATAATACGCTTATAGATTCTAGAGCCGGTGATGGAAACGAAGAATATACTTTTGAATATGATATGTCTGTATTACCCTCAGGGATATATTTCATTTTATTAGAAACATCTTCAGCAAGTCAAGTTAGAAAACTAATTATTGAATAGTAAGAATAGAATCATTTTTAAAATAATAATATTCGGTACAAAGAACAAATCAAATAATTTTTTTATAAATCTCTTAAAACCTAAAGCATGAGAAAATTTTTATTATTGATGTTATTCATCGCATGTAACACATTTGCACAAGATTATCAATTGATAGTAAGTGGATATATTGGCTCAGGGCCATCTTCTTGCGGTTCTAATAATAATGGTTTAAAATGGATAAAAGCCATATTCGATGATGGGTCAGAAGACTTTTTGTTTAATCAGCCAGGAGGTCAGTTTAGAAATAGAACATATTCTTTTTCTCAGATATATAGTGAAAATAAACGTTTAGTCGGAGTAAAGTTTAGATCTGTTTCCAGAAGGAGAAGCAGTTTCGGGAGTTGTAGAAGTTCTAGATCAAGTGAAAAGTTAGTAAATGTAAGTTCTCCATCGTTTCACCAGGTTTTTACAAAAAATGAAATTTATGAAAGTAGAATAAATAATGGTTCTGCAACAATAACTGTTGTTCAAACTACAAATGCCATTAGATCAAATCAGAGTACTCTTTTAACTGAAAAAAATGAAAATATATTGAGTAATCAACGTGATAAAGAATCAAAATTATTTAAAACATCAATGTATCCGAACCCATCTCTGGATGGTAAGTTTAGTATTAATATTTCTTCAAAAGAACTAACTCCTGTAGTAGTTCAAATCTTTGATTTGTTAGATAGGAGAAAAGTATTTGAAGAGGTGAAATCAGGAAATACAGAATATGTTTTCGAATTCAATTCTTATCCTCTAAAATCTGGTTTTTATTTGGTTCAAGTTGAATCAGGTGGAAAAAAACAATTGAAAAAACTCATTATAGAATAGTATAATTTAAAATTCGTAGCTTCCAAACCTCACGGGTTTTAAAAATCTGTGAGGTTATTATGTATTGAAACTCACATCATAGATCTTTAAAAAGCTAAAGTTCTCTAACCCAAATATTACGATACTGCACCAAATTACTATGATCCTGTAATTTAATAGGTCCTTTATTATGAGCTTCATTTTTTGGAGGACCAATATATTCTGTAGATCCAAGAATCTCTACATGATCTTGTACCAACACACCATTATGAATTACAGTAAATGTACCTGATTTTGTTTTTTTACCCTCTGTATTAAATTCTGGAGCATGAAAAATAATATCATAAGTTTGCCATTGATCAGGAGCTTTTGTTGCATTTACCAATGGAATATGCTGTTTGTAAACAGCAGTTGCCTGACCATTAGCATAGGTTCTGTTCTGATAACTATCTAAGATTTGCACTTCGTATTTGTTTTGAAAAAATACTCCACTATTGCCGCGTCCCTGACCTTCACCTTGAATAACATCTGGAGCACTCCATTCTAAGTGTAACTGAATACTACCATAATTTTTCTTGGTTTGGATATCTCCGGTTCCTGGTTTTACGGTCATTGTTTTATCAGTATTAAGGGTCCATGCGGCTGCAGTAGAATCTTTGGCAGACATCCAGGCTTCAAGATTAGAACCATCAAATAATACAGTAGCATCAGACGGAATATTGTTATCATTAAAAGAAATAACTTTTGGTTCAGGTTCCCAAACTTCGGTTTCTTTAGGATCAGTAATTTCCTTTTTTGGTGTTTCTACGATTTCTTCTTTTTTGCTATCATTTTCTACTTTATCTTCAACAATAATGGTATCTGCTTTTTTGTTACATGATAATGTTATTACAAGTACCCAAAGGAGGTAGATTAATTTTTTCATTGTGGTGTGGGTTTTTGTTGGTTATAATCCTAATATCTTTTTTAGTTGATCTTTATCGATAGCTGCTCCAGCAAAATCATCAAATGCTTTCTGAGTAGCTTCTATAATATGATCTTGAATAAATTTAGCTCCCTCTCGAGCTCCCTGTTCAGGAGATTTAATACAACATTCCCATTCCATTACTGCCCAAACATCACATCCATATTGTGTAAGCTTGGAGAATATGGTTTTAAAATCTATTTGTCCATCTCCTAAAGAACGATATCGTCCAGCACGGTCAACCCAGTCACTATATCCTCCAAAAGCTCCTTTTTTTCCGGTAGGGTTAAACTCAGAATCTTTTACGTGAAATGATTTAATAAATTCATGATAGTGATCTATGTATTCAATATAATCTAATTGCTGTAAAACGAAATGACTTGGATCATAAAGGATATTTACACGTTTGTGATTTCCTGTAGCTTCCAGAAAACGTTCAAAAGTAATTCCATCATGAAGATCTTCACCTGGATGAATCTCATAGCAAACATCAACACCCTCTTGGTCAAAATGATTTAATATAGGTAGCCATCGTTTAGTTAATTCTTCGAACCCCATTTCGACCAAACCGGGAGGTCTCTGTGGCCATGGATGCATAGTATGCCAAAGCAAAGCTCCCGAAAATGTAGCGTGAGCATTTATACCCAGCCTTCGACTGGCGGTAGCTGCATTTTTTACTTGTTGTACTGCCCATTCAGTTCTTTTCTTAGGATTGTTTTTACAATCATCAGGTGCAAAATTATCAAACATTAAATCATAAGCAGGATGTACAGCTACCAATTGTCCCTGTAAATGGGTAGAAAGTTCGGTTATTTCTAATCCGTAATTGGCAATTTGTCCTTTTAACTCATCACAATAAGTTTGACTTTCAGCGGCTTTGTCTAGATCGATAAGTCGTGTTTCCCATGTAGGAATCTGAATCCCCTTATAGCCTAAATCTGATGCCCATTTGCATAATCCATCTAAAGAATTAAAAGGAGCTTTATCGTCCATAAATTGCGCTAGAAATACAGCAGGACCTTTGATTGTTTTCATGTTGTTACATTTTTATCCAACGTGCATTATTTTGACTACTCTCAACAGCAGCATAAACAAACTTCATTCCTCGTACACCATCTTTGGCAGTAGGGAAATCATGTTGTGCAGAGGGTTGTTTTTCTTTGGTTAATAAGAGTTCTTTGGCAAAACTTCTATATATGGTAGCGAAGCCTTCAAGGTATCCTTCAGGGTGTCCTGCAGGAATACGTACATAATCAGAAGATTCGGGATATCCACCGTTACCTCCTGGAGTGAATACTTGTTTAGGTTGATCTAACCAACGTACTACCAATTCATTTGGGTTTTCCTGATACCATTCGATACTACCTTTGGTACCATAAATTTTTACTCCGAGATTATTTTCTTCCCCAGTAGCAATCTGAGAGAATGTCATTATTCCTTTTGCTCCGTTTGCAAATCGTAAAAGGACATTGCCATCATCATCAAGGGTTCTACCTTCTCCAAAAGCAGAAAGATCCGCGGCAAGTTCTGTAATTTGTGTTCCGGTGATGTATTCAACCAGATTTTCTGCATGAGTTCCAATATCTCCAAGAGCTCCACCAATACCAGATCGCTTAGGGTCGACACGCCAGGCTGCTTGTTTATGATCTGTTTTTTCTAGGGCAGTAGAGAGCCATCCTTGCAAATATTGTACATTGATTTTACGAATAGTTCCCAAATCACCTTTAGCAATCATAGCTTTGGCTTGTTTAACCATAGGATACCCTGTATAGTTATGAGTTAACGCAAAAACTTTTCCAGATGCAGCTATGATTTTTTCAAGTTCAACAGCTTCCTCCAGGGTTAAGGTCATAGGTTTATCACAAATTACATGAAAACCGTGCTCAAGAGCCATTTTTGCAGGAGGAAAATGCATGTGATTGGGAGTAACGATCGCTACAAAATCCATGCGTTCATCTTCTGGTAGTTTAGCTTCTTCTTTGATCATTTTCTCAAAACTACCATAAGCTCTATTTTTTGATATTCCGATAGCTTCTGCAGAAGTTATACTTTTTTCTTCACTACTAGAAAAAGCTCCACAAACTAATGATATCATTCCGTCGATACCTGCAGCTTTTCTATGGACATCACCGATAAAGGAACCGATTCCTCCGCCGACCATTCCCATTTTTAATTTTTTATTCATTTACGTTATTGTTGGTGTAATAAATAATTTTCCGATTTTTTATGTAATAAGATATTCACTCTAATATTACATGATTTTGAATACGAAAAATACAAAATATGGTATTAAAAGAAACGAACTAAATGTCTCATTTTATAGCTTAATTGGTTTATTTTTCATGATCTAATTGAGGTACTCTTCTTAATTCTAATTTTTTACGAGTGAAAAAAAGTATAGCAAATAATAGTATTAACAATAATGGAAAGAATACTATATTGCCTAAAGTCGCTTGTCCTGCCGCAAGTTCAGCTGATTCTGGCGACATTCCAGAAGAAAGTGCTTTTGCCCTTTCAGTATCTAACCAGGAACCTATAACTGGTTGCCATATTCCGGTGGCAAACATTCCTGCTCCACCTACTATTGACATGCCTAAAGCTCCAGATTTAGGAATATATTCACTAACAAATCCTATCATCGTTGGCCAGAAATACATAACTCCAATGGCGAATAAAATAGCAGAAATATAAACCATTGATCCTGTAGCATTTGACATTAGGTAAATAGCAATAGTGGCTATTATAGATGAAAACCAAAGAACTCCGGTGGGATTAAGTTTATGAATTACAGGACCAGCAAAATAACGTCCTACGGCCATTAATCCAGTTACCATCGCTAAAATAAGCATAGGACTGGCACCAGAACTCCCCAAAATACGTTCTACCCATTGCTGGGTTCCCAATTCTGTAGTTGCTGTAAGTGTCATACATATAGCAATGAAAACGAATAAAGGGGTAAATAAGTTTTTAATATTCACTGAAGTATCGGATACAATATTTTCATTTTTAGGAAAAGTCAATTTGAAAAACATAACTCCATATAGTAAAGTAGGAATTAGCATTAATGCAATTTGTAATTGCCATCCTAAATTGATATCGGTCATAAATTTTGAGGCTAAAGCACCAATAACAATACCTCCTGGAAACCAAACATGAAATTTATTGAGCATTGTAGTTCTGTTTTTGGTATACATGTCTGCAATTAAGGGATTACATGCAGCTTCAACAGATCCATTTGCAAAACCTATAAATAGTGTAGAAATCAATAGCCCCCAAAATCCACTTGCAAAAATTGTAAGTAGTAATCCTGCAAGGTGTGAGATAAAAGCAATTATCATTAATTTTCTTGGACCTAAACTATTGTACACCAAACCTCCAAAAATAGTTGCAATAGGAAACCCCCAAAAAGCCATACTATTTACAAATCCCAATTGTGTATCAGATAAACGAAATTCTGTTCCTAATTGTGCCAAAATACCTGCGCGAATTGCGAAAGTCATTGCCGTAACTACAAGAGCAATGCAACTCGCCGTAAAAAGCTGCGTTTTATTAATTGTACTCATATCTTAGTTAAGGTTTTTGGACGCATTGATTAATAAATCACGAGTCGCAGTAATACCTTCAATTTCACCAAGACGTTCTCCTTCATATTCAACTCCTATAAAACCAGTATATTCAGCTTTTTTTATAATCTCCAGCATTTTTCTATAATCGATTGTAGTTTCATTACCTTCACTATCAAAATCATAAGATTTTGCACTTACTGCTTTAGCATGAGGCATCATTTCTTCTACACCCTGATATTTAGGATATTCTTTAATACAACTCGTACTCCAACGTTCACCGTCTTTACGCTCTAAACAAAAATTACCAAAATCAGGTAATGTACCACAATTGGGTTTATTAACTTTTTGCATTACTTCTGCTAACATAGCTGCGTTAGAAGATAGGTATCCATGATTTTCTACAATAACATTAACATTTTTGGATGCAGCATATTCTGAAAGTTTAACTAGACCATGAACAGATACCTTTACCCATTTTTCTGGATCATTAGTGCCAAATAGATTCACGCGAATAGAATGACAACCCAAAAATTGTGCTGCATCTACCCATTTCTTGTGATTTTCTACGGTTTCATTTTGTTCTTTTTCATCAAGAACTGCTAGGTCTCCCTCACCATCAACCATAATGATTAGATTTTGAATATTAAATTCCTCACTTTTTGATTTTAAAGTTTCCAAAAGTTGTTGCATCGCTTTTTCTGGATTTGGGTCACTTTTAAGATCTTCTTTATATAACTGACTAACATATTCTATCCCCTCAAAACCTAATTCACTTGCTTTTTGAGCAAAATCCTTAGGATCCATTTCTCCTGATTTGATAGCTTTATGTAATGACCATTGTGCTAGTGATAATTTGAAAAAGGGTTTGGATTCTTGTGATGAAACTTCCATAGTGGTGGATTCTTCTTCTTTTTGAGTTTCTGTATTTTCTGAAGTATTTTGTTTGCATGAGCTTAGGATCATAAATACGATAAGCCCTTTTAAGATGGTGTGTTGCATGAATTGTGGTTTAAAGCCTCATGATTAAAGAGACCAGGCTTTGCCTTTGGTTAATTTTTCTAGTGAGTCGCACCCAATTTGTTCTCCTGGTACTGGAGCATAAGCAAGTACATTCTCGCCAATTTCTTCTGTAGTTTTAAACCCCCAAATCGATAACCATCTCACAGCAGATAAGTAATTAAAGATGATTGCTTCTTTAGAAGCGTTACTTAAATCATCAGGATTTTTTACTTGCGACATTTCCTTTTGATATGCTTCTTGTTGTTCTTTAGAAGATCTAAGATATTTTGTTAGAAGAGCATCATATTCTTCGATCTTGATCTTTTTTACGGGTTTATCTTCATTTACTCCTAACGCTTTCATTACATAATCAGCAGTTTTCTTAAATATTTGAGCATCTTTTTCTTTTGCTACTGCATTCATATAACTGTCAATGAACATGGGGACATTTAATGATTTGGCTCCCGGAATATCAGTTTCTGGAATAATAAGATCGACAATTTGATCAAGTACTTTTGCTTCATCTTCAGAAAGCAATTTAGGTATCCATGTTAATTTTATTTCACTGGTACAACTTTGTAATATACTAAGCAGTGTAGGAGTAGCAGCAATATAACCTGCTGATAACCCAATGTTTTTTAAGGCTTCTCTTCTGTTCATAATCTATAGAATTAAGCGTTTTCCTGAATTTGTTTTGCAGCATGTTCTGCTGCCCTTGCTGTAAACGCCATATATGTAAGTGATGGGTTTACACAACTAGCTGAGGTCATAAAGGATCCATCGGTTACATACACGTTTGGCACAGCATGAATTTGATTATGTTTATTAAGGACAGATGTCTTTGGATCATTACCCATTCTTGCAGTTCCCATTTCATGTATTCCTAATCCTATTCCTCCGATATCATCCCAAGGTCTTACATCTTCAAACCCAGCTTTTTTGAGCATGTCCATGGCCTGTTTAACCATATCTTTTCTCATTTCAAGTTCATTTTCTTTGAATTCTGCATCAAAAGTGACTGTAGGTAATCCCCATTCATCCAGTTTGTCATAATCCAAAGTCATTTTATTATCATGATATGGCAAACATTCACCAAATCCCTGTAATCCTATTTGCCATTTCCCGGGTTTTAATACGCTCTCTTTAAGTTCTGCTCCATAACCTAATTCTGCTATTGATTCTCTCCAATCATTTCTACTACCTCCTCCTTGATATCCATAGCCACGTTTGAATGTTTTTTGATCCGTTTCACCTCCAATATTTCTAAACCTGGGGATATAAATTCCGTTTGGTCTTCTTCCTTTATAGTATTTATCCTGATAATTATCAGTAACACCAAAAGCTCCAGCTTTAAAATGGTGATCCATAATATTATGGCCTAATTCTCCAGAATCATTCCCCATTCCGTTAGGAAAACGTTCTGATTTTGATTGCATTAGAATACTTGCAGATGCTATTGCAGAAGCACATAGGAATATAATTTTTGCTGTAAACTCTATAGTTTCTTTAGTTTCTGTATCAATTACTTTTACTCCAGTGGCTTTTCCTGTTGCATCATCATATAATACTTGATGTACAATAGAGTTTGGACGCAAAGTCATGTTTCCTGTTCGTTCTGCCGCAGGAAGAGTAGAGGAATTACTACTAAAATAAGCACCAAATGGGCAACCTCGCATACATCGATTTCGGAATTGACAATTCATCCGACCTTCAAAAGTCTTTGTCCCTGTGATGTGTGCTGTTCTACCAATAGTTAATAATCGGTCTTTGTAATTTTGGGAGATATTTGATTTTAAATGATCTTCTACGCAGTTTAGTTCCATTGGAGGTAGAAATTGGCCATCAGGTAATTGTTCTAATCCTAGTTTCTCACCACTGACTCCAATAAATTCTTCTACCTTATCATACCATGGCGCGATGTCTTTATATCGCACAGGCCAATCCACGGCAATATCTTCTTTTTTATTAGCTTCAAAATCTATGTCGCTCCATCGATAACTTTGTCGTCCCCACATAAGAGATCGACCACCAACTTGATATCCTCTTATCCAATCAAAACGCTTAGTTTCATTATAAGGATGTTTAAGATCGTTTACAAAAAAGTGGCTGTGTTCTTTATCGGTTACATACCCCGTGCGATGTTGTTTCTCTTGTTGTTTTACGTCTTCTCTAGATGGTCTACCTTTAAATTCTGAATCCCAGGGATCATTATTCATCGTAGTATAATCTTCGATATGTTTTACCATACGACCACGTTCCAGAACTAAGGTCTTTAGCCCTTTTTCACAGAGTTCTTTGGCGGCCCAACCGCCACTAATTCCTGTTCCTACGACGATTGCATCATATTGTGGTTCTTTTTCCATAAATTAACAGTTAGTGGGTAATTTTATTCTTCTAAAGTCCTAAACCATTCTGCCATTGCTCTGGCTTCTTCTTCAGGTATATTTTGATTAATCATTATTGTATTATTATAGGCTTTAAATAATGCTATGGCAACTGGATCTTTCTTTATCATCTCATCAGGATTCATGATCATATTCATTACCCATTCTGGGCTTCGTTTTTCATATATTCCTGCCATAGGAGGGCCTATCATTTTTTTACGAGCCTTGTGACAAGCTGTACATTTTGCTTTAAAAAGCTGAGCCCCTCGGTCAGAGAGTTCTGTATTAATTTGATCTTCAAAAGTTATAGATGATATTGGACCAATTCCTTTATTGTCAAGCATAACAGGAACAGTTGAAGTATTTTGAAGTCCGGTCTTTTTCTCTTCCTTTTTAGTACCTATAGTAATTGTTTCTTTAGTTGATTTCTTTTCTTTTGAACAACTAATAAAACAAAGGAAAAAAAGAGCACAAATACAGGAAATTAATGATGGTATATGTTTAAACATTTTTAAAATAGATTAGTATTGTGGTAATATTAAGTAAAGGGTATTTATATTTAGTATTCTTTAAAAAAGAAAAACTAAATATAAAAGATCATTTGTTTTTTAACATCATAATTAACGATTTATTAGCTTTGTAAAAGGATTAGTAATCTTTAATTCTACACCAAATGGTTTATTGATCAATTGTGATAAAACTCTGACGATATAAAAGGATGATCACAATTTAAAATCCTATTTTTTATTGATAATTAACCCGTTGTGCATTTAGTTAATATTAATTTTTAGGTTGTTTATATTTCTGTTGAATTCAAACCTATTGATATATTGAATAATGGTCATTGCTGTGATCTTTGATAAGATTCTATTTTTAAATC
>NZ_VLNR01000042.1 GCF_007489275.1 Aquimarina algiphila
TAAAAGACCACATTGGAGTCTTAATTTAAAAACACCTAATTTTATACATAACAAAAAATCCTGTGAAGCTAGCTTCACAGGACTAAATTAAATATCGTAAAATTGTCAACCTATTTTAGGACGACTCAAAAAGAATACTAAATTATCTATTCATATTTTTAATCTCGTCTGCAAAGGTATCTCCATCGACTCCCTGATTTACAAGAATTAAAGCTTTATCAACAACATATTTTGCATTTTCTGATCTAAAACCTAAACCAATGCTCAGTTTCTCTAATAAAACCACTTGTCCTTCACCTTTAACATGATCAGCATATACCATCTTTGCCAGGTCAAATAAACGCTCTAACCTTTTATCATAACTTGTTGGAGGGTTAATAGGATGTGTATTATAATCCTTTAAAATTTCCTTATAATCATTATCAGAAATATCCAGTCTTCTCGCTAGTCTATCCAAAAAGGCCTTCTCTTCATCTGTAATTACCTCATCAGTCATGGCTACTTTAACAATTGCCGCAAAATGGTCCTGGTTTCTCTTCTGAAATCCACTATCAAATAAATCAGATATTGACATCATGTACTTTTGTTTAATTTGCCGCAAATATAACTAAACTATACACCTTTTAAAATTTAAAATCGTCCTTTTTTAAGGTAAAACAACTCCTAATATTTTCATAAACACTTTCTAATAGATAGAACATTTATTATTTTTCATAAAATCACCTTTATATCTTGAACTCATTTTGACTTTTGGATTAAAGCGAAAATTGAGGGTTTTTGTGCCCAATTGAAGACTTTTTTAAGTTACATAGCAGAGCTACGGAAGGAAAAAAAGACAAAAAGTGGGTAAAAAAAGCTAATTTTTAGCCAATTGAAAACGTCAAAATGAGTTCCTCACAAAAGATTTAAGGTCAATCCAATGAAAAAACCACTTTTAGAATTTACTAATAAAGGCATTTATTGCGCTGCTGCCAATGTCTATCTGGATCCATGGAAACCCGTAGACAAAGCCATTATTACACATGGCCATTCTGATCACAGTCGTTGGGGACATAAGCAGTATATTACTCATCATACTAACATACCCATTATCAAACATCGATTAGGAGATATTAATGTATCCGGTAGAGCGTACGGAGAAATATTTAGTATCAATAATGTAAAGTTTAGTTTTCATCCTGCAGGGCATATTGTTGGGAGTTCTCAGATTCGGGTAGAACACAAAGGCGAGGTATGGGTATTTACAGGGGATTACAAAATTGAAGATGACTCCATATCTGTTCCTTTTGAACCTGTACAATGTCATACCTTTATCACCGAATGTACTTTTGGGCTTCCTGCTTTTAAATGGATTCCACAACAAGAAGTGATGAGTGACATTAACGAGTGGTGGGCGCAAAATCAATCAGAAGGAAAAACCTCTGTCCTATTTGGGTATTCACTCGGTAAAGCTCAACGATTGATACAACATTTAGATCCTTCAATTGGTAAAATATATACACATGGTGCTGTAGAAAATATGAATGAAGTTATACGTACTATTGTTGATCTGCCAACCACTACGCTCATTACGAATCAAACCAAAAAAGAAGAACTTTCTGGTAACATAATCATTGCACCTCCTAGCGTTCATGGTGGTACATGGATAAAAAAAATGGTCCCCTATGTCACAGCATCGGCTAGTGGATGGATGGCTTTTCGTGGGGCAAGACGCAGAAGAGCTATCGACAAAGGTTTTGTATTGTCTGATCATTGTGATTGGGAAGGATTACTATCTGCAATACGAGAAACAGGAGCTTCTAAAATCATAAGCACACATGGATATACTGATATTTTTTCGAGATATCTAAGAGAAATAGGATACGATGCACGTACCGAAAAAACACAATATGAAGGAGAACTTTCAGAAATAGAAACAGAAAAAGGAAGTGAGGTTATAAAATGAAACGCTTTGCTCATCTTATTAAAACATTGGACAGCACTAATAAAACCAATACAAAAGTAGCAGCATTAGCTTCTTATTTTGAAAATGCACCTGATGAAGATAAAGTATGGACTATTGCTATCCTATCTCATCGTCGTCCTCCACGTCCTGTAAATACAACATTGCTTAGAACATGGGCTTCAGAATTAGCAAATATCCCATTATGGTTATTCGAAGAATCGTATCATATTGTTGGAGATTTGGCAGAAACTATCGCACTAGTAATTCCCACCTCAACAGAACATTCAGAAAAAAGTCTAACCCAGTTTCTTCAGGAAATGATTGCTCTTAAAAAACAAAGTGAGGATCAAAAGCAATACTATCTGCATGAAAATTGGAAAACCTTGAATTATTATGAACGTTTTGTATTTACCAAACTCATCACAGGAGGATTTAGAATAGGTGTTAGTCAAAAACTTATGACTAAAGCACTCTCAAAAGCTGTAAACATCGATGAAGATATTCTTGCCTATAAGCTTATGGGAAACTGGGATCCTAATACAATTCCATTTCACGATTTGGTGATCCAGGAAAAAGCAACCGATTTTTTGTCCAAACCCTACCCTTTTTACCTCGCATATGCTATCGAAGATAGTATTTCTGATCTGGGAAATGTTCAGGATTGGTATGTAGAACATAAATGGGACGGAATACGAGCACAAGTTATCGTGAGAGAAAATGAAATTTTTGTGTGGAGTCGTGGAGAAGAACTCGTTACTGATAAATATCCCGAATTTCAAGAGTTTTTACATGTACTGCCCAACGGAACTGTCTTGGACGGAGAGATTCTTCCTTTTCCTGATGGAAAAATAGGAACTTTTAACGACCTGCAAACCCGAATTGGCAGAAAAACAGTTTCTAAAGCGTTACTAAAAAAAACTCCGGTGGTCCTAAAGGCTTATGACCTATTAGAATGGGAAGGAGAAGACATCAGGAATCATCCATTTTCTGAACGAAGAGCACTTCTGGAAGACCTTTATCAGAATATAAACCACCTTGAACCCGTTGAAGGATTCATGAACAAAACTCCACTTTTATTATCTCAAAAAATATCTTTTACCAGCTGGGATGATGTAGCAAAAGAACGAGAACGATCTCGTGAAGTGTCTTCTGAAGGATTGATGCTAAAACGAAAAGACGCTCCATATCTGGTTGGACGAAAAAAGGGGAATTGGTGGAAATGGAAAGTTGACCCTTTAACGATTGATGCTGTTTTAACCTATGCAATGCGAGGACATGGTAGACGATCAAATCTATTTACCGATTATACGTTTGGGCTTTGGAATAAAGACAAGACCGAGCTGGTTACTTTTGCCAAAGCATATTCTGGACTAACAGATGCAGAATTCAAAAAAATCGATACATTTATTAAAGCCAATACGCTAGAACGATTTGGCCCTGTTCGAAGTGTAACCGCCGAGTTAGTTTTTGAAATTGCTTTTGAAGGTATTGCAATTTCTAAAAGACATAAAAGCGGAATTGCAACTCGTTTCCCCAGAATCTTAAGATGGAGACAAGACAAGAAAATTGATGAAGCCAATACCCTTGAAGATTTGAAAGCTTTAATTCCAAATACCAGTAGTGAATAATGACGCAGAAAGAGCTCTTTCATATCGGTGAATCCTGGTTTTTACAACAAAACTGGAAAGTCTTTCCGTTTCAGAAACAAGCATGGAAAGCTTTTCTTCAAGGAAAACATGGACTCCTTAATGCTCCTACCGGAAGTGGTAAAACATATGCATTATGGATTCCAATTGTTCTTAATTACATCAAAAACAATCCTGACTACCAGACTAAACATAAAAAGGGCCTTAAAGCGATATGGATTACTCCGCTTCGCGCACTTTCTCAAGAAATCAAACAGGCAGCAGAACGTGTAACCAAAGATTTAAATACTCAGTTAACTGTTGGCATTCGAACCGGAGATACCAGTCAAAAAGAGCGCGCTACACAGAAACGAACTATGCCCGATCTTTTGATTACTACTCCAGAAAGTTTACAATTATTATTGGCATCAAAAGGGTACGATAAAACCTTTAAAAACTGTTCTGCCATTATCATTGATGAATGGCATGAATTGCTCGGCACTAAACGAGGGGTGCAAATTGAGTTAGGTACATCCAGATTAAAAACTATCGCACCTCAACTAAGAATCTGGGGGATATCGGCTACTATTGGAAACCTTGAGCAAGCCCAGGAAGTATTATTAGGGTCAAATTCTAAAGCACTAGAAAATTCGGTATTGATCAAAGCCAATATCAAAAAGAAAATCAAGGTGCAAAGTATTATTCCGGATCAAATGGAGACTTTTCCCTGGAGAGGTCATCTCGGTATTCATTTACTAGATCAAGTAATTCCTATCATCAGAAAAAGTAAAACCACATTATTATTTACCAATACACGGTCGCAATGCGAAATCTGGTTTCAAAAAATATTAGAACGCTATCCAGAATTTGCGGGAGAAATGGCTATGCATCATGGTAGTATTAATAAAGAAACCAGACTCTGGGTAGAGCAAGCTATACGCAATGAATCTTTAAAAGCTGTAGTCTGCACCTCTAGTCTTGATCTTGGAGTAGATTTTGCTCCTGTAGAGACTATTATTCAGATAGGTGGTCCAAAAGGAGTAGCTCGGTTTTTACAGCGTGCCGGACGAAGTGGTCATCAACCTGGAAAAACAAGTGTAATCTACTTCCTCCCAACTCATGCAATAGAATTAGTTGAAGCTTCTGCATTGCAGCAGGCAGTGCAACAAAATACTGTAGAAGATCGTATACCTTATCTTAATAGTTTTGATGTATTGGTACAATACCTTACGACACTTGCTGTTTCTGATGGGTTTTATCCCAAAGAAATATATCCAGAGATCAAAAGTACGTTTTGCTATCAGGCCATGACTTCTGATCAATGGAGATGGGTTTTAAATTTTATTACCATAGGAAGTCAGAGTTTGCAATCTTATGACGAATACAAAAAAGTAGCAATTGAAGAAGGTGGTTTGTTTAAAGTTAATAACAGAGCTATTGCAATGCGCCATCGATTACAGATTGGTACTATTGTTAGTGATGCTATACTCACCGTAAAATACTTAAAAGGTGGTTTCATTGGTAGTATTGAAGAGTTTTTTATCTCTAAACTCACTCCAGGTGATGTCTTTACCTTTGCTGGCAGAAATCTAGAATTAGTTCGTATTAAAAGCATGCAGGTTCTGGTTCGTAAATCCAGTAAAAGAACCTCAAAAGTACCTAGTTGGATGGGCGGGAGATTAACACTCACCTCACAAATGTCTGAACTATTAAGACAAGAACTTTACAAAGTTGCTCTTCCTCATGATGCTTTATCAGATGGAAAGAAAAAGTTATCGAAAGAATTAAGATCTCTATCCCATATTTTCGAGAGACAACAAAGGGAAAGTATTGTGCCCGGATCTGGTCAGTTTCTTATCGAAACCTTTAAAACCAGAGAAGGATATCACGCTATTTTTTATCCTTTTGAAGGACGTTTTGTACATGAAGCTTTAGGAAGTTTACTTGCTTATCGCATTAGTTTACTCTCTCCTATCACTTTTTCCTTAGCGTTTAACGATTACGGATTCGAACTGCTTTCTGATCAGGAAATCGATATGCAACAGGTGATCGATAATGATTTATTTACCACCAGTCATCTACATCAGGATTTACAAAAAAGCTTAAATGCCACAGAAATGGCCAGGCGTAAATTTAGAGATATCGCTGTCATATCAGGAATGGTATTTACAGGATATCCCGATAAAATACTAAAAAGCAAACATCTGCAATCAAGTTCTCAATTACTTTTTGATGTGTTTCGGGATGATGAACCAGACAATCTATTATTTAAGCAATCTTTTACAGAAACTTTTGAACATCAACTCGAAGAAGGTAGGTTACAAATAGCATTAGAACGTATCGAAAAACAAGAAATCGTTTGGAAACGATGTGAAGACCCTACTCCATTCTCATTTCCTATCATCACAGATCGTTTATCCCGTGAAAAGCTATCCAGTGAAAAACTCGAAGATCGAATTAAAAAAATGACAAAAATACTATTGAAGAAATAAGCGTATCTCCCTCCTAAAAAGGAGGGATTAAGGGAGGTGTTATACTCCATAATCCTTTATTAATGGTAAAACTCCTGTTTCTTCAAATTGTAAAATATAACTTTCAATAGCTCTCAACACATTGCTCATATCATTCATGATTTGATGATCTGAAAAACGCATAACTCTAATATCTAGTTCATTTAACTTTTTTGTTTTCAAAACATCCTTTTCCCATACCTCTATAATTTGATGTGAATATCCATCTAACTCTATAGCAAGTTGCAATTTATTGCAAAAGAAATCAACTATATAATTGTCAATTGGTTTCTGTCTATGAAAATCATATGAATACATTTGACCTCTCTTTAATTTTTGCCACAATCTAATTTCTGATTTTGTGGCATTATTCCTGAGCTACCTAGCTAATTCTTTCAGTTTTGGATTATATTTGATTTTCACGAACTCCTCAATTTATAACAAAGTACAACTTTAATGAAAAATTAGTTTTGAAATACTTTCTTAAGTTAGATTTAATCTTTGTATTTACACACCCCTAACCCCTCTTTTTAGAAGGGAATCTAAAGTATAAATAATAATGACCCAGACCATCCAGATACAAAACCAATCCTTTATTCTTCATTCATCAGGATCATTATTTTGGAAAGAAAAACAAATCGTATTCATTGCAGATGTGCATCTTGGTAAAGTTTCTCATTTTAGAAAACACGGTAGTGCTGTACCGCAAGAAACCATCAAGAAAAATTTTGATCAATTGGATAACGTAATTGAATATTTTAATCCTAAGAAAATTTGTTTTCTCGGTGACCTCTTTCATAGTTATGTTAATAGTGAATGGCAACTTTTTGAAGATTGGGTAACAAAAACCAATAGTCAATGTATTCTGATTGCTGGTAATCATGATATCATTTCACCAACCAAATATGAAAATATCGGAGTAACGGTCGGAATCGAACTTGTTATAGATGATTTTTTGCTTACTCACCATCCAGAAGAAAGAAAAGGACTATTCAATTTATGTGGACATATCCATCCCGGGATTTTATTAAGTGGATTAGGTAGACAGCGACTTAGGTTACCGTGCTTTTTTAAATCTGATTCACAAATGATTCTGCCCGCTTTTGGTAAATTCACAGGGATTCATGTATTAGAACCTTCAGAGAAAAGTGAAGTATATGCAATTACACAAAATGAAGTGATTTTGGTATCCTAATACTTATGCAGAACAATCACAATCATCAACTAATACAAGATTCCATTTGTTATCTGCAATCATAAAATACATAGTTTTTATAATCCATTTATCAACCAAAACATTCACTTTAACCTTTAAACCATTTTTATATTTCTCTGGAATATCAATCTTCTTCATTTCATAATTAACACTCAAATCTGGGTAATCAGGTAAGCTCTCTATTTTTTTATAATATATCCCATCAGGATCAGGACTTTCTTCACAAAAACCATCTTGAAAAGTTCTTTGCGAAAAAAACTTTGGGTTATCTATTTTTGGGGCTATTTTATTATTATGACTAAGGTAAGATGAATATAAAGTACATGCAGCACCAGGATTATAAAATCTATAAAAACCAATATCTTCATGTATAAATTGTTTCACATTTTTCTTTTGTGAATCTATCCTTTTTCCATAAAAAGAAGTTTGTAAAAAATATTTTAGAAAAGGTTCAAAGCCTTTAAAATTGGTATTTTGTCTGATTGAAGTTTGTGATCCAAAAACCCAACCTACTTGATCATGATGTTCTATTTTATACCAGAAATCTCTATTTCCCCGTATGATCTGTTCTTCTCCTTTTTCCAAAATACGACATACCTCACCTTCATTTAATGTAAATACAACTTCTCCTGTTTTTGGATAGTCTCTAATCCAAATACGATTTCCTTGTATTACCAGCGTTGTATCTTTAGAAAGTAAATCATGTTGTTCTATTGGGTTTTCAACTCTGCCTTTCTCTTGACCATAACTTATGAAGTTGAGTGTAATAACAAATAAGAATATCAATACTCCTGTTTTTTTCATCACTATTTTTTGTCACCCCAAATGTAAGTATCATTTGGTTAAGACATTACCCTGTTTTCAGTTAAATAGTATTTAGGATAATTGCTTGTCATTGAAGTTATGGAGAAAAAATAAAGATTAAAAGATCTTATTTAATCCAAATATCAACAAATACATCGCAACAATGGTTAGCCATAAAAAAACTGCTATTACAGTTTTCTGTAATGTAATCACATTTCTAATATCTACTTTGGTCTCTTTGACATCTTATATAATTATGCTAAAGAATCTATAAGCAGTAGGATAGCAGCAACACTGGGTGCTCGATTTAGCGAGGAAATTAATAAATTAAATATTACATTACTAAAAGCCAATGATTATGAACGAAAACCACACCTTTGAACAAAGGCTTGCGATAGCAAAAGGAAGACGTCGTACAAAAATATTAGGGTTAAGTATAATTTTATTTTCAATAAATGCAGATTTGATCACTTTGTTATCCTATACTGAAGCTGAGATTAGTGCTTTTCTGATTTTTAAGCACTTATTTCGGTTTTTAGCAACAGTGTTCCTTGTAATAGCAACTTATAAAGGGAAAAACTGGGCAAGAATAATATTGATAATTTGTTTTTCCCTTGCAATTTTATTGGCATTTTTTATGTTTTTTGTTCTATTGCTTTCTGATATTACGACTTTGAAAAAGGTATTATCGGTAATTATATCTACATTCTTAATTTATGGATTAAGTGTTTATTATTTTATTTTCTCTTTAAATTTTAAAGCGTTTTTTAAAGAACAACAGAATAACAATCAATAAAAAAAGAACTCCATAAATATGATTTACAAGACTTAAATTGCATTGATTCAAGAACTATTATTAGTGAACAACTAAAAGATACCTTATCAAAAGAGAGTATAACAAGTTTTGACCTTATGCTCTATGAAAAAAATAAAATTTATAACCAAAATACTATCATTGTATAATCATTTAACAGTATAAATACAGCACCTATTCTTAATTCTTTAATACTATTCTAAATCGAGCCTTTCCTTTTTCAAGATGTGCAATGGCTTCATTAATTTTTTCCATAGGAAATTCCTCTACTGTAGGGTAAATATTGTGTCTTACACAAAAATCGAGCATCGTTTCTGTTAATGCAGGACTTCCTAAAGGGCTTCCTCCAACAGATTTTTCTCTACCAATCAAACTAAATGCCGGTATAGCCATGGGTTCTAAAACTGCTCCTACGGTATGTAATTTCCCTTTTGGTGCTAATGTTCTTAAGTAAGAGTTCCAGTCTAAAGTAACATTAGTTGTATTCAGAATAAAGTTTAGTTTTCCTGTTATACTCTCTAATTCCTCAGGAGATTTTGAATTGATAACTTGATTTGCGCCCATATTCAAAATTTGCTCTTTCTTATCAGGATTAGAGCTAAAAGCAATGACTTCGCAACCCCAATGTTTTAGAAATTTAAGAGCCATATGTCCTAACCCTCCAACACCTATCACACCAACAGTATCTGTAGGTTGTACTCCTGCCAATATAATCGGATTAAAAACAGTAATTCCTCCGCAAAGTAATGGGCCTGCTTTACTCATATCAATAGCATCTGGTAGTGAAATTGCCCATGACCAATGTGCGCGAACATGGTCGGCAAAACCCCCATGTCTCCCTACAATGGTAGCTTCATTATTTGCACAGAGGTGATGTGATCCATCCATACATTCATGACAACTCATACACGATGCAGAAAACCAACCTAAGCCCACCTTATCTCCTACCTTTATTTTTTTAACTGCGTCTCCTGTCGCTATTACTTCTCCGATAACTTCGTGACCTGGTACAATGGGATATTCTGTTATTCCCCAATCATTATTTATCATGCTTAAATCAGAATGACAAATACCACAGTACGATACTTTAATATCTACTTGTTCTGGTCCTAGTTCTTCTAATTCGTATGAGTGAGGCGTTAACTTTGCTTTAGGTTCTACAGCGGCGTATGCATTTACTTTCATAATTGAAATATGATTAGTTTTTAAAATTTTTATGTGCTAGAAAGATAAAATTATTGATTATCCGTTTTGTCTCATGAATAACTCTAAACTGTCATCCTGAATCAAGTTCAGGATGACAAGCCTTTATGATACATTATGGACATTCATATAAAATTACACTAATACCTTCAGAAAAAAATTGATCTATGGTAATAAATGAAGTAAGTAAGCATTATTTTTCTTTAGTACAGATAAAACCTACCCTATAACGCTACTTAATCTAAACATCGGTAAATACATCGCAATTAAAATTGCTCCAACAATAATTCCCACAAAAATGGTTAATAGTGGATTAAGGATATTAGAGATTATCTGAGATTGATGTTTTACTTGCTGGTTATATTGCTCATTTAATTTTTGAAAGATAAACTCTGTTTGATTGGTTTCTTCTGCTACACGCATCATAGCAATCATTTTCTTATCAAAAATAGGACTTTCAGCAAAAGAAACACTTAATGTGCCTCCTGCAAGAACAAGCTGTTTGGTTCTATACAACCCTTGTTGAAGCGGATAAAAATTAATCATATTCTTAACCAAATCAATGCTCTCTACCATAGGTACTTTAGCAGAAGTCAATAGGGATATTGCCTGGGTAAATTGTGCCATATAAATTCTTTGAAAATATGCACCCAATATGGGTAGTCGTAGCTGAATCGTTCCAAGGATTTTTCGGTACCATTGCTTTTTAGATATAAAAATAAGTACGCCGGCTCCTAAGATAAAAAGTCCAAACAATAATGCTCCATACTCCCCCATAAAGTTAGAGAAACTAATAATTCCTTGTGTAATCCCTGGGAGATCCACCTTGTTTTGTTTAAAAATATCGACAAACATAGGCACTACATATCGAAGCATAAAAACGATAACAATCATTGCTGTACATAATACTATTATGGGATATGTAAGTGCAGAAACAATTTCTCTACGTAGTTCGTTTTTTCGTTTATAAAATTCACTAAGCTCTAATGTGATTTTGGCTAACTCCCCTGTCTGTTCTCCTATTTTTATGGCATAATATTCATAATCAGTAAAGTTTTTATCGTCTTTAAGAATTTCAGAAAAAGGTGTTCCGGCAATCAGCTTAGAAAGCATAACGGTCATTAGTTTTCTGTCTTTCTCTTTTTTCTGAGTTTCTGACAATAATTCTAATCCGCTTCTAAGGTCTATCCCCGATTTTAACAACACACTAAGTTCTGCATACCACTGTTCTTTTTTTTTGGATGTAAATGCAGTTCCAAATAGTGTGATCTCCTTTGTTAATATATCAGATACATCAAAAGAGTTATCTCTTTGGCTTTGCTTTTTGGTGGTATCGATTTTTATTCCCATACTCTAAAAATGTATCGTTGCATCATTATATTTAAACACAAATAAACGATGTGATTCTTTGGTATTATGAAAGGTAAATTTTATCGCATCTATACTTCCCGACTGTACCAACCTACCTTCAAAATAAAACATTTTCTCTTTTATCGATATTGCATGCTTACTAATATTAGTAACAACACTATCGTTATAAAACTGGTATTTTCTTTCATCTATTGGAGAAGAAACCATTAATGTATTTTCTATCGGATCCCATACCGCAGTTGGGAAAGTATTAAAATCAATAGTTAAAGCCGTTTCAAAAGATTGTATCTGTTCTTGATTTTGATAATTTTTACCAATGTTACGCATGTTTTTCTGTACAATTCCTAATACCGAAAATGCCAAACCTACCACTATTGCAGAAATCACCATAACCACCATAACTTCGGTCAATGTAAACGCTTTTATTTTATGGTATATCTTCATCTCCTTACCACTAGCTGTTTTTTATATTCAACATCTTCTCTAGTGTATAACAATATCATCTTTTCTTCCTCGGTATTAATAAGAATTTCCCATCCATCAAAATCTTCTGCATACGGTAGTTTTATCCTACCATGGATAGAAAGATATTCTAATTCTTTTACCCGGTTCTCAATAGTACTATGATCCCTTTGTATTTGATTCTTAAAAATGTTATTAAAGCTTAAACTAGCAATCATAAATACAATAATGATCAATATTGAAGCCGTTAATACTTCAATTAAGGTTGCTCCTTTTATTTTCTTTAATATAACCATTTTGCTATACTGTTTTTAGTATTTACAAAAGGTAATCCAGCATAATCCGGCACTGGATTGATCAAAACACTCCCATTATATATATGGTTTAAATACACAGACCCAGACTGACGAGCAATACATTGTCGCGTATATAAAGAACCTTTTACAGTTCCTTGAAAATCAATATTTCCCTGACAGTATACTTCTCCTGTGATCTCAGAATCGGAAGCTATTTCGAGATGTGTTTTTATTCGGTTTTTAGGAGATATATTTTTATTAAAATATACTACTGCACCTTCAATTTTGGTTCTTTTCCCTATGGTAAAATCAGGATCAATGTGCAGGTTGTTTTTTTCTTTATCTGCTATTATTTTTTTATCCAAAAGGACCAAAGAAGATGGGTATGATAAATAACATCCTTTTCCAATTTTGATTTTATGTGTAGCAATACCCTGAAAACTGCCTTTTACTCCGTTATCTATTTCAATTTCTGGAGCAATCAATACTACATCTGTTAATTGAGATTGAGATCCCACTATGATTTTAGATCGAGACTGAATTATAATATTTCCAATAATCTTTTCATCTTCCAAAAAAATGGGATCAGTATCATATATTACTTGAACAGGATGATGAAAAGAATTATGAAGTTCTTTCTTTAATGCAACTGTATGAGCATCTTCAATACCTATTCCATTACTTCTATTTTCGAGATACTTGATCCATTCTGGTGCCAACTTAGGCAATGTAGTTTTACTTTCTATAGCACGACCATAATACAAGCTGTTACCCTGGTAATAATTCCCAGAAATATTACCCGCTTTTACTCCTTGCTTTGGAAGATAACTATTCCCTTCTAATCGTGTATTACCTACTACCACCAAAGGTGAATTGGTATTGACTACATACAAATTAGGAGTTTTTTCTGATAATTCTGATCCGATATACGCTATTCTGGTTGCTTTTCTTTGATGTATACTTACTTGCGAAAATTGTTTGGACCATACACCATGATAACTCGTTGTTTGTTTAATAATCCTGGCCTCTTCCTGAGAAACGATAGTGTCTGTTTTAATGGTATGGTTTTCTAAAGATTCGAATACAAGCTTATTAGATTGCTCAAAAGCCTGTAACAATTCCTGGGATTTGATTTTAAAAAAAGAGTGTGTATGTGTTAATAATAAGAACGCACTTAATACTAGTGCTACCAATACCGAAATGAGTATGGCAAACTGCATCGCTTGAGCTCTTATTTTTGAGAATATCTTCAATTGGTGATTTTAAAATCTTTTGTTTTTCCTTTGTACCGCAATAAAACCGAACTTGACTTTCCTCTTTGTAACGTTATTCCATCTATGGTTTGTCTTAGGTTCATAAGTTGATCCGTTCCATTAATTTCAATAAGATAAATCGCCTTGGCACTATTCTGTCCAGAGACCACACCTTTGTAACGAATAGAAGGCCATACCAAATCTACTTTTTTAACTCTTGATCTAGGTTTACTTTCTTTCTTTTTGGGTTGGTACAATGTTCCTAAAAAAGGATCTCTTTCTACTATTCCTAAAGTGAATTTTTCTCGTTCTTTTGTTTTGAGCGGTTTTATATCTACTGAAGTCGTTCCCAAGCTAACAGGATCGTCATCAGAGAATGCGTCAACTACCTGAACAATAATCGCTCCCCAGATAAGTGCTACCAATGGTAATAAGATGTATAGTGCTTTTTTACCTTTTAGCATAGTTTTTAATTTATTGTAAAACGAGAACTTGTACTGGATTCACTTTCATTTTCAGCCTCATCAAATGCTTTTAGAAACCAATAATATGTAGTACTTGCATCAAGTTCTATATCTGTTGGTGATGTTACTCTATTTTTAGACACAAGCTGCGTCAATGCTACATCACTATAGATATAGATACTATCAAACTCTGGAGTACCTGCTACAGCTTCTCTAGTCCAGCTAAAAGTGACTGTCGTACCTGCTTGCGAAGCTTCATTGGCTGGAGCTACAACCACAGGTTGATTTGGCTTCATGCTATCTACAGTCAATGATCTTGTGGTATATAATGTATTTTGCGTATTATTTTCTGCTCTTACCTGCCATTGTGTTACCCCTTCTGGAAAAGTAAACGAGACCGAAGTATCTGCTGTAGTTTTTTCTTCTACCACTGCATTACTCTGATTTAATAACTGAATTCTATAAGAAGTAGCATCAGTTACCGCTTGCCATTGTAGATTTATTGAAGTTGTATTAACAATGGTAGTATTCCCCGGAGTTACTAACAGCACTTCTCGTGCAGAAAAGTCCTCGCTTTCTACCACAGTAAATCCTGCTGTTACATAGGGTGTGGAGGTACCAGAATTCTGTCCCCGTACTCTCCAATTGTAACTATTTCTAACTAAACTCGTATTAAAACTAGTTCCTGTTATCGTAGTATCCAATACGATTTGTGCTGCATTTTCAAAATCGGGTTGAGCTACCTGAAGTCGATATGCTGTTGCCTGATCTACAGTTTCCCAATTAAAAGTCACTGAAGTATTGCGCACAGTAGCACCATCAGTAGGTGCATTTATTAGTATTGTTTTATCAGATAGGTCTTCCTCTAAAAGTACTTCTTCACAACTAAAAAATACCAGAAACACTATGCCTAAGTATATGTTTATCCTCTTCATCATTATAATTTAAAATAATTCATGTTTTCTAATGCTTTTTCTGCATCTCGATATGTGTTTTTTGAGCAGGATGATTTTTCATCAATAATATCTGCCAAAGTAATTTGTCTTTTATCATTTTCTCTCCAACAGAAATAGGATAAGGTGTATCCAAAAATGGATGTCTTTGCAAAGTCAATAGTCTTATATGTTTCTCCTTCTTTTACCAGTGATAATTGGTATTGCTTGTATGCACTATTGTTTAAAAAAACTACATCAGCATTATCCAGTTCTTGTATTAGCTCCTGTGATAATGCCAGAGAAACCGAAGTCACTATACCTGCTTCTTTTTGACTCTTTATATATCTAAGTGTTTTTGTATTGTGGGCTTCCTCTATTTCGGCCATAAGAGCTACACGATCTAATAACTCAAGAATTACAAACTGTGGTTTGGCTTCCAAAGAATCTACATAATTAATCTTATGTTCATTTCCTTTGGCTGCTTTGAGATAAGTATCAAATGTAGTTCGATTAAAGTTTTCTTTGGTGATCTGCACTCTAATTTCAGTCTTATATTCTGGTATTGCAGTCACGTGAAAATCTGAGACATACACATCTCCTTTCTGCAAACCGATTACTCCTAACGCTATAGGATTAGTTACAGCGGTATGCATCTTGGTATGATTCACCTTTATACTATGACATCCTGTGCAACAAAGGGCCAGAAAGATAATATAACAGTATGCTTTATAATTCATCATATTTCTATTTATGTTATTGGTTCAGACGTTGCAATAGTAACCTACACTGTAAATACCTTGCCCCTGTTCTAAAGTTTTTCTTTTTTTCAAATTTTACCTGAGCAATATTTCCAAAACTATATTGCTGCTCGAGTGCATATATTACCTGGATCAATGCCTTATAATCTCCTTGTAAAATAAAATCATAAGTTGTAGTTCCTTCATTTGTTGTCTCATTAGTGAAGACATGAGGTTCTTCAAAAGCAATGATTTTAATATTTGAAGTATTCGATAACGTATTTAAAGTTTTAAGAAGATTCTGTTGTACCGAGTTTCCTTCTACATTATTTTTTGCCAGAACAGCATCTAGTTGCTGTTTCTTTTTTGTTAAAGCAGCTAGTTGCATTGGTGCCGCCAAATATTTATCTTTTTCATGTTCTAGTTTAGCTACTTCACTACGTAATGTGAATGTTTTTGCAAAACCATACTGATAAGCGATAAGCAGCATACAGAACAATCCAACGATGAGTAGTATGTTTTTAGTCTTTTGCTGCATCTGGTTTAATCTTAAGTGTTATTTCAAAATCTGAGATATTCTTTTTATCCAAACCATATTGTATTATGGTTACTGCTTCCACAAACGGTAAGTTTTCCATTATTTTTAACCAAGCTGTAAATTCTGTTTTATCTGTTGATTTTCCCATAATAGAGATTATATTTTCTCTGAATTCAATATATTTATTTTTACGAATGGGTTTTGTTAAAGGTTGATATATAAAGGATGTCAAGAGTACCGTAGCTGGTTGTGCTTGCACGATCTGATCTGTATAATATGAGCTTTTAGAAAACCCGGTAGTTAATATACTTTGTACCAAAGCCTCTTTTGTACTTACCTCAGCTTGTTTTTTGGTAATCTGTTCCTTTTGTGTGGTATACACCTGAAGTTCTTCTTGTAACCCTTGCCACTTTTTATAATTTGCATTAAAAACAAAAAAGTTAATCAACAATGTTATTAATAGAAATCCGACACCGAGTTGTAATGTGTTTTTAAAAAAACGAGTTTCTTTATATCGCTTCCGTAGCTCCTGATTTCGAGTTTCGAGATTTCCTGAAATCCTATCAGTATTAAATACAGCATCCAGAATTATAGCTAACGGTAAGGAATGTGTAGCAGGAAAAGTAAGTCCTTCGATATTATATTGCTGTTCTATATGTTCTCTTTTGGATACAATAGAAATCAGTTCTTCATTACTAAAACCTACTTCTGCAGTATAGCTTTTTAAGGTTTCGCCTTGAGCATATCCAGATAAAGCTGTCATTTTTAAAACTCCAAGAGCTATTGTTGTAATAGTATTTCCAGCTTTTTGAAACTGTTCGATGCAGGTTTCAACATATTCTTTTCTACATACGGCTATAAAAGACGAATTTGTACTTCTAAGGATTTGATAATAAAAATCATTCAGATTTAAATTGGGAAAAGCTTCAGCTACAATCTCAGCATCGGTTCCTGTTTGTTGTACTTCTTTAGACAATACATAATCATCTGTAATCACAAGACTTAAATGGGTTGTTTTAGAAAACTTGGATAGTTCTTCAGGTTGTTTTAAAGTAAAGGTCTGATTAATATCCAATTCTCCTTTTTTCTGAACCAGTTCCAGGCCAAACAGTATAGGTTTTCCTTCTTGCACAGAATACTCTACCGATACCAAAGTTTTTCCAATAGGATTATATGACGATAATAGGTTTGCCATTAATAGAACACTGTTGGTTTTATAATCACGTTTAACTTCTTCTTAGTATCTTCTCTGGTTCTTTTACTAAATAGCCATTTTATGATCGGTATACGTGCCAATATAGGTACTCCAGAACCCGTATCATTCTTTATTTTTTGTTCAATTCCGCCAAGGATAGCCACGTCATTTGCTCTCATTCTCATAATAGAAGAAAACCTACGACTATTAATATCAGGCGGAGCATTTTCTGCGATGCGTTCTCCACTAAAATTAGATTGGATTACCTGTATATCTAATGTAATTTGCCCATCTCCAGATACAAAAGGTTTAAACTCCAGCGCTAATTCTGCATCAATCGGGAGGTAATTCACCACCTCAGAAGTTTGTGGAATTTGAGATCCAAAAAAGTTTTGATTGGTCACCGCATAATAGGTTGTTTGTCCGCTAGACAAATACGCTTTATGCCCGTTAAGCGTACTTAGCTTTGGCGTAGATAGTATCTTTACATTTCCGTTGGTTTCCATCGCTTTGATATCCATATAGAAATTTGGGACTACATTACCGATGTTGAGTGACCCAAAACCATCAAAGCCTCCTATAATCCTATTTATAGTCGAAGCTCCCAATGTAATATTCGCATTCGGAAAAGTAGTTCCTGCGGTTGTAGCTGGTTCTTTACCAATTCCAAACTCTACTCCGGTTTCTACTGTAGCCGTACGATTAACTTCGAGAATCATAACTTCAATCAGTATTAAAGGAACAGGTTTATCAATATATTTGATAAAGTTTTTAAACTTTTCTACTCGTGTCCCTGGACCACTAACTACAAAACTATTGAGTTCTGTATCTATTTTTACATCTAAACCATCGATGATAGTGGCAGGAAAAATATCTGAAATAGAACCTATCTCTTGTGTTCTTCCAGAGGAAGTGTTTGTATTTCTAAACGATGAACCTCCTCGTTGATTTCTATTTACTCCTCCATTTTGATTAAATCCATTATTAGAAGCCCCAGAGATATAATTGATTCCCCCAGTAGTAAAATTGCTATTATTAAAACTATTTCCATACGAAGTAGAGGAATTTGCATCTCCTAGCATCGCAATAGAGCGATGCATCATTTGTACCAGTTCTATTTTCTTTAGCGCCAGCTGATCTTCTGTTCCAAAATAGTATACATTCCCTTCTCTTTTAAATGTAAATGATCTGGATCCCCCAGAGGTATTCTGTAGATTCTGTTGTCCATTTACATTAGAAGTATTTCTTTGACCTGCGGTATTATTTTGTACAGAAGTTACATTACTTTCAAAAATCTTAACCAATAAGGCATCAAAAGAAATAGACTCTGCCTTTACGGTTACTTTTCCTGCATTTTCTAGCGGTGATGCTGTAAAAATATCTAATTTTAAATCTTCGGATAATGTATAAATAACATCAGATATTGGTGTATCTCTTAAATCAACAGCAACTATTCTTGTTAGCGTATCTATCACTTTATATGAAAAATTTGGACGACGTGAACGTCCACCAACTGCACTATTTCCTGTTTGCGGAAAAGCATCAAATTCATAAAATCCGTCCCTGGTTTTTCTAAAATCCAGATTATTGGCTTCTGCCAGTTTTTTCATCGCAAGATCAAAAGGAACATTGCTGATAAACAAATTGAGGTTTTTGTTATTTAGCTCAGGTGTAAACAATAAATTCTTCCCAGACACCTCTGTTATTTTTCTAAATACTTTTGGTAACGGATCATTACTTAGATCTGTAGATAGTGCTGTTGCCAAAACATCGTATTGTACTTTTACTTCTTTTTCTATAGGAGCAACTACCGGAGGAGTATACTTTTTAACGGATAATATATTACCTGTAAATGCGATGTCCAAACGATATTCTTTTACCAGAAATACCAATAAATCCTGTACGGTCACATTATTAAATCCATTAACAATAGTAATATCATTTAATTCATTAGACAGATTGATATTAATCTTATGTACCTGAGAAACTGCTCTCAAGAAATTAAGCAACGAAGTATTGGATATGTTTACATTTACCTTTTCTGCTAATCCTGGTATATCAACATTTAATAATTGAAGTTTATTTTCTATGGTAGCAACACGGGTATTGTCTTGCGCCTGGTTTTGAAACCCATCCTGGGCCCAAACCTGGACTCCAAAGGCAAGAACAATAATAAGTATTGTTATTTTTAATTGTATTCTCATTGCTTTTCTATTTATTGTTTTCCATTCCCCGATGGAATTGTCAATACTAATTTGAGTTGATATTATCTCCTCTTAGTATCTTCATTTATACTATTTAATTATCTGCCAACAAAGCATATACTTCTTCTACCGAAGTTTCTCCATTACTTACCATACGTATGGCATTATGCTGTAATGTTTTTATATTTCTTTCTTCTATATAGGTATCTATCTGCAATTCGTTATGTCGTATTGCTATTTCGAGTTCTTTTGTAATTGGTAATATCTCATAAATGGCTTTACGTCCTAAATACCCTGTATGATAGCACTGGTTACACCCTATTGCAATATGATGTTCTGCCATGTCTTCTGGAATCTCAAATCCTTGAGGAAAATCCTTTACTTCTGTTTTTTTCTGTGCTTTACAATGTGGACATAGCTTTCTTACCAGGCGTTGTGCAATACTCATTGTGATGGTATTGGCTAATAAAAATGCTGGTACTTTCATATCAATTAACCTCGAAATCGTTGCCCAGGCAGAATTGGTATGTATGGTTGATAACACCAAATGTCCTGTAAGTGCTGCTTTTATCGCCATACCTGCTGTACGATCATCTCTAATCTCACCTACCATTATAATATCTGGATCCTGACGTAAAAATGCACGAAGCGCTGCCGGAAAATCAAATTCTATATCTTCTCTAAGCTGCACCTGATTAATCCCTTGTAAGGTATATTCTATAGGATCTTCTATGGTAAGAATATTTGTTGTTTCGGTATTCAATTCTTTTAAGGTCGCATACAATGTGGTTGTTTTACCCGACCCTGTAGGCCCCGAAATTAACACGATCCCCTGAGGATTTTTTATGGCTTCACGATATAACTCTAATTCTTCTGTAGTAAAACCTAAATCATTTAAAGACACCTCTTGTGTATCTCTATTCAATAGTCGGAGTACTATTTTTTCTCCGTATAGTGTAGGCATCGTAGATACACGAATATCGAATTCGTCTGCTCCTTCTTTAAATGTAATTCGACCATCCTGTGCTAATCGCTTTTGCGAAATATCAAGTCCCGATTGTATTTTAATCTGATTCACCAGTTGCGGATATTCAGTATTAGAAATCGTGTATTGCTCTTTTAGTTTACCATCTAATCTAAACCGTACTCGACATGATTTTTCATATGGTTCCATATGAATATCACTACTACCAAAGTCTTTGGCTGTAGCGATTAGTTTTTGTAAAAAACGATCTTCATAAGCTAATTTCTCACTTGAAGCAGCCGTTGTTTTTCGATAATTAAACGTCAAATATGACTGGATATGCTCTGTAGTTTCTTGTATAACAACAATAGAGCATCCCAAAATTATTTTTAATTCTTTTTGTAAACCGTCAATATCCTTAACATCTGTTTTAAGATGTAGTTCATCTCCTTCTTTTGCTACTGGAATTATCCTATAATGAAATGCCTGATTCGAAGTAATTAATTGCTTCAAATGTACTGGTATTTCGTATGTTGTGATACTACTCATATCAAGTATAAGGTTAATGTGTTCGTTATCCATTGAGTAACAAATGTTACCATAAGAAATACAGACATGTATCCTGCCAACGGAACCGTATTATGCTTTGCTTTCTTTTTAATCATAAGCCACACTAACAATGAAAAAATTAATGAAAACACGAATAAAACAATAAATGTCACCGTTGGAAACCCTATCGCTAAGGCTACAAAAAATAAAAGATCTCCTACTCCAAATACTTCCTCAAAAAACGGGCGTTTTATTTTGATCAATGTATATAGGTACAGTAATCCCATAATCACGATCAACACTCCTACATTAATTAATACAGCATATAGAAAATTAATTTGTGGCGTATATTGGTAATGTAAAAAACCAAGTAGACCCATCAGTATAGGGAACATAACACCGAAGACCTCTCGATCTTTAAGGTCCTGATATATGATGATTGCCAGAACACTAATTGTGATTATTTTTAAAAGAAGCATTAGTCCTTAACAATTTGTTTTGGACTACCGTTTTCATCGATCTCCCATACATTAAACACTCCATCTCCATCAAAATCGACCACAGCAGTTGCCCTGGCTTTAAAATTGGATACGCTGGCTTCCAGAACTTCATAACTATAATTTGCCGTTCCACCAGTTTTTACGGTTTTGGGGGCTTCATAATTAAGTTCTGAAAAATCTAAGGAGTATTTAGAATTGAGATAACGATATTGTGTTTGCATATCACTAATCGTTTTCAACTGAATTTTAGCTTCTTGTGCCTTAGCCTGTGCAATAAGCGGTAAAAAATTAGGTAAGGCAATCAATAATAAGATTCCGATAATGGCTAATACCAGGAGCATCTCCTGAAGGTTAAACGCCTTTATTTTTTTGGGTAGGATTTTTTGCATAATTATCTTATAATCAAAATAGTGGCAAAAGTAAGGTTTTCAAAGAAATATTAGAGTTCCAAAATAACAGGAATCCAACTTTATTTATCAATTTTCAACGCTTACCATATCATCACTTCTTTAATGATTCATTTTTTTATTTTAATAACAATTTTAATATCTATTCTGAATTAATTATCCCTAAAACAGTATTCTATTTTTCTTCATTTCATTTCCAAAAATTACTTGATTTGAAGGTTTTAATACAATATCAAACTAATTTCAAACTCCAATTGTATTCGATAATAGACCTACTCATTAATGTCGTAAGTTCAATTTTTGTTACCCCGTTAAAAACCTTCAACATTTGTCCTTGTCTATATTCCTATTTTGTGCACCAATATTTCATCTTTTAATACCATCACATCGTTTTATTGGTACAATAATACTATATCCCAGTTTCATTTTTCGGGACTGAGAATTTTTTATTAGACATTAAATGTTAAAAGTAAAAATCCAATTATTTATTTCTCCAATTCTCCTCTTCATTGAGTCAATGTATTTAGTCTCTATCAGGAAGTGCATAGTGAGTTTATGGCACAATAATACCATATCCCAGTATCATTTTTCGAGACTGGGTGTTTTTTTGTTAGAATTTTAGAATTAAGTGATCAAAATTTAGAAGTTTAGAGGTTTCTTCTTTTTCTCATCTCAAAACACCAACCTCTTCAATCCATTGATATACTATAGTTTACAGAGTTTTTTAATTTTTGGCACGGCAATTGTTTATACTATAACCAAACAAGAAATATTAATTTAAAATAATGTAGATATGAAAACTTTATACACGATTACATGGACATTTAACTTTAAACCATTTATTAACTTTTTAAAAGAACTTCCTGCGTCTTCTAGCTATGCAATCCATAGGTAAGCCATGAGTTGGTACAGGAAAACACCATCCCTACGAGGATTGGTATATAAAACGTAAAAAAGCGAGGTAATTTTGATCTCGCTTTTTTTATTTCATCAATTTTATAACCTTCTACTTCTTACCAAAACCAATAACAGAGATCATTATCTATTTTTGTTTACTCCATTAGCTTTGAGGTATTAAAATTCGCAAGGTTTGTCAAAACAATTATTAAATCCATCTGGGCAGACTCTTTCTGTGCATAGATCATCATCTTCGGCACTACATCCAGTTAACAAAACCACAGAAATAACTACCAAAATCCTTTTTATCATCTTCATTTTATTTTTTTAATAATCTTTCTATTTCTTCTACTCTTTTTTCTAACTCAATGTTCTTCGTTTTTACTTCTTTCAACTCTTTTATTTGGATTTGTTGTAAAGCAATCTTTTTCTCCTGGGCGATAGTATACAAGGTAAGTTCTTCAATTTTTTCTAATAATCTGGCATTCATTTCTCCCAGATAGACACCATTCTTTTCTATTTCTTCTGCCGATGGAACATTAATCAAATGCCCTTTTTCTTGTATATGATTTTCTACTTGTCTTAAGGTTGGTAAGTCATAGTTATCCTTAAACACATAATCTGGCCAGGTACTTTGCAACTCCACTTTTACCTCTTCACTAATAATTTTACCTGCTACTGCTAATTTATAACCCACAGGAATTGCAGAGGCTTGCATACCAATACCGATTTTGCTATCGGTAATAATCTCTTGCTCGAACCAACCACTCCCTCTAACAATAAATTCATGCTCGGGTTTATACATCAAATAAGTACCTATAGCAATTCTTGAATTTGGATTAAACATTTGTATGAAACTAATATCGCTTCCTGTATTATTATCAGATCTACCTACATCATAATCTCCCATTTGCACGATATACTTATCCTCTGTGCTCTTTAATATAAAACGTGTATCTCCACCATTATCAAAATTGAAAAATGATAATTTATTTTTACCATCTGCTCCATTTATTGTAAACCCTGACCCTGAAGGTAACCCTCCACTTGTAGCAGAATAATCAAAAAATTGTAATTTCCTATTCTGAAAACCATTTGTATCTGTATTTAACACCCTTCCTGCAGTTAATGCTAGGCTATATTTACCCCAATCTCGATAATCTGTAGAATTTGCTGCTGCTTGTGTATTTGCAGCTTCAAAAATTCCTGATTTTGATTTAATGACTCCATTAACTTCTAGTTTTTCTGTAGGAGTTAACGTACCTATTCCCACATTTCCATCTACTGGAAATGTATTTGTTTGACTGTAAACACCATAACTAAGCGTTAAAAAACTTAGCAAAAAAAGTGATTTTCTCATAATATAAAGATTCTATGATTTATTGTATTATCCTGCAATAATATAATATCATAGTTTCATTTTTCGGGACTGAGAGATTTTTTTGAATATTTATTTCAAAAAATTTAAAGCGATTATCTTTTTATGATGAAAGTTCCTCCTTTTGATGCTTTATAAACTTGATTGGATTAGGCTTTGATAATATTAGGGTCGTATGTATTTTTGATACCAGACCGTTATAAAACAAAGCAGTCATGCTTTCACAAACTATAGGACTATTAGTAGAGGGGGTATCCCCTCTCCAATGTACCCGGTAGGTACTTCAAAGGAAAGTGGCACTTGCCTCTAAACATAGTCTGTCCTCCATTTACAATACCCCAATCTTCTGTTTGAACTACCCCATACCAACTTTTTAGACAAGAGTACCTACTATCACCAGTACCCTAAGCCATAATATGCTGCTTATGTACCAACTTATGTAAGTACCCTCTCTCTACTTATGGTAGTGGGTTTTGAGTGTTTGCAAGTGATTTTTGTTATAGAAATGTTAAATCGAAATAGGATTCTATAATTAAAACAGCCCATCGCTGGCGCAAGTTTGCAACTTGTGCCTCTATAACTGTCTCGTCCTAAAAAAAGTTTACATTTTTTAGCTTAAATATTTACTAATATCCTGCCAAGCTTTGACGTCACCAGAAACATTCTGGCGCTAGCGGAGGCTAGCAGGGGAGAGACAAGGTTAGTCATCAATAGTAAAAATAGCACTCATTAATTGATCTCTTGTTAAATCAGTATTTAATGAGTTTAACATATTTTCAAATTGCTTTTTTAAGTCACCTTTTAAAACACCATTTCTATCCATTACGGCAAATGATATTAATTCTTCCAGATGATACATTTCTTCCATTGTAAGTTTACAATCTTTTGACACTCCTCCCCAACGATCTTCTTTACAATTGGTTCGAAACTCTTTAATTTTATCTTCGATTTTATTCATTTTTAAAACCTAATATGGGTAATATAGTCTATGCTTTTGTCTTTTAATATTGGAAAATCTTTTCTATACCAAGTAGATTTTTGTATAAATTCCTCCGCTGGCGCAAGTTTGTAACTTGTGCCTTTGTCAAACATTATAAAAATACAAAAGCTATGATACTAATCATACCATAGCTTTGTTTTGTCTACTTTATCATATCTTAACTTGTCTGGCTTTGACGGCACCGGTCACAGACGAGCGATAGCCGGGAGATCGGGAATATTTTAGTTTTTAACTATTGATATCATGTTTTGATCATCGTAAAACAATTTTCCTTTATTATCAATTGGAAAGGTATATTTGTGTTCTGTTGCTGAATTTAACACAAATAAAGGTTTAGCAAGTATATTCTTTTTGCTAATTTTCAATTCAATAGTTAATATTTCCATTGTTTTTATCATATTCCATTTTATAGGATCTTTTACTTTTATATTAATGCTATTTTCATCTTCATTAAAAGTAAAATCACTTTCATGGACTTTCAAAACTTCTTTATTGCTTTTGATTATCAGGTTGTTATATTGTAATTGGCTATTTTTTTTATTTCCGTCTTGACAACAAAAGAATAAAAAACTAATCAATAAAATTGTAGTAACCTGTAACTTTTCCATATCTTTCATGAACTGGTAATATTGTTGAATTAAGCTTTGTTATTAATGCATTTAAAGGCATTATTTCGGGTGTAACCTGAGATCCATTCTTCGTAAAAACCCACGCTGCCGCTAGTGTCTCACTAGTGTGCCACGTAAAGCTATGTCAAAATATTACAAGAACAGTCATAAGCTAAAAAAGTCCATAGCTGTTTTATTTTTTCTTACTCATATCTACCCACTCAGAATGACACTAGTCAGAGACATAGCGGTAGCGATCACTCTAGCGGCAGCGAGGGGCTTTTACTATTTCTTACTGTTGTCTAATCACTCAGGACGCCACTAATCAGAGACGCAGCGGTAGCGATCACTCTAGCGGTAGCGGGGGGTTTCTTGCTTATATCAAAATTATTTTTTCAATGCTAAAGATGTGATTGCTTTATCAAATTCATCTTTGTTCTTTTTAGGAACATTAAAATATCCAATAACTAGATTATCCCTTAATATCTCTCTCCAAAGCAAACCATTTTCCTGTTCCCTTCGCTGGCGCAAGTTTGCAACTTGTGCCTCTATAACTGTCTCGTCCTAAAAAAAGTTTACATTTTTTAGCCTAAATATTTACTAATATCCTGCCAAGCTTTGACGTCACCCGTCACAGACGAGCGCTAGCTGGGCTAGTTTTTTACTTCAAAAACTCCATTTCTATCTTTAATAATTTCATAAGAATATTTGTTATCTATTCTATATATTTTTATAAACCACAATCGATCATATGAAAACCTATAAGTTTGGTTAATATCTCTGCTAATTAAATCTTTCTGCATTAAAATTTTTATTGTTCTTTCAGAAGGGATTTCCTTTTCATCAAAAACTAGACAAATAACATTTTCCAGTTCAAAAAACTTATATGGCATTAAATCTTTTCTTATTTTATTATTTATAAAAGAAAGTGAACCAAAAATAGTATCACTTTCCTTTTTTAAAGTATCAAAATATAATAATTCACCTTCTTTAGGATGATGTATAGAAATAAAAAGACTAGAAAGTTTTTTTAATGTATCATCAAATGAGTTATTACTATCTATTTTTCGGTGACAATTGGTAAAAATAAAAGTAAGAATAATAAAAACTCCTATTTTAAAACTTTGTGTAATCATTGAATGCATTCTGAATATATCTTGAGTTTCTAAAGTTTGTATTAGGAAAGTTCTTGGCACCATATATATAATATGGTATATTAACATTAGTAAACTTTCTATTATTTTTAGTAATTAAAAATCTGTATCAGAAGGTATTGCCAATCCTCTGCTTACGCTTACCAAAATAGGTCATTTTTAATATTGTTTTCTTTTAAAAAATCTTTTTGATTAATGAATATTTTAACTTCTCTTGATTTGGAATTCATTTCGATGATAACGGGATTACTTCCTGCGTCAATTTCTCTTATTATCACAGGGTAAAAAGTAGCAAAAGCATATATAATACTATCTTTAGTATTGAAGGTTCCAGTTGTGAGATTTTTAATATACTCTTTATAAGTATTGATCTCACCTTTAATTAACTTCAATTTTAAAATTATAATTACTATGATCAAAATATAATTCAGAATTTATTCTGTCTTGTTCTGTCATTTTTGGAGTTATAAACTTTAAAAAAGAATACCCTATTATTATAATTAATAGTAATACAGTAAGGATTACAAACCTGACTTTCATTTATATTATTAGTTAAAAAATTAATTTTTTGGGTTTGGATATCCTAACAAAAATCCATCGCTGGCGCAAGTTTGTAACTTGTGCTTGTGCCGCTATTTCTTTATTTAGGTAAATCTAACAATATTCCTTCATTATCAATTTCTAAAACAGTCTGATCATCCTGATAATTTCTAGCGCTACTATATTTCCAATCTACTGACTCTACTACAAAACCAGACATTACAGGATTATTATGGATATAGTCTATTTTTTGTTGAATAACTTTATTCGACCATAATTCTATAGGTTTATTATGATGTTGCCAAAATTGATACTTATTTATATTTCCTTTTTCTTTTCCGGCTTTTTCAAACATCCAAAGTAACCATTCTTTTCTACTTTCTTGTGGATTATCTTGTATAGCCTTTAATACTTTTTTTGCTGTATCTTTTTTAAAATCTCGTATCAAACCCGATGGATCTTCATTAGCAGATCTGAATACTAAAGGATGTGACTAGGCATAAAACAGTAAGCATATATCTCCATCCCTTTCTTTTTTCTGCAATGTTCTATGCTTGCTGACAATATTGATAAATATCGTTCTCTTGTGAACACGTCTATCCAATATACTATAGCAAAGCTTACAAAATAAAGACCTGATTTATTATGAAATTTATATTTTCTACTCATTGCTGCAAAGTATAAAATGCCAGTTTCATTTTTTGAAACTATACTATACTTATTAAAACAAAAACAGCCATGTTTTTATAAACACGACTGTTATTATAGTAGTTCTTAATTTTGCTCATTTATCACATCGCTGGCGCAAGTTTGTAACTTGTGCCTCTATGACAGTCTTATCCCAAAAAAGTTTACATTTTTTAGCCTAAATATTTACTAATATCCTACCAAGCTTTGACGGCACCAGAAACATTCTGGCGCTAGCGGGGTTTCCAATTTTTTTTAACGTGCTCCATAATTTAAGCATATTAATTCTTTTCCCTCTATGTTTAAAAAATAAAAATACCTCCATTCATCTACTCCAAAGTTTTTATCTCCAATTTTTGTCTTTTTATAACAATAAGCAGCAATAAATTTAGATTTATTAATTTCATAAATTATAGAATCTATTTTTCTAGCTACTCTTTTTTTCTTGTCATTATCAAATTCCTTTTTAAAATTCATTAAAAATTTAATAATATCATTTTTTTCCTGTTCATTATAATTATTGGCATTTTTCCATGATTTAAAATTCCACCCCATGTCCTTAATAAGATTAACCGGATATGATTTTAAACTTTCTTCGTGTAATTTTTCAGTAAAGGTATATTTGCTAAAACTACTTATAGCAGATATAACTTGATCTTTCAGAACTATTTTTTCAGTGTTAGGAAGTAATCCATCAACTTGATTCTCATAATCGTCTACACAAGAAAATAAAGATAGAGAAAGTAAAAATAATAGTATTTTTCTTCCTTGATTCAATGTTTTAGAATTTATTCCCTCTTGGAAATGAAGTATGTTTCCTAATTTCCTGAATTCTCTTTTGATATTCGGCATATGTTTGAATTGTTGTATTGCATTGATAACAAAATATTGTAAAATCCTCCGCTGGCGCAAGTTTGTAACTTGTGCCTTTGTCAAACATTATAAAAATACAAAAGCTATGATACTAATCATACCATAGCTTTGTTTTGTCTACTTTGTCATATCTTAACTTGCCTGGCTTTGACGGCACCAGAAACATTCTGGCGCTAGCGGGGGAGGACAAGACATTTTTTTATTCATTTATTTCTAATGGAATTAATACATAGTCATATTTTGGTTTCAAAGACTTCAGGTAGTTCTCTATTTTGGATTTAAGTGAATCTACCAAAATCTTATTATTAAAAATATCATTATGACAAAGAACAGAAATATTATTATTGTAATATTTTAATGTTATGATTTTCCTTCTTTTAATTAATAAATCATTTTTTGAATAAAAAGGTAATGTAACCAAAGAATCAAATTGTATCGTAAGATATTTTTGTAATTCTTCTTTGATAAGGTTTACCTCAATTTTTTCTTGATCCTTATATGTGTGTATTCCCATAACAAATTCTTCAAAATTACAACTGTTATTTTCAGGGATTTCATTTTTTAAATCTATTTTATATTCTTTTCTGAAAAAGAAACTCTTTTTATCCTTAATGATTAATAGACTATCCTCAATTCTTAAATCATGATAATTGTTTTTAACATAATCTATATAATCATACTTATTATCTAGATACTTTTGAAACTCAACCAAATCTGTATTGTTTTTTAAAGGGGAATGATAAAAATTATTATATTCTTGAATAAGTCTAACATAATCACTTCTAAATTTGTTTTCTACCTCTGTTTTGGAACAACTAACAACAAAAAGTAAAAAAAACATTGATAATAATGCTTTCATGAATATTATTTTTTATGAGATTGAAACATAAATTGTACTAATTGTTCATATTGTTGTCTATTACTAACACTTAATATGACAACAGCTCTTGCTTTACCATCAAAACTAAAAGCATTTTCATATGATTCACCATGCGAAGTGGCATATTCTCCTATTGGATTAATAACACTAACAAAATTCAATCCTTTATTTCTCACTAAATATATACCGTTTACATGAATTGAATTCTCATTAATATTTATAGTAGTACTAAAACTATATTCGTTCGTCGCTAAACCTGTATCATATGCCAAGAAAGTACCTTTTTTCCTTGTAATTCCAGGAATACTGAAATCTTTAGGATAAAAACCACGATCATATCTTTTACCTTTTAAAAACTGAGAGTAACCATCTCTTTGACTTAAAATAGCATTTTCTATTTTTGGACGGATCAAAGCTGAGACATAACTTGAATAATCTATTTTTGAAGCTACACCTCCTGACCCATCGCTGGCGCAAGTTTGTAACTTGTGCTTTTGTCAAACATTATAAAAATACAAAAGCTATGATACTAATCATACCATAGCTTTGTTTTGTCTACTTTATCATATCTTAACTTGCCTGGCTTTGACGGCACCGGTCACAGACGAGCGATAGCTGGTGTATTATAAAAAAGAGTCTTCTAAAAACAGTAAATCACTACTAAATAAGCAAATATATTTACCAATAGATCCATAATTATTGTTTTCTCCGATTAAAATTTCAACACTGTAATAAGGTACTTCTCTAAATTTATCGTATAAAACTTGTGTTATTTTATGATTAATTATTTCAGATTTTCTCAAGTTTTCAATTGAAAAATCATCTAAATTATTATCTTTTACTAATTGTTCCAAGGATAGTCTTGCTTCATAAAATAATTTATCCTTAATTTTCGCGTCAAATATCATAATTAGTGTAATCCTTTAGTGAAATGAGAAAAAATAATATTTCCGCTTTTGTCAATTGCGCCCCAAGCTCTATAATCACCTATACCACCTTTACCAGCTACTTTAAGCTTATGTGTAAACCCTCTTTTAAGCATTTCTTTATTAGTGACCTTTAATATACCTGTTAGACTTTTAGTTCCTTCAACTCCATGAACAAAAACTCCAGTATTCATTTTTGCTTTCATGGCCTTTTTAACATTATCTGGTAATTGCCTCCAAACTGCTCTTTGAATCCAATGAACCCCTTTTTGTTTTTTTACAACAGACCCAAATAATGCAAATCCCATTTTTACTTCTCCTGCTGGCGATATCCATTGACCCAGTTCTCCTCCTGCAGTCTCTGTAAAAACTCTATGGTGTGGAATTTTTGTAACAAGATTGAATGAGGTATAATCGCTTAGATAATCTCCAAAACTATCCCAGTAATTTGTACTCTCAAAAAAATCCTGATATCCATCTGCAAACTCTTGAGTAAAACCTAAGGATCTTAATTCCTCATTGTTTATAATACCTGCATAAGATTTCGCTATGTCAAAATCTGTTTGATTAACAACAATAACTTTATTAATTCCATCATTTACTTCTACTGTTTCACCTGTACTAGCATTTTCATATATAGTATCATCATACCCCCCATCAGGATCAATTCTAACAATAGGATTGTTTGACATACCCATATATGGACTTGCGTGTTGCCCTGCTGGATCCGTAGTCAACCACCGTCCAATCCTACTATCCCACAATCTAAGCTCAAACGCTTCTTTTCCAGTTTCAGGATCTTTTTCTTGTCCTTGGTAGGCATATCTGTACCCTTCGGCTCCTCTCAGGGTACGATTAGGCATTGGCATCCCAAAAGGATAGTAGTCGGTTGCGCTACTCATTGCCATCGATTGTCCTTCTGGGCTTCTACCTACTACTGCTCGTACATTACCCAAATGATCTGTTAATTGATACAGATGTGTACCGTCTGGTTTTCTAACCCCCAGTCTACTGGCTCCATAAATGGTATTTTCTATCACTTGTCCATCACGATAGATCGCCATCGCGGTACCTGCTGCATCTCTCACATAATGTTCGGTATAACTTAGGTTTCCATTGCTTGGATTATAGGATTCTTTACGCACCCTATGTCCCTTGTCATTGTAAAAGAACTTGACCAGTGGTTGGTTATCTTTTTGTACCTCGGTCACCAAACCACTCGCATTGTAAATATAGGTAATATTTTCAGAAGTATTCTGTACCAATTGGCCAATACTATTATACACATAGTTATCCCCATCCTGGTCTTTGATGTCATCTGCATTGGTGGCACTTGTTACTGCATCATCCACTCGTAATAACTGATTAGGCTTATCGGTTTTATAGGTATATGATAATTGATCCATCACATTAGTACCGCTTTCTGTTTGCTTGTTACGGTTAAGGGATTGGATATTACCATTGGCATCATAAGTGATACCATCTACCTTATAATCGCCATTACTATTTATAGCAACTTCACCTGCTTCAACAATCACTTCTGTACCATCAATTTTTGCAGAAAAACTACCCCCAGCTTTTGCATGAAATCCTGGTTGCATTGTGATGGCTACATTAGCCAATAGGTTTTTTGTATTACCAGCGTTAACAATTTCTGTGGTGGTAATATTATCCTGAGCTGCATTACCCCCACCTACATACTCCACGCTTTGTGTAGTATTATAATGGCCATAATCAGCTCTCTTTAACCAATTGTTACGATCATACTGGTAACTATAAGTATGCTCCTTATCTGGTATAGGATTATAATTAGAGTTCCATCGAATTCCTTTGATATTTCCATTATATTGATTCACTCCGTAGTTTGGACTCTTTATATGATCCAACGGGCGTTGATAATCCTGGTTATGATAATCGATGATCATCCCAAATAAATCATTACCATCTCCTCCCGGATCTTTTGTACCTGCTAAACTGGGGTGGTTGATACTTTTTAGCGCTCCTTGTAAATTATATACATAATCTATCCCTTGTAATCCCTGGGCAATATTTGTTCGTTTTAATCCTCCGGTTTCATAATATTCGTAAGATGCATGCTCGGTAAAACTTGTATCATTGGTAGACGTCTCTACTTTAGTTAAGCTGTAATCGTCTGCATCGTAAGTATATTTATGGATAAATTGTTCTGCAGCTATTCCTTTTTGATAGTACACTTTGGTCACCTGGCTTGTAATGGGATCATATACATAGTCTATGGTTTTTACCCCGGATAGCCCATTAATTTGCTGTATGATCCATTGTACTCTACCATAGATATCGTAGCTATACCAAGTGGTGGTCGTTTCAGGATTTAATGTATAAGTTTTAGCCACATTACCTGCTACAAAAGATTGTTGGGCATAATTACTTTGCCTCGTATCACTGCCAAAGGCTGCTGCTAATCCTGTATTATCATGGTGGTCATATTGTGTAACATGTTGTTCTTTAGTAGTTCCAGAAGGTAAATCACCATCTGGATCACTGGTTGCAAAATTAGTATTTACAAGCACTCCACTTTCTACAGGACGTCCTCGTTGGTCATAATTCGTATAGGAGAACTCTCCTGCTGCGAGCTGTTTGCTATTTTGCGAAAATCGAATTTGCCCATCCTGACGATATTTGAATTTGGCCTCTCCTTCATCTGGGCTGGCAGTGGTTTCTAATTGCCCTAAAGCGTTATATTGGTATTCGCTTTTTAGCTTATTTAAAGGTTGATAAGATGATAATAAACGTCCTGTCTTATCATATTCATTAAGGCTATAATCATAATAGTTTTCGTTATACGTCACAGAAACTGTATTAGGTGTATAACTAGTCATATCACGAATTGCGACACGATAAAAACCATTAGGTAAACTTGCTGATGCCGTACTTATAATTTGTTCTGTAATCAGGTTATAAACATCGATAGCAACTCCGGCGGTATTGTTTATTTGTATCCCTGTACTTCCTGTTGGGATATGTACATCTACAAATCCTTGTGTACTGATTTGCACAGTAGATGGTCTCAATGTTGTATTTCCGCTTTCATTACCACTACGCGCAGCGGCCAAAGTCCTTCCATCTGTATCGGTAAACACGACATTCTCTACCCCATGTACATCACGAGCAATCGTTTTGATCACTTTATACGTATCGTATTTAGAATCTCCAAAAGCTATGGCTTTTGACAATTCTTGGCCGGCGGGCATAGAAAAGACATATCCATTCTTCCACTCATTATCGATTTTATTACCGCCGATTGTTTTCAAAGCAGCTCCTGGATTAAGATCACTATAGATGGTACGAGAATATGGGCGATCTGTAATATCCTGATAGGGTTCTGTTGTATTATTAGTACTGTAATACCAACCTAAAGTATTGTCTTGAGTTCCTACGACAGTGGGATTCTCGGGATTGTTTTCAAAATCTGCTGTGGTTAGTGTATTACCATTCGATTTTTGGATAAAATTTTCTCTATAGAAAAAATCCAGCCCAATATTACCATTAGTTGGGGCACTTAGTGTTTGTAGTGCAGGTCTCCCTTGACTATCATACAGCGTTTGTGATGCCCAGGTTTTACCAGTTTTAACATCTTTACTTTGTGACTGTACTCCCTTGCCTAACGCATCAAAATATGATTTGCTCTTTGCTACTTCTTTTCCGTTGATATCATATGTTGTAACTTTTATGGTATTCCAGGGTTCATCGACATCGCTTTGCCCTGATGGACATCCATTTTCCATACCAAATACTCCTGGGCATGTATCACCATTATTAGACACGTAGGTATTACCATCGCTTGGAGGCTGACAGGTAGGGCTCACTACAACACTACCTTCTCCATATCCATCGCCATCTGCATCTACATACCAATTCGAATTTTGCCAGTTAGAAGCATCATTATCATTACAATCATCATTATTGAGCACATAATTCCCTGCAGGCTTATAGCAACTTTTCACTCCGTTGTTACCTCGTTTTCCTTTTCCATCATTATCCTCATCAATAAACCAGGTCCTTTCATTAAATATATTCACATTAGTATCATCACAATCTCCACTCCTTCTTATATATCCTGAAGGTTGGGTACAACTTGTTGTAGTAACCGTATAAGAACCATAGGTATCCCCGTCTTGATCACGGTACCAAGTGACAGGGGTTTGTATAGTTTCATCATTATCGTTACAATCTCCAGCTTGAGTTACAACACCGGGTCGTGCTACATAGGTACATATGATTTCGGTAAAAACTGTAGCAGGATCACCCTTACCATCCTTATCATTATCCAAATATAAGGTTACTTCGAAAGGATATTGACAATTTATCGGATCTTCTTGTCCATACATTTTGGAAAACAAAACGCTACCAAAAACAAAACAAAATATTATAAATTTTTTCATTATATCATTCATTTAAAATATAAATTAATAGCTTGATTAGTATTGGATTCCTGTATTACCATCTCCTCCTTCTCCACCACCCGTATTACAGTACCCTAAATAAAAAGTCTGTATCGATTTATTCTGATTGGTTACATTATCTCTCACTTCGGCAATAAAGTAGACTCGATTACATAGTTCATCAACTACATTTATTGTAGTGGAATTTCCCCAAGGACCAAACATCAAATTTGAATTTGATTCACCGGGATTACCCACTGCCCATCGATAGGAATAATTACCACTACCATTATAAGGCTGAGCAGTTATTGTAGCTGTTAATCCATTAATTTGTATTCCTAGACTTAAGTTAAGAGGCGGTTCTATTTCATTACCATCTGTTGTACAACCAATATTTTTATAATGATATTCTGTTTCCTGAGTTGGTTTTAGACCTCCTACTATTCCAGTAGCATCCACCGTTTCAGAAAGTGTTCTAATCAACCTTCCTGTATCATCATATTCATATTGTGTAGCTAGATTATTTGCTCCAAGGATATAACTTAGTTCATCCCATTCATTATATACATAACTAGTCATGTTAGACGAAACCGGATGCAATCTAAAATCATCCATATCAGTTGCACCAGAAGATTGTACGCTTACGATAGTCTGACTTGTAGGGATATCTATATATCCATTTAGTAAGGTCCAATTACCAGCAGTTACACTTTCATTAGTATTAAAAGGAGTATTTGTGCCTTGAACACGCATACTTACATTACTTTCTTGTCCTTTACGTACCCAAACTGACATTTTAAATTTTGATTTTTCACCTACTCGATCTGGATCTGCTGGTAAGGTTACTTCGAAACCTGCTCCTCCATTTACTCTTACTATATGTGTACCCGTATGAGCATCTGCAACTTCGATTGCGCTACCAGAAGTTTTTACTTCACCATCAAAATCAGTAGCACTTCCTGCAACAGTATATTCTGCTCCGCTATAGAACATCTCTGTATATTTTGCATTGGCTACTGCGATTACTTTGGTATCATCATCCCCCATTTTGGTAGCCACACTATTTCCATTAATATCTGATGATTCTAATGGCATCGAATAATGGTCATATAAATTTGTCGTTGATGTCTTCATCCATTTTGGATTAGTTTGCGTACCGTTCCATTGGAACCCATCAAATTCTCCAGTATACCCTACATAAGCACCATCGGCATCTATATCGCCTTTCCAAATATAACTCTCATGCTTACGCCAGATTTTTTCTGCATCACTTGTTGGTGTATGGGTGGTTCCATCCTGATTGTGGTAGGTCCAATCTTTATTCCAGGTCTCAATTCCTGCTCCTACAGTTTTCCATACAGACCCCACCTTAATTTGGGTAAGACTTCCAGTGGTCTGAGCAAGCATATTTTTGTTTGCAAGGTCATCAACTTTGCTTCCCATTTGGCTATACTGCTTATATGCAGGAATTACTACTGACTTTATTTCTGTTTGGTCACTTAATACTCTTGATGTCTCTATAACTTTCCCAGAAACAGGATCAAAATTATCATAACTTACTTCTTCTTTTATATTGTTAGTGACATTAACTTGTCTTTTTAGCGCTGGAGCATATGTGATTTTGGTACTTCCTCCTATTAACCAATTGAAATCATAATTAGTCCATATTCTATTATTACGTTCAAAATAATTATCAATATTAATAGTTTCTCTATACGATTGAAAAGATACTTGTTCTATACCTTGATTGTTAGGTCGATTATTTTTATCAAAATATTCACTTTGAGATATTGATATCAATTGATCAACTTCATTATAAATTTTCAATTCCTTTAATTGACCTATTGCACTCAAATTATCGTGTATCGTAGTCTCTCTCAAATTTGACAAGGCTAATATATTATATCCATACGCACCGTCTATAAATGCATTTTCCTGTTCTCTTTCCTCAACAACTATTTCATACAAATCACCAAAACGTATCGCATCTGCATCTTTCCCTTTCAGTACATTAAATGTATATTCTGATTTACCTATCTGCCTATTGTTATTGTCGGAATTTACTACACTAACCTTTTCATATGTTACTTTTGGGGCTGGTAATTCTGAAGCATAAGGAATAGGAACATTATTATCATTAGGAATAAAAGATACAATTCCTGAAGATCTATATGAGGAATTCTCAGGATCTTGATTATATCCTTCTTGATTGTAAAAATATTGTGTTTCATAATTAACTAAACCATCTCCAACACTAAGCTTTTTAACTCTAATATCTCCTTCTTTTTGATCAAAAATATCTTTATTCCCAATTACCTTAAAAACTAAGGAATATGCATTACCATCTCCATCTGCTCTCCAAACCATCTCATATCTTGGTTTCTTTTCATTCTCGCCATAACCTCCATTTGCATTTATTGCTGAAACTGGATTTACTGCCGTTCGAAAATCTTCATTTCGATATGGACTAGAAGCTAGTACTTCTATAATCATATAATTATTTGCCGGATTCCATTCTACTATATCTGCATATTGTTCATTAATATCAATAGTGAATCTACTATATCCCTGCCCAGGATAATTTCTTACTCCAGAGAACCACATATCTACAAACATTTTTCTACTGGGGTCAAAATAATCAGATAACCTAAGCCCTTCTGCCATAGAATCGTTTGAATCTATTCCTACCTGTATTCGTATTTTTTCTTTAGGTGAATCTATAGGATTGTTTCCTGCTGATGGAACTGTTAAAAAACTAAAATTCAACTCTCTAGAAAATAATCTTCCTAATTGTAATGCAGGTTGATGAAAATCATCAGATTCGTATGTCACATCAATCGTCCCTCCTTCTGGAGTGGTAATACTTTTTAATGACCAATCCCAAGGAACAGTATCTACATATCCCCAATCATTTTTATTTTCTAAGTCAAATGTGGTTTGATTGTAATAATCAAATCTATATGGAGGAATACACCCTTTATTCCTTTTCCCTTTGAAGGATACATCATTTAATGTTAACCTTCCATTAAGCACTGTATTAGGTGTGCCCTGAACTAATGATGTCACTGAGTTTCTATAGTCTAAATCTATCACTTTAACCGCTTTGTCCAGTACCTCATTTGATATGTCGCTAGTGTTAAAAACATTACCCCATAAATTATAGCTATGGCTTTTCATAACACTATTAGGGCTAGGAAACATAGTAGAAACAACGGATCCTTCATTTTCATTACCTTTACTTAAGGTTATAGCATCTGCGTTTTTAAGCAATATTATACGATCTAATTTCAACAATTGTTGAGAAGGTATTTTAAACCGTTCTGTAAATGCACTTGCAGCATTATTCCAATCTACAGAATTGTATTTAAATTCATGCCCGACTGCATCATAGCGTAATGACTTACTAAAAACAGCTGTATGAGTTCTGGTTTTTATTTGATCCAGATAATAAACATCCTTATATCCTTCAATTCGTGTCTTTACACCTTCTTCATCATCAGACTCAATATAGTCTTTACCATAGGGCACTTTCCAGGCATAAGCCTCAGACCATTTACCATAATCAAATTCTACCCAATATCCATAATCTGAATTATCAACTTTGCCATTTGAATTCATATCAATATAATCTGGTCCCGTTACAGCAGTTAATAACCAATGCGTAGCATATGGCGTTTCCTGTAATTTTTCAAAATATGCATCTTTTTCCTCTTTATTTTTTACCGTTCCAGTTGTTCTAGTAGCTGTTACATAATTGTATACTGGTAATGAATAATGATATCTTTTACCGTCAGTACTTACAACAGTAAAAGCAGCAATAGCTTCATCTTGATGCTGAGAAATTTGATATTGATTTCTAGGGTACATATACCCCTTTTGAAGTGCTATATTTATGTTGTTTTTTAATTCCTCATTTGTATAATGAGTAACATAATTTCCTGTCATTCTTCTACCAAGTCCATTAGCTTCTGATGATTGGTGAAAAGATAGTAGATCAGTATTTGTAGTATTAAAATTAAAAGAAGCTTTAGGAGTTCCTAAATATGAAGCAAATTCATTTTTAAAATAAAAAGAAGGAGCGCTTTCAAATGTAAATCTAGTATCTCCACTTACCTGAGAAACACCATCTATAATATCATATCTCCTGTACAATGGATGGTCCTTTTCTAAACTAAACAAACTTCCATTTTCATAATAACGAAGATCTAAATTACCTGAAATTCCTTGTGCTTGTACATTATATCCATCGATATTAGGTAAAACAATATTATTTTTGTTCAAATCTGTATAATGATAATTATCTAATGGAAATTCATTAACATCCATAAAGTATTTTACTCCTTCCACAATTTCACATGAACATCTTTGATTTATCTCTGGATTATTCTTTCCTGCACAAAAATCTTGTTCAGCAAATAATAATAAATTCTGAGCTTCTTGTTGTGAAAATACAGGAGGATATTCTTTTATATCATAAGAAAGAGTACTATCAGAAAAACCACATCGCACTCTATAAACATTCTCTAAGGGCTTATGAAAATATAAAGGACCATTAACATAGTCTATTTCATTTTTATTAAGGTCCCATTTTATTTTTTGTTTACCAAAACCTACAGAAAAGACTCCAATAGGGCTTGCTATTCCAATATTAGCATTATTCCCAGATGTATAAACTGTGTAATCGTCTGAACTAATAGAGTTTTCAATCCCTACACTGGAGTTTGTTCCTGCATTTGTTGTCTTGCTATAACTACCGTTAGAGCCCACAATACCTACTCCACTATTACTAAGGTTAAAATTTAACCCTAAATTATTGTTTTTGGCGGATTCTGGAGAAAGTCCGACACCACTATTACTACCTATTGAAATACCTGTACTATTATCTGCTGCATAACTTGAATTAGTCCTAGCATTTCCCGAATTAGTTGCTGACAACCCAAAAGACATCCCTCCAGAAACATAACCCAAACCGACAGAAGTCCCTCTATTTTCTATGTTTAAGTTCCCTCCTAAACCTGCGACACCTAATCCCAAATTCACATTTCCTCCTAATGATTTATTCGTGCCCCATGAGAACCCCAACCCAACCGAAACGACTCCAATTGGCGAACTATAATTAATATTTAATGAAGATGTTGATTCAACACCTCCTCTATCATAAAAGAACTCTTCAATTCCCTCCATACGATAGTCATCGGGAAAACCATTAACTGTTCTATTTATAGCTCCTGGATTTAAATTCCACCCTAAACCAACCCAAGAAGCTTCCTGATCCATGGCAATACCAGCATGATATGATAATGCAATAGGATACCCTCCTTCTGGACTAGGTACATTAAGTAACGGCAATACATATGAAAAGTCACCCGTTAATAGATTTACCATATCGGTAGCATCTACAGGTTCGAAACTTGCCGCCTCTGGAGCATTAGGACCATTATTATTAGCCCATAACTGGTTGTACGGAATTAACGTCTGTAGAAAGGTTAATGTAAAGAATAGCGCAATTGCCCGGTGAGACATGGAAGTCCGAGGTCGGGAGTCCGAGGTTTGATGTCCAGTATCGGATGATCGATGACCGAAGACCGAAGTCTGAGGTCGGGAGTCTGAGGTTGGGAGTCCGGGGTCGGAAGACCGATGACCGAAGCCAGATACACTAAAACCAAAGCTGGAAGACCGAAGTCGGATGACCAAAGCTTTTAGTTTCTTTTGAAGGAATAGTATGCTTTTTTTCATTAGGTGAATGATTTTGATATTTCTACTTTATTTTCATCTCGGGTGACTGATGTCTGATGTCCGATGTTTTATTTTTATATCCGAAGCTGGTAGCAAGTCTAAAGACTATTGACCGAAGTCGGATGTATTTCTATATATGCACTTTCACAACACTTCGACAAGCTCAGTGTGACAGCTCAGTGTGACTACTTTTTGTCAGAAGTTGGAAGTTGGATGACCGAAGTCAGGTGTCCGAGGTTTTTGATGACGCTTCTCTTCCATCTTCAATCTTCAGACTTCGGTCTTCGGTCTTCAAGCATCCGTCTCAAAACTTCAGTTTTGGTTCATTATTCATAATTTTTGTTGGGATTTTAAATTTTACTTCTCCCTTATACAACCCTACATCTCCTACTGTAAATGTCATGAACTCTGCATTTGTTACTTTTTCTTCTCTAGGGTATACAAATAACATTGTGGTTGCTCCACTTGTTCCATACATTCTTGGATATATATAATCTGCCATCATGATCGTATCTTTTTTAGGAGTATACAGATGCACTTTTTCCTCCATCCCAAAAGCTAATTCATTAACCATGGCTCCAAATCGTTGCTTATCCTTTGCCACGTTGCTTAATAATTCCTGATTATTTTTGGACATTGATAAAGTGAAATACAAATACTTTTTATATTTATTTCGTAAACTATCAATTTCGCCCTCGCTAGGCTTTCCTGTAATTTCCTGATGTACTAGTATATCTGTCGGCTTATATAGCAATGAAAAATCAACTCCATTTACGGTTTTCGTATACACATATTCATTACCTGGTTCTTTGATATATACTAATAATGCCTCTGAAGAATCAAAGGTTTTGGTGGAGCAGGAGGTTAGAAGAACATATCCTGTTAAAATTATGATTAGTTTGTTCAAATTATCTGTTTTATTTTTTGTCCGAAGTCGGAAGTCCGAGGTCGGATGTTATTTATTTTGGAAGTTCTTTGGACTTATCTATCTTTTTGGCTTGCCTCTTCGGACTTCGGTCATCTGACTTCCATCATTTAATTTTCTTTTTAAAAGCTATCATCATATTCATTAATTCGAAACTTTTACTATAATGTTTGTCAAATTCTTCATTAGAAATATATTCTCGTCTTTTGGCTTTGTGCAAACATGTTACTGCTTCTGCTAAAGAACGGATTGCATATCCCATAAATCTTTTAAACTCAGGATTTGTTTGTCCGATCGATCCTTCTGATATATTCAAAGCAATAGAATCAACTGCTCTTGAAGTTTGAGAAGTCAAATTATACATTTCTCTTTTTGGAAACTTTTTTGTTATCTTATATAATTCTTCTCCAAAATCCATTGCTTTTTGCCAAATGATCAACTTTTCGAATTTGAATTTCATATTGTTCTATTTTTGTCCGATGTTCGAAGTCGGGTGTCAGGGATTTTAACTTCCGACATCGGTCTTTAGGCTTCTGACTTTACTCTCCTTCAAATTCTGCATTGAGTTCCTTTAGAACTACCTCGGTTAAATCAGCAGATTCTTCTCCATACATGATAGTTCCGTTTCCTGTTGCTCCAAAGATTACTTTGTATCCATTTTTCTTGCCATATTCTTTTACAAAATCATTGATATCGTTAATCACAGTCTGTGTCACCTTCTTATCTTCTTCTACCAATTGTTTTTGTACGGCTTGCTGATAATTATTAATCTGCTGTTGTTTGTTTGCAAGCAACTCTTGTTTTAACTCCAGCTCTTTTTTACTCATATCGCTTCGTTCTTTCTCATAAGCTTTGAGTTCTGTTTGCCAACTCCCAATTAAGCTATCGACATTGGCTTTCATGGTTTTGGCTTTTTCATCAAATTCTGATTTTATAATTGCTGTTCTTTTATATCCTTCTAATAGTTTATTTACATCAACATATACTAATTCTGAAGAAGATTGTTGGTAAAAGAAAGACGCCACAGATGCTATAAGGGCAATTAAGGCAATAGGTAATGCTAGTTTATTCATTTTTTGTTTTTATGTCGGAAGTCAGATGATCGAAGTCCGAAGTTTTTATTAAGTTAAAAGCTAGATACGGGTGACCGAAGACAGATGCTGGAAGTCGGATGATCCATACCAGAAACTAATTCTTCTGTCATCCGACCTCGGACTTCTTTATTTATTATTCATTAATACGGTTTCTATTTTTGTCAATCGAGTTTCTAAATCTTTGTTTATTTTTTGCTGCTCCTGCAATTTTTTCTCTTGGTTAATGGTATACAGTGTAAGTTCCTCTATCTTTTCGAGTAGTTTCATATTCATTAGCCCTAGCTCAACACCATTAGTTTCCATTTCGGTAGCAGATGGTACGTTAGGTAAATGACCATTTTCTTTAATATGTTGCTGTACTTCTTCGATAGTTAATAATTTGTAGTCTTTGGTAAACACATAATCAGGAGCGGGAACACTCAAATCAACTTTTACTTCTTCTGCATGGATTTTACCTTTTACAGTAAGTTTGGAATCTGGAGTCTTGGTTCCTACACCTACATTACCATTAAATGATACTGTTTTAGGTCTAAAATTTAAAGGAACACTTTCATATACTCCATCTCCCCATGTACTTATTTCCATTGTATTTCGAGATTCATACCATCCCACAAGCATTCTCTTGGTTTCTGAAGCATTAGATAATTTCATTTGCCAAGTATCACCACCCGTTATATCCAATCCAAGATCGGGGGTAGTTGTTCCGATACCTACATTACCTTTCTGATCTATTATCATTGCAGTTTTAGAACCTAAAACATATGCATCTGTAGTAGCAAAGTACATTTTTGTCCCATAACTACCATCACTTCTAACATAAATACCGGCTTGAGCATTTTCTCCATTAGATGTATCAGAAGCTCCGAATGTTATTGCACTTCCAAAATGGTCACTTGAATTTTCTGGGTCTAAATGGATTGAACCTGTTGATAATCCTGGAATCGTTTGACCCCAATTATTTGACCCTCCAGAAACTTGTAATTTTGATGTTGGCGAGGTCGTTCCTATTCCCACATTACCACTAGAAGGAAATGTATTGGTTTGTGCCATGCTTAGTGTCGATATAAGTAATAGGGTACTGAATAGAATGTTTTTCATTATCTTAATTATTTGTTTTCTGGTTTATATTTACACTACTTGATTTAATGTTTATGTCTTAGGTGTTGAAAATGTTACTTATGTTTTAATATTCTCAGAATAATACTGATGATATGATGTAAAAAAGTTGATAGTTTTAAAAGAAGATAAAGCCCATATCATAGCAATACCAGCCAAAAAAGTTGGTTGTTCTGTCATTTTTAATAAAGATGGTTTAGTACGTCTTCTATTCTGGGGTCGTGAAAAGAAGCCGCAAATATATATCTTGTGGTAAAACCATAGTGTATTTTTTAAATTATGGCTACAATCTTAATACTTCATAATTTCTGTTAACATCTATCTTTTATAAAAGTTTGATTATCTTTATAACCGTTCTTTAAAAATCCTCCCAAACCCTAATTAAGGGAGGACTTAAGCATTGCAAAAAATCAGTCAGTCACTGAAATAATGAAGGGGATGGGTAACCCCCTTCATTTATCCAATACTCATCCTAACCTATAGTCCTACCCTGATTAGGAATGAGTCATTGGGTAGTGTTTTTATACCTTCATTGTATTGTTTTATTCTGTTTCACATCGCAATATTAAAACATGCCAGTTTCATTTTTCGGGACTGGGAAAAAAAATTTTATTTTTTTTATTTTTAATTTTATCGATAGAAGTATATGCCTCAGCAACGTAAAATGTTACCAAATCATTGACATCTTTGTACTATATCATCAATGCAAAAAAGTATTAAAAGCAAATACCGATATTCAACGAAATAAGTTCGGCTTGCCTTTTTGAATGTTTTTTCCAATTTTCAAAATAGTGTCTCACTTAATTAGCATAGTTTTAACTTTTACCCTATTCTTTTAATATCTTGAATATGTATACCTTTACAAGGGATCAATGAGTATTAATAACTTCATCTTTGATTTACACCATTTTCAACTTAAAATAGAAGAATGCAACATCAAAAACATCACTTTGATCTTTCTGAAGACATCACTTATCTTAATGGGGCATACATGGCTCCTCAATTAAAATCAGTAACAGAAGTTGGACTTTCTTCTGTTGTTAAGAAGTCAAAACCTAATGAAATTTTACCCGAAGATTTTTTCACCCAAAAAGAAATCCTAAAACAACGTTTTGCCACTTTGGTCGATGCGCCAGACTATAAAAACATGGCTATAATCCCTTCTGTTTCTTATGGTATTGCAAATGCAGCAAATAATGTTACTATTCAAAAAGGGAGTGAAATTATACTTGTAGATGAACAATTCCCCAGTAATGTATATATCTGGCGAGAGATTGCTCAAAAACACGATGCGTTTATCACGATTATCAAGCCTCCTTTAGATTTTAAAAATCGTGGTGCAATATGGAATCAAAATATCCTTAATGCGATTACAGAAAAGACAGCAGTTGTTGCCATGTGCAATGTGCATTGGGCAGATGGGACTTTATTTGATCTAAAAACCATAAGAGCAAAAACCAAAACCGTTGACGCTTCTTTAATTATTGATGGCACACAAAGTATTGGGGCTTTACCTTTTTCTGTTGCAGAAATCCAACCAGATGCATTAATATGTGGAGGTTATAAATGGATGTTAGGACCATACTCTATCGGAATGGCCTACTACAGTGATGCTTTTAATGACGGAACCCCTATCGAACATAATTGGATGAGTCGTTATAATAGCGAAGATTTCTCTAAATTGACTCAATATGAAGATCGTTATCAAGAAAAAGCTGCTCGATATTCGGTAGGCGAATCCAGCAATTTTGTATTAACCCCAATGTTGATTCGAGCTATCGAACAATTAATAGAATGGTCACCGGCTGCTATACAAGAATATTGCAAAACAATATCTGCATCTGCAATACAAAAGCTTAGAGATCTAGGATGCTTTATCGAAGATGATCTTCATAGGGCTCATCATCTCTTCGGAATTTATTTCCCTGAACATCTAAATTTAGAAGCATTAAAAACCAAGCTAAAAGAAGAACAAATCTTTGTTTCTTTTAGAGGAAATGCAGTGAGGGTTTCTTGTAATATATACAATACAGAAGAAGATTTTCAGAAACTATTAAATTGTTTCAAATAGCGGTAACTTTTCTCTTTTGAATTAAAACATTTGAGTAAATCACGTTATTTTAAAAGGTTTAAAAACAATTGCATGAAGAAAATATTTGTGATTATAGTTCCACGACTTACACAGCAATTACAGGCTCTATTATATTAGTACTCACCAATAATATTCATGTTTTTTTTAATAGAACAACTAATCAAGGAAAAAGCTTTTAGAAAAATTTAGAGCATAGTTTTTTATAGAATTCAAACGTAAAAAATTAGTTTCATCCTTTCCAAATAAACGAATTCTATCTAGGAACTATTCAATTTCACATTATAAACAACGGATAATAAAATTTTTGTTTTTGGGAATTTAAAAGCAATAAATTAGAAATCTTAAACTAACCCCTAAATGTATGCTTACTACAACTTTTTTTTAACCATGAGATATTGATAATCAAATACTTATTTCAAATTCAAGATGTTTTCGTAAAATAGAACTATGCTCAATCCATTATACTATCATTCCTTTTAAATACAATTTCAAGGTATCATCATATATTAAATCAAATTAAAATTAACTATAACCTCAATTCAAATGAAACAACAAAAATCTTTTAGTTTATTATTTCTAATGTTCCTTCTAACCGGAATACTTAGTGCTCAAAACATTTATGTATCCAAATCCGGTAGTAATAACAATGATGGGACTTCAGAAAACAATGCATTACTAACCATACAAGCTGCGGTAGATAAAGCAAATCCTGGCAATACAATATTAGTATCACAAGGTTCTTATAACGAAAAAGTAATTTTTAAAGGTAATGAAGACTCTGGTAATGCAGGCAATTATGTAACATTAAAGGCGATATCTAACGATGTTGTTATATCAGGAGCAGGATTAGCTGTATCAGGAAGACAAGGACTTGTCACAATTCAGAATGCTAGATATATCAAAATAATCGGTTTTGATATTAAAGATTTTCAAACATCAAATAACAACCAAAGCCCCGTGGGAATTTATGTAGTTGGTACAAATTCTAATATAGAAATTGCTGAGAACAAAGTGCACAATATAAAACATAACAGTCAATGCTCGGGTTGTGCTGTAGGAGCACACGGTATTGGTGTTTTTGGCACTACCGAAGGTGGTATAAAAAACATTGAGCTACACGATAATGAAGTATATGATAATATACTACAAAGCAGTGAAGCTTTTGTCATAAATGGCAACATTTCTGGCTTCATTGTTAAGGATAATTACGTACACGATAACAATAATATCGGATTTGATTTTATTGGATATGAAGGTGAATGTGGTAGCTGTCCTGAAGCAAACGATAGAGTTCGTAACGGTTTGGTGGTAGGTAATATTGCTGAAAACAATAGCTCTACAAACAACCCTTGGTATAGCGGTGAAGCCAGCGCTGGAGGCTTTTATGTAGATGGTGGTACTCATATCATTTTTGATCGTAATATTTCTACAGGTAATGATTTAGGATTCGAATTTGCCAGTGAGCAACAAGGCAAAAAAACCGAAAATATCATCATGTCCAACAACCTAGTTTATAAAAACACACAGTTAGGCGTAGCCATGGGTGGATTTAATGCAACTAGTACGGGTAGCGCTGAGAATATTGCTATCATCAATAATACTTTTTATAAAAATGATGCTGGATGGGGTGCAGAAATAACTTTTCAATATAAAGTAAAAAACACCAAAATAGCTAATAATATCATTGTTGGATCTACAAATGTTGGTAATAACTATGAAGGCTTAAACAATGGTGGTAACGCAGACATAGAGTTTAACAAAAACCTGTGGTGGGGTAACACTACATCTGGGCAAAACAACTTACCGGGTACAACAGTGGTTTCTGATCCTAGATTTACAAATATTTCTGCGATCGATTTTACAGTTTTATCAAACTCACCGGCTATAAATGCTGGATCAACTACAGGAAGTATATCAAATTGGCCTGATCCGTTCTGGGAAGATTTTTATCCAAACGGAATAATTCCTTTAAGTGGAGAAAATGATTTAAATGATAATAATAGAATCAAAAACACTATAGACTTAGGTGCATATGAGTTTGCATTGGTCTTAGTAACTCCTCCGACTGCTCCATCTAACCTGAGCACAAGTTTAAGTGGTTCTAACAACATATCCCTAATATGGAATGATAACGCTGATAATGAAACTGAATATCGTATTGAAAGATCGCAAGACAACAGTAACAATTTTGAGCAAATTGATGTAGTAATGGAAAACATTAGTACATATCAAGACACAAACCTAGCATTAGGGACAACCTATTACTATAGAATTAGAGGATATAACACTGCAGGTGCCTCAGTTTATAGTAATATATCACAAGTAACCATACCATCAGGAAATACTCCACTACCTACACCATGGAATAATGCAGATATAGGTAACCCTGTTATCAATGGAAATGCTTCCTATTCAAACGGAGCCTTTACAATCGATGCTGGCGGAGCCGATATATGGAATAATTCTGATGAATTTCACTTCATCTATCAACCTTTAAAAGGAGATGGAGAAATTATCGCCCAAACCAATTCCATTGGCACTACAAACCCTTGGGCCAAAGGTGGTGTAATGATAAGAGAAACATTGAATTCAACATCTAAACATGCTATGTTAGTAGCAAGTTCTGCAGAAGGAATAGCATTTCAAAGAAGAAATGTAGACAGGGGCGGTACTACACACACAGGTATAAATGGCGCAGTTCCGGTATGGCTTAAATTGGTAAGAGCTAATACTACACTAACAGCATATCAATCGGAAGATGGTACTAATTGGATAAAAATAGGAGAAGATGAAATTACAATGAATAATGACGTCTATATAGGTTTAGCTCTAACAAGTCACAATGAAGCAGAGGTCTGCACCGCAACCTTTGCTAATGTACTTGTTACGAATACTGATATCAGCAATCCTATAGAAATTATAATTGACGGAAACAGTTCTGATTGGGCTAACGTAACAGCAATTTCTACACAAGGCAATGGAGGTTTAACATCCTTAAAAGCCTATGACGATAACGATTACATCTATCTTTTGGCCAAAGGGACAACCAACACAAACTATATATTCTTCCTAAATACAGATAATAACACCTCAACAGGCTATCAAAATGGCCTTTGGTCACCAGAAGGCAGCGATTATAGTATTGAAAACGGAGAATTGTTTAAATACAATGGATCTGGAAATAATTGGAGCTGGAATTCTCAAGGCACTTCAGCAATAACCGCTGTTAAAACTTCTAATTCTATAGAACTTAAAATCACTAAATCTTTGATTTCTAATTTAGCAAATAGTATAGGAATAGGACTGGATATCGAAACTAGTTCTTGGAATACGGTAGCAACGATACCTACATCAGGTGTTCCTTTAGCATATTATACATTACGCAGTGCCTCTGGTAACAGAAATGCAGGTAATATTCATAAAACTACTATTGTTAAAGGGTCACACCCTAATCCATTTACTAACAAAATGACTATAGACGTACAAACTGATAATCCTACAAAAGTGTCTATTTCTATTTTTAATATACAGGGTGAAAAATTAAAAAAATTAAAAGGAATCCCTACTTCATCCAATACATATAGCTATAATTGGAATGGAAATAACAAAAAAGGTGTATCATTACCTGCTGGAATTTATATCGCAAAAGTAATCGTAGGTAAGGAGTTAACCACCATTAAAATTATCAAAAATTAAATTTGACATATGTCAACCTAATTGTTAAGCATAGAGCGGTTAATCCTTAAAAATTATTCAAATCCCCTTTAAACATAGATTGTTTAAGGGGGAAATATAAGATCCTCAAAAATTAAAGACATCTAAGTAATGAGTCATTCTATATAAATAAGAATGCTATATTTGCGACAAAACTATTGCTACGTGAGTGCAACTTTAATCTCGCAAACTTTTTCACAGTCTCTGCAATTACAGAAACTAGGGAAAGCTATTGCCCAGTCTGAAACAAAAGTACATCTGCAAGGAAGTATTGGATCATCATTATCTTTTATCATTGAACATAGTTTTAAACAAGCCGAAAAGCCTTTTCTATGTATTTTTAACGATAAGGAAGAAGCTGCTTATTATCTAAATGATCTAGAGCAATTACTGGGAGATAAAAATGTGCTTTTCTACCCTGGTAGTTATCGTAGGCCCTATCAAATAGAAGAAACCGATAATGCAAATGTACTATTAAGAGCCGAAGTCCTTAATCGTATCAATTCTCGTAAGAAACCAGCATTAATCATTACATATCCCGATGCGCTATTCGAAAAAGTGGTAACCCGAAAAGAACTTGAGAAAAACACCTTAAAGATTAGCATTAATGATACATTATCTCTGGATTTTGTAAATGAAGTACTGTTCGAATATCAATTTAAAAGAGTAGATTTTGTAACCGAACCTGGCGAGTTTTCTGTTCGTGGTGGGATTTTAGATGTATTTTCGTTTAGTAATGATGAACCTTACCGAATTGAGTTTTTTGGTGATGAAGTTGATAGTATCAGAACGTTTGATGTAGAAACACAATTGTCTACAGATCAGATTAACAAAATTACAATCATTCCTAATGTAGAGAATAAAGCGCTTCAGGAAACCCGTGAAAGTTTCTTAAAATATATTGCTTCTAAGACTGTGATTTTCACAAAAGACATTGATCTGTTTTCTGCCAGAATTGATAAAAACTTTGAAAAAGCAGAAGAAGCTTTCAAGACGCTTTCTAAGGAAATTAAACACGCTACTCCAGAGGAGCTTTTTACCAATTCTGAAACATTAAAAAAACAACTGCTTAATTTTACTTTGGTTGAGATCGGAAATCGACCATTAACCAAAGCCGATTATTCTATAAAGTTTGACATAAAACCTCAACCTTCGTTCAATAAACAGTTTGATCTTCTTATCCAGAATTTAAATGAAAATCATGAAGCAGGGTTTAAGAATTATATTTTTTGTGTCAGCGAGCAACAGGCAAAACGTTTTCATGATATTTTTGACGATGCCGATCTTGATGTAAAGCAATATGAAACTATTGTTTTTTCGGCTTTTCAAGGGTTTATAGATCACAACAACAATATCGCATGTTATACCGATCATCAAATCTTTGAGCGATACCATAAATTCAACCTTAAAAATGGATATGCCAAAAAACAAGCGATTACCTTAAAAGAGCTTACTAATCTAGAAGTGGGCGATTATGTCACTCATATCGATCATGGGATTGGTAAATTTGGTGGATTACAAAAAATAGAAGTAGAAGGCAAAAAACAGGAAGCTATCAAATTGATTTATGGAGAAAGGGATGTATTATATTTAAGTATCCATTCTCTTCATAAGATTTCAAAATACAATGGTAAAGACGGAAAGCCTCCGCAGATTTACAAACTGGGCTCTAAAGCCTGGAAAACACTAAAACAAAAGACCAAAGCACGTGTAAAACATATTGCTTTTAATCTAATCCAGTTATACGCCAAACGAAAGTTACAAAAAGGATTTCAGTATAATCCAGATAGCTACTTACAACATGAGTTAGAAGCTTCTTTTATTTATGAAGATACTCCTGATCAAAGTACCGCTACAGCTGCAGTAAAAGAAGACATGGAAAGTGAGCGCCCAATGGATCGTTTGATCTGTGGCGATGTTGGTTTTGGTAAAACGGAAGTTGCTATACGTGCAGCTTTTAAAGCTGTTGATAACGGAAAACAAGTTGCTATCCTTGTACCTACTACTATTTTGGCTTTTCAACACGCTAAAACATTTCGTGAGCGATTAAAGGATTTTCCGGTAACGGTAGAATATATAAATCGTTTCCGTACAGCAAAACAAAAAAGAGAAACCCTTGAAGATCTCGCTGCCGGAAAAGTAGATATTATCATTGGGACACATCAGTTAGTTAATAAAGCGGTACAGTTTAAAGACCTGGGATTACTTGTCATCGATGAAGAACAAAAATTTGGAGTATCAGTAAAAGATAAACTCAAAACCATCAAAGAAAATGTAGATACATTAACATTAACCGCCACGCCAATTCCCAGAACATTACAATTTAGTTTGATGGCTGCTCGAGATCTATCTACCATCACTACTCCACCACCAAATCGATATCCAATTGAAACCAATGTCATACGATTTACCGAAGAAACTATTCGTGATGCGGTAAGCTATGAAATACAACGTGGAGGTCAGGTATTCTTTATTCATAATAGAATCGAAAACATCAAAGAAGTAGCAGGAATGGTGCAACGATTAGTCCCCGATGCAAAAGTGGCTATCGGACATGGGCAAATGGATGGTAAAAAGCTGGAGAACCTTATGCTTTCTTTTATGAATGGAGAATTTGATGTACTGGTCTCTACAACAATCATAGAAAGTGGATTGGATGTTCCTAATGCAAATACTATTTTTATCAATAATGCCAATAATTTTGGACTTTCTGATTTACACCAGATGCGAGGTCGTGTAGGCCGAAGTAATAAAAAAGCATTTTGTTATTTTATTACTCCGCCATATTCTGCAATGACAGAAGATGCCCGTAAACGAATAACTGCACTAGAGCAATTCTCTGAGCTAGGTAGTGGTTTTAATATTGCTATGAAAGATCTCGAAATCAGAGGAGCAGGAGATTTGTTGGGTGGAGAACAAAGTGGCTTTATTAATGAAATTGGTTTTGAAACTTATCAAAAAATATTGAATGAAGCCATTGAAGAGTTAAAAGAAAATGAATTTAAAGAACTCTACCAGGATCAAGCCAAGGAGAAGGTATTCTTAAAAGACACGCAAATCGATACCGATTTTGAATTACTATTTCCTGATGATTATATTAATAATATTACCGAACGATTAAATCTATATACCGAACTCAATTCGATTAAAAACGAAGAAGAATTACAGTTATATGAAAAACGATTAGTAGATCGTTTTGGTGAACTACCAGATCAAGCAGTGGATTTACTAAATTCTGTTCGAATTAAGTGGATTGCTACAGCCATCGGAATTGAAAAAATCATCATGAAACAAAATAAACTCATTGGTTATTTCATAAGCGATCAACAATCTGGATTTTATCAAAGTCCTGCATTTACCTTTGTATTACAATTTGTACAACAGAATCCCGGAGTGTGTAAGATGAAAGAAAAGAATACCAGAAACGGATTACGTTTATTATTAACTTTTGAAAATATTAATTCTGTTGATAAAGCATTAAAAGCACTACAACCCATCCAACCAGTAATCAGCGAAGTAAAACCTTAGGTAAAATCAGGATCCCATATATTAATCCAATGTTTTTTCGCAGAAAGACCTGTTTTCACTCCAGAATATTCAGGGTATAATTTTTGTTCTCATTTACAAAAAAAAAACCATTTATCGACAAAAAATAACACTTTAACGATAGTTTTAGCTTGTTTTGTCGACAAATACATTTTAACGAGGTATATATTTTTAATTTCACCCTAATTATAATAATAAACCAACATCGATTATGAGCGCAAGAGAAGAATTTAGTTTTTTAAAAGATCCCTGGAAACAGATACAAAAGATAAATAATCGAGTTGGTCAATTGATAGATGATCTTAATACGAATAAATTGTATGCAATAAATTATTCAAATCTAAAAAGGAGGTTTACCGAAGAAATAGAAAACTACAAAAACAATCCAGAATTAATAGATATAGAAGAGTTTTCTATGAATTATTCTTTTGGTTATCATTGCTATAACAACATTGATGATGTGTACAGTAAAGAAGCAATGTACATTGAAGTTAAAAGTTATTTAAGAACATTAGAAGTAAGAGCAGCTTAGTATTTCTTAAATATTCTATCTATATGCAAAATCAATTCATAATTTATACACCTCCAATAATCAATATACTTACCCAAAATATATAAGAATTACTACTTGCATAGCTACAACTATATTTAACCTTAAAAGAGTTAAACCCGATTCATGTATTAGAAAATCTATTACGGGTTAAAAAATACAAATACATGATCTACAAAAAGTAATTTCTAGAAAAAATCATAACACATTCAATAGAATAATTCATATATTTCGCATTCTAAAGATATTTTTAAAATCCTTGAAAAGGTTTGCTATATCTAGATTGGCGGGTGAATGTCGGGTGAAAGACAAGCCAAAATATTTGAGAACCTAATGTTATAATTTAATATTGCTGAAGAAAATGAAATCAAGTTCTAGTGATCACAAGAATGTAACTAAAAACTTAAAAATCATGAATCAACCAGCATTAGGTATAAAAATATCTGAACTAAGAAAATCAAAAGGACTCACACAAGAAGAACTCGTAGAACAATGTAATATTAGTGTTCGTACTATACAACGTATTGAGGCGGGAGAAGTAACACCAAGGAGCTATACTATAAAAACCATATTATCTGCTTTGGATTATGACTTAGAGAAAATCCAGACTGTAGATTCTAATGTTACCAAAGAATTTAAAAAATTATTTTTGCTTGAAGTTGACGATAGTAAAGAAGCTAGTTTTTTAACACGGCAATTATCAATATCCTGGATAAGTGGTATTGTGTATTTTATTCTTGGTTTTGGAGAATTTGTAGTAGATTATCTAAGGTATTTTCAGGACAATATGATTCTCAACACTACGGCTTATAGCATTTTAAAACTTGTAGTCCTAACTTCAATCATTCTTTTTATGAGAGGTTTTGTCCTTTCTGGTAAAATTTTTAAAAATTATTTATTAAAAATTACCTCTTTCATATTCATCCTGATGGGGATTGTTTTTTACACCTACGATATTCTCTCCTTACATTTTGGTGAATTTGATTTTGTAATACTCTTGGGTGCACAAGGAGTTACATATGGTATTATTGGAGTCTTGTTAGGAATATCGGTAATTCGCCTTCAAAATGCCTTAGGAACATCGGCCAAGGTTACCGGGATTTTTGAGATTATTACATATGGATGTATGGCTACTGTTGTGCTAGGTTTTTTGGGATATATTATGTTGACCCCTACTATTATTCTAGAAGTCATTTTACTCTACAAAATTTCTCAAATGCTTAAAGCAAAGCAAATGGAAACCCAACTCGATTAAACACATAACCTTTTTTAATACCTCTCAAAATCATTGAATATTTTTTCAATGACAGTACATCTTATATCCAATTTTAAATTTAATAAAATGAAAAAGATACTTATAATTTCAGCTTTGGTTATACTACTTCCTCTAAGTTTTTACCTGTTTCAACCAATAGCAGTTTATACTACGGGATGGTCTCAACTGCCTAATAAGAATACTCTAGAACCACTTAAAGTCCATCAGGATTCAATTTCAAAAAAAGCTGATAGTCTTTTCAGAGATATATTCAACAATCTTAAAGCACCTGCTTTTTCTGTGGCAGTAGGTAAAAACAACAAACTTATTTGGTCCAATGTTATGGGGTACCAGGATATAGAAAATAATACAAAAGCAAGTTTGGATACAAAATTTAGAATTGGAAGCACCTCCAAAGCAGTCACTTCCATCGGATTAGGGGTTTTACTTCAAAATGGCAAGCTTGATTTTGACTCTAAAGTCAATCAATTTGTACCTTATGCTAACACTGATCTTTCTGAGGTAACCATGAAACAACTTGCTTCTCATACTTCTGGAATACGTAATTATGGAACTTGTTTTTGTTTCCCCATATGGGAATATTATAATAATGAAGAATATGCTACTGTAGAAGAAAGTGTGAGCATTTTTAATGATGATGAACTCTTATTTCCATCAGGGACAGATTTTAGCTATAGTACATACAACTATACCTTATTGAGTGCAATGATTGAAGGTGCAGCACAAAAGGAGTTTCGGGATTTTATGCAAGTATCTGTATTTGATCCATTGGGAGTAAATATTGAAGCAGAAAAGGAAATGAATCCATCAAAGCATCTATCAAAATTTTATGATATTGAAAACAAAAAATACAAAGAGGTTTATAAAGTAAACAATAGTAATAAATGGGCCGGCGGAGGATTCTTAGCATCCCCAACAGATTTGGTTACAGTAGGAAATGCATTTCTAAACCATACATTACTTAGAAAAGAGATCATGCATGCTCTTATACAACCTACTGCTCTAAAAAATGGGCAAATCAATAAACAAAATTATGCAATTGGATGGCGTAATGATATCATAGAAAGCAAGATAGAAGGATTATCAGGAACACAAATCATTCATCATGGAGGAACGGCGTTAGGATCTACATCTTTATTAATTTTATTCCCAGAATATAATATGAGTATTTCTTTACTTATGAACCGAAGTGGTTCTTCATCAGACTTATTTAAATATGCCTATGATATCGCAAAACTCTTTATATCTAAATCCTAATGTTATGAAAAGTATACTCTTATTATTAATTACACTAATCATCGCGCTTCTAAAAGTCATTGTATAGGCATAAAATTATATACAAAATGAAACAAAAAACAGGGAAAATTTCATCCCTGTTTTTTTTAGAATATTAAATACTGACTGTTAGAAGTGGTCTAAACTTCTTATTCAAAATTGAATTAACCTCTACTCTTTTTAATCAAACTGCCCCTCCAATTGGTCTGCAATAACAACCTGCACACACCAAACCAAAATCACAATCATCCCCAGAATGACAAGGAGAATTTCTTCCTCCTTTTCCTTTAACTGATTTTTGTTGATGCTTACATAATACATGTACTCCTTTTTGATTTAAAATTAATTGTAACATAACACTATGGTTTTAAGATGAATAATTAATATTATAACAGATTGGTCTACCCATTACAATTCTTATAGTTAATCACAAATCTAAGTAGTGTTATTGATTAATTCGACCGAATGTATACAGGGAAACCTCTTAATATCAAATTAATAGAGTTTAATTTTTCTCACTCCACCGGTTCCTCCAAATTCTGAAATATAAATTGCTTTATTATAAGGATCAGAAGAAATGCCGTTTGGCCCATTAAACGAAGCTTCTTCTAGTAACCCATCAGTTTGTGCAGGGTCTCCTGTACCCGCAAATTCTTCTGTCGTCCCATCCATAGAAACTTTGAATATTTTATTTACTCCAATCCCGGTAGCAAAAACAGAATTTCCAACTACAGTGATATATCCAATTCCAAAGCCATTAACCACTACATCAGGAATAGTAGTGATAAGAGAAACATTTCCTTCCTGATCTATTGATATAATATCTGCTGTAGCAAAATTTCCAACAATTAGATTTCCTTTACGGTCAAAATCCACACCTACTCCACCTGCTAATTTTGGATCAGATGCATATACAGTTACTTCGCCTTCTGGAGTAATTTTATGGACTGTTGGAGTTGCAAAATTTGATACATACAAATTATTATCATGATCCAAAGTGAGTCCTGATGGGAAACCCTCAATAATAGCTACCGTAGTTTGTGTACCATCCGGAGTAATTTTTAGAATATCCCCTGCTCCATCTCCACTCCCGTTAACGACATATAGATTACCTTGTGCATCAACTGCATTTCCTAATGGCCCTGTTAAGTCTGAAGCTAGTTCTGTAACATCTCCATTTTTGGATATTTTAAAAAGCCTGGTTCCATTACCGTTTGACCCGACAAATTGACCAAACTCAGAGACATAAATGTTACCATGCTTATCAACACTAACTGCATCGTTACCAGAAAAAGGAGAAACTACAGTTTCTACTTCGAGATCAGGATCAAATCCATCTCCGTGGCAAGAAATTAAGGATACTAATATTGTGGATACCATAAAAAGCATCAATGCTTTTACTCTAATGTTTTTAATACATGTTTTCATAATGAATGATTTTAAGTTTTGCTCTAAAGTATCTAGACCCTTTCTAAAAATCGACGGTTTGGATGTATTCGCACCTATTTTAAGCCACTTTTAATCCTTTAATATAATTTCTTGGTGTATCATTAACTTCGAATTTAAAAGCCTTATTAAAAGTAGATTTTGAATTGAAACCTACCTCCATAGCAATCGCAAGTATGGTATGATGAAGGTGTTCATCGTTATCAATTTTTGATAAAAATTCTTTTATTCTAAAATGATTGATGTAGTCATAAAAATTACTTTTTGATACATGATTAAGGTACCACGAAATATTATGAGTAGAAGTATTTAATTGTATGGAAAGATCGCGAAGCGTTAAATTCGGTTTTAAAAATATCTTTTCTTTTTGGATGAGGTAATTTAGCTCTTTTCCTATAGAAATAATCTGATCTTGCGGTAACCGTTGTTGTGATTTTGTCTTTTCTTTTTGAAAAGGTATTCTAAACAACTCCGGTTCTTTAAGGCTATAATATCCAATTACAAATATGAATACAGAAATCGTACCCCAAACTGAATTATAATTAATGAATTTTATAGAATAACTAAAAAATTGCATAGAAGTAAAGCTAATCATCCAAACCGTAATAACAATAAAGATTATGATTTGAAAAAACTTTAAAAATGACACCAGACTTTGAGTATAGGAAACATGATTTTTCTCTTTATGAATATATGATTTTAAAATCTTCATATTAAGAATCCAATAGTATATATTAGAAACAATCCCTGCTCCTTCAATACTTAAAAAAGGTACATTGAAGTATCCAGATAATAACTTATCTGAAAAATCATCGACTTGAAAAGAAAAAATATACAATGAGAATGAAAAATGAAGAATAAGAGGCACATAATGAAGCCATGAAAGCTTAAATGTATCATTTTTAGAAAATATCAATCGCCTAAAATACATATAGCATAACGGCCCGAAAATAAAAATTACTGAATCAATAAGAATAGCCCATTGAAATAATCTAGCCGTCAAAAATTTAAAAAAAATCATTCTGCCTAAAAGCATAAAAACTGCAAGCATCAACATTATCGATAATATTCTGTTTGAAGCCTTGTTCTTATTCTTTATAATCTGAATAGTAGCTGCTAAAAAAACACCCTGGCTTATTCCAAAAAAAAGTATAAGGTCAATGAATTCAAAAGTTGGCATCAAAAAATGATTATGATTTACTACAAAGCTATCATATTATCTTATATTTTTCGACCGAATGGATCAAATCACACTTCCAGAAATGTAAATTATGTATTTTTCTTACCCGTTGTGCATTTAGAAAAAGTTGCGCAAACTGCTAAAAGGCAGTAAATTGTAGTTACGACACTATAATTCATATGCACAACTTTCAAGCAAATTACGATAAAATACTCAAGGTTTTAAAAGGATT